>JAKUQE010000013.1 GCA_022450395.1 Dehalococcoidia bacterium | reverse complement strand
TACCCCCGATCGACGAAAACGAATTTTACCGGTATTTCCCCGGCTACGAGGGCGCTTTGGGACCGCCCATCAACCAGGCCGAATGGGTGTACCGGATGATTAACACCAAGCGGCCCCTGGAAGAAAAGATAGCCTTGTTCTGGCACCAGTTGTTCGCCACGGGCAACTCCAAAGTGGACAATCCTCCCGAGCTGACCCAGCAGATCAAGATGTTCCGCAAGTACGGCCTGGGCAGCTTCAAAGAACTGCTGGTGGAGCTGGCCAAGAACCCGGCGATGATTTATTGGCTGGACAACAACGGCAACCATAACGGCGCTATCAACGAGAACTGGGGTCGTGAGTTGATGGAGTTGTTCGCCCTAGGCGTGGGCAACTATTCCGAGGATGATATTAAAGAGGCGTCGCGGGCCTTTACCGGGTGGACCATCGCCCCCAAGATACCCCGAAACCCCTTGGGCCGTTTCTACTGGAACTTCGAGTACAAGCCGGAAGACCACGACGACGGCGAAAAGACCTTCCTGGGGCACACCGGGAACTTCAACGGCGAAGATATCATCAATATCCTGGCCGATCAACCGGCAACCCCCCGCTTCCTGGCACGGCACCTGTACAACTTCTTCGTCGCCGATGAAGCCCAAGTACCGGCCTGGAACATCACGCCGCCCCGGGATCCGGAGGCGATACAGACCCTGGTGGACGCCTACAACGACTCCAAAGGCGACATCCGTTCAATCCTACGGGTACTGTTCAAGTCTGACTTCTTCAAGAAAGCCCGCTTTGAGCACGTGAAGAGCCCCGCCGAGTTGGTTGTGGGAACCGTACGCATCGCCGGCAACTACAACGGACCCAGGCCCGGACTCACCGCCCTGGCGATGGAGTGCAATTGGCAAGGGCAGGAGCTCCTGAATCCTCCCAGCGTGGAAAGCTGGCACACCGGTTCCGAGTGGATCGACGGCGGCGCCCTGGTAAGAAGGGTGAACTTCGCCGCGGGCGTCCTGGGAGACACTTCTCTGCCGGGTGTCCGTTCCGTGGTTGAGGGGCTCAGATCCAGGGGCAGCCTGGCGCCGGCAGATTTCGTGGCTCAATGCCTAGAAGCACTTGGACCCTTGGAAGTTAGCGAATCGACCCACAGTGAGTTGCTGGACCTTGCCCAAGAGGACGGAAACCTGAATTGGGGCACTGACGAAGAGCGCACCGCTTCCGAGAAACGGGTGGGCATCATGCTGGCGCTGATCGCCGCCTCCAGGGACTATCAGTTCGCCTAGCAGCCTGCGGGCCGCTACAACCCAACGACTACTTCAGGAGGATTCGAAGATGGCATCAACCAAGAAAGACCCGGTGGTGGTCATTCTGCAGCTTACCGGGGCCAACGATATTCTCAACACGATAATCCCTTACACCAGCGGCGAATACCGGGACAATCGGCCCAAGGTAAACATCCCCGAGGATAAGGTCCTGCCCATCGACGACCAGTTGGCTTTTAACCCCAACATGGGCCCACTTAAGAAGATGTACGACGATGGCAAGATGGCCATCATCCACGGCATCGGCTTCGAGAATTCCCCTCGGTCCCACTTCCGAGCCATGGACATCTGGCACACCTGTGAGCCGGACATCGTAGGCACGGAAGGCTGGGTCGCCAAAGTGACCCGAGACCTGGACCCAGCCGGGGAAAACGTGTTGAAGACGGTTAACTTCGGCCAGGGCTTGCCCAGGGCATTGGCGCTGCGCGGTGTGCCCATAACTTCCGTCTCCAACCTCGAGAACTACGGCGTGCTGTCCACCGTTCCCGGGATCGACCCACAGCAGGACCGCGCGAAGATCCTGGAGCGGTTCGCCCGAATGTACGCTCCCGCCATCGGCACCGGCGCGACCATGGACTACTTGGGCCAGACCGGACGTGACGCCCTGAAAGGCGCCGACATCCTCAAGGTGGCTCCTGAGAAGTACACGTCCACCATCGAATACGCGGAAACTCCCATCGCCAAGTACTTGAGGGACGTGGCCCGGGTATACCTGGCGGACTTGGGCACCCAGGTCTTCTACACTTCTCACGGTCCCTTCGACACCCACTTCAACCAGCCGCCCATGCATCAGAAGCTGTGGACCGATGTGTCCAACGCGGTCAGCGACTTCTTCGACGACCTGAAAGAGCATGACGCCGGCGACAATCTGATCATGGTTATGTTCACCGAGTTCGGCCGCCGGGTCAGGGACAATGGCACCGGGACGGACCACGGTGCCGCCGGCGGTGCCTTCGTCATCGGCAACAACGTCAAGGGCGGCATGTACGGGACCTATCCGTCCCTGAAGGCCGAAGACCTGAACCAAGGCGACCTGGATCCCAACTACGACTTCCGGGGCTTCTACGCCACCGTGATCGAGAAGTGGTTGGGCTTGGACGCGGTTCCCATCGTAGGTGGCACATTCGAGCAGATGGCGTTCGTCTAAACCGGTACGCCCCCCTCTCTAACCTGATCCTTCGGCAGAAGGACGAAGGGATGGGGGTGCCCTCACCTCAGTCCTCTCCCTGAGGGAGAGGACTGAGGTGAGTCTAGATCTGAAAGCGATCAAGTTCCGAAACCGATCGGACCGGCTGACAGGAGGAAGCAATGCTGACCACAGTCGCCGCAGGGCGGGTCTTCGACTACAACTACTGCATAGGCATGTACGCGATGAACGGCCAAGGCCTTTGGACCCCTCAGGACTTTGCGTTGGGATCAGGCGGCATCATGTACATCATCAATCGTGGGGTTGAAGAAGTAGGCCAGCGCATCTCTAGGATAACCGTCGATCATGAATTCCTAGGCCAATTCGGCGGCTTCGGCTCTGGCGACGGCCAGTTCATCTGGCCCGTTTCCTTAGACTTGGACCGGGACGAAAATATCTACGCCACCGACGAGCGGCTCAACCGTATATCGGTCTTCGATAAAGAGGGCAAGTTCTTAAGCAAATGGGGCACTCCCGGCGCCGGCGACGGTGAATTCGCGGGTGCGTCGGGTATCGCTTTCGACGCCGATGACAACCTCTACGTGGTTGATAGCAAGAACCACCGAGTGCAGCTATTCACCAAGGATGGCCAGTTCATCTCCAATTGGGGAAGTCAGGGCAGCGCTCAAGGCGAACTCGAGACCCCCTGGGGTATCTGCGTGGACAATAATGGCGACGTCTACGTGGCTGATTGGGGCAACAACCGGGTGCAAAAATTCTCTCCCGACGGCAAGTTCCTGGTCCAATTCGGGAGCGCCGACGCCAAGGCGGGAGACCTGGACCACCCTTCGGGGGTCGCTGTAGACTCGGAAGGCGACGTATACATCACCGACTGGGCCAACCACCGCGTGCAGGTCTATGGCCCTGACGGCAAATTCGTCACTACCCTGGTCGGCGACGCTCAAACGCCGTCCCCGTGGACCCAAACTTATATCGACGCCAACCCGGACATCATCAAGGCGCGCCGCCGGGCCGACATGGAGCCCGAATGGCGCTTCCGCCGTCCGGTAGCCGTGAACGTTGACGCCAACGACCGCATCTTCGTCCTAGAAGCAGCCCGCCACCGGCTACAGATCTACAACAAAGTAAAGGACTACGAGGAACACTCGATCAATCTGTAGACCGGGGCTAGGGCCCGTGGGCAACGATGACCCCGAATGATCGTAGGGGCAGGTTTTAAACCTGCCCCTACATTGTGATTAGCATCCACACACGAAAGCCCAACCAGACGTCCCTTCCCCCTTGATGGGGGAAGGTTGGAACCTGCCCTGATCCTTCGGCAGAAGGACGAAGGGTTTGGGTTGATACCCCCCACCTCAATCCTCTCCCACACGTGGGGAGGAGGCCGTCTAAGTTACCTTTCGTAGCAACGGCACCCAGTAAGTTCCAAGCCGTCCAACGCCACCCTACGGCACATGCACCGTTAGCTCGCAGGTTCTGCTGGCCCAGTCCCCATCTCCCTCTTGTCCGTCGCAAAAGTCATTGCCAGCCGCGCCGAAGAGTGGGTCATCCCCCTTGCCGCCATAGAGCAAGTCGTCTCCAGCGCCTCCAAACAAAGTATCGTTGCCGTCACCGCCCCGGAGCAAGTCGTTTCCCGGCCCGGCGAAAAGACCGTCTTTACCTTCGTCTCCAATCAGAATATCGTCCCCTGCCCGGCTGAAGATCCAGTCGTTGCCCTCACCGGCTATGATGATATCGTTCCCTTGCCCACCGATGAGAAAGTCGTCGCCAGCCAGGCCCACGATAGTCACTCCCACGGTGGATGCGCTGCAATCGATCAGATCCGGTCCCATGGTCCCGACCACTCCCCGGCCAACTTGCCTGGCATGGCCGGTACAGAGAATCTGGGCATGCGCCACATCCGCTTCTCCGGGTGACCCCAAGGCCGTAACCGCCGCCAGCATAGCCACGAGCACCATTTTTTTCATGTTTGCCTTCGTCTCCAGCTCCCACCGGGAAACTCGGGACATGAGCCGATAAACATGCCAATAGTATAAAGAACCAGGAGCCGGTTGGCGATTCTGCCAGCCGGAGGTAGAGAATTTGGCGGGCAGGAACCGGTAACGGGCGTGGTAGAATTGAGCGCCGTCCACCGCCAGAGTCTTGGCCCGATCTGGTAAATACCGGCCGGCAAAACCGGGAGGACTCGAGTGCCCTATGTAGGCCAGCCCCTAAAGCGATTCGAGGACCACCGGCTGTTGACCGGCGGTGGTTCTTATCTGGACGACATGACCATGCCGGAAATGGTCCACGCCGTCTTCGTCCGCAGCACTCACGCCAGCGCCACCATCGGGGCCATAGACGTGGCCACCGCTCGGGCTCTGCCGGGGGTGGTGGCGGTGATAACGGGGAAGGACATAGCCGAAGCGGTGGACGATATTCCCCACCGTGATGTGCCGGAAATGGAAGGCGTCAAGATACCGGGCCATCCGGCCTTGGCCCGAGACAAAGTATGTTACGTAGGCCAGCCGATAGCCATGGTCATCGCCGAAGATCCCTACACGGCGAAAGACGCCCTGGAACTGGTGCAGGTTGACTACAAGCCCTTGCCGATCGCTGAAGACCCATTGCTGGCCGCTGAAGGAACCGCCTTCCCTATCCACGAGGAATTGGGCGGCAATGTCGTGATGCGCGCCCACGAGTCCCGGGGCGACTTGAAAAAGACCTTCGACCAAGCCGACCGGGTGGTCAGGGGAAGGTACTCATCTCCCCGTCTCTCGGCGGCTCCCATGGAAACAAGAGCCGTGCTGGCCTCATACCAGCACGAATCAGACTCATTGACCCTTTGGACCTCCACCCAGACGCCCCACCGGGTGAAAGAATACCTGGGACGGCTGCTCAAGAACGCCCCCGCCAACATCCGGGTGATCGTTCCCGACGTGGGAGGCGGTTTCGGACAGAAAGTGGAATTGTGGCCCGAGGAATTGGCCCTGGGCTACGCCGCCATGCTGGTACAGCGCCCCATCAAGTGGGTGGAAGAAAGGTGGGAGAACCTGCTGGCCTACCACGCACGGGGCTTCAGCGGTGAGGTGGAAGCCGCCGTGAAGAACGACGGCACAATCTTGGGTATGCGCATCCGCTTGGTGGCCGACATGGGCGCCTACTTCCTGATAATGAGCCCCGGTCCTCCCATCAACGCCGTGCACCGGGTTGCCGGTCCTTACGCCATAGCGGACATGGACGTGGAATGTGTGGCCGTGCTCACCAACAAGCCGCCCACCGGTCCATACCGGGGCGCGGGAGGTCCCGAAGGCGCATACTTCATGGAGCGGTCGATAGACCAGATCGCCAAGGAACTGGACCTAGACCCGGCGGAGGTACGGCGCAGCAACTTCATCAAGCCCGAGGATTTCCCTTATACCACCGCCACCGGACTTGTCTACGATTCAGGGGATTTCCAGCCTGCATTGGACAAAGCATTGGACCTGGCTGACTACGCCGGCTACCGGAAAGCTCAAGCAGATAACGGGGCCGATGGGCCTTTGATCGGGGTCGGCATCGCCACGGTGGTCAAGGCGTCGGGCGGGACCAACAATGCGATGCGGAGCAGCAACGCCATCGTGAAGGTCGAGCCGTCCGGCCAGGTCAAGGTTTATACCGAAGTGTCGCCCCACGGCCAGGGCACGGAAACGACATTCTCCCAGATCGTCGCCGACCAGCTCGGAGTGAAACCCGAAGATGTGCAGGTGCTCCATGGCGACACTGACATGCTGGAGTCCGGTCAGGGCACCTTCGCCAGTAGAGGGCTTACCGTGGGAGGCTCGGCCATGTATGTAGGTCTGCAAGAGGCGCGCAAGAAAATGTCCTTGATCGCATCTTCAGTGCTGGAATGCCCCGCTGAAAACATAGATTTTGAAGATGGAAAAGTCTTTAACCGGGAAGACCGGGAACGCGTCATGGGTTTCGCCGAAGCGGCCTCGGCAGCCCACCAACCGGACCTTCTGCCCGCCGGGATGGAACCCGGCCTGGAATTCCCCGCCGTCTTTTCCTTACCGGCCAATCCCTTCGGCTTCGCGGTCCACATCGCCGTGGTCGAGATCGACCGGGACAACGGCCACCTGAAGTTTCTCCGCTACGCCGCCGTGCATGACTGCGGCTACGTCATCAACCCCATGTTGCTTGAGGGCCAGATCCACGGGGCCATCGCCCAAGGCTTGGGCCAAGCCCGTACGGAAGTAACTGCATATGACGTGGAAGGACAACCGCTGAACGCCAGCTTCATGGACTATGGAATGCCCAAGGCCCAAGCATTGCCGGAGATCCATCTAGACCTAACGGAAACCCCGTCGCCCACCAACCCCATGGGTGTAAAAGGAATAGGCGAGTTACCCACGGTGGCGGCCCCGGTAGCGGTGGCCAACGCCGTGGTCGACGCGTTGGCCCGGTCGAGGGCCGGTCCCATCGACACGCCCCTTACTCCAGAAAAAATCTGGCGGGCGCTCCACGGATAGGTCCATATAACGGCACTAGTAGACGGGAGGTTAATATGCCGGATTCAACCGCTCACGCGGACACGATAATTCGCAATGCCAACATCATCACCATCGACCCTGACCGGCCCCGGGCGCAGTCCCTGGCCATGCGTCATGGCAGGTTCATCGCCGTAGGCGGCAACGGTGACGTCGCCGGGTTGGAAGGCCCCGGAACCAAGATCCTGGACCTCAGCGGCAAAACAGTGCTGCCCGGTTTCATCGACGCCCACATCCATGTCCTGAGCAGCGGCATCCGCCACGTTATGTCCGCTGACTGCTCCCTCCCTTCCATATCGGCCATCAAGGAAGCCATGCGCCAACAGATCGAGCTGACCAAGCCCGGCGAGTGGGTGCAGGGGTTCAAGTTCGACGACACTAAGACCGAGGAGAACCGTTTCCTCACCCGGCAGGACCTGGACGAGGTCAGCACCGAGCTTCCCATCCTGGTGTCCCACCGTGCCGGTCACGTCTATTATCTGAACAGCAAGGCCTTGGAAACGGCCGGTTTCACCCGGGACACGCCGGACCCGGAAGGAGGCCGCTTCGGCCGTGACCCGTCGTCGGGGGAACTGGACGGTGTGGTCTACGAGAGGGCAATCGAACCGGTGCGCTACAACCACCTGCCCGCCGTAACGCCCGAAGACCGCCGCCGGGGCCTGCAACGCATCTGCCAGATGCTGACACCGGTTGGGCTGACCAGCGTTCACGACGCCAGAGTAACCAACGACGAGATGCTGACCTACCAAGAGGGACGGGACAACGGCGACTTGACGTTGCGGGCCTACATATTGATGGCCTATGACCACTTCCCCGCATTGAGAGACGCGGGGCTTAAGACCGGCTTCGGCGACGACCGGCTGCGGTTGGGAGGCATAAAGATGGTGGCCGACGGGGCCATCGCCTCCCGCACCGCCTACCTATCCGAGCCCTACGAAGGCTCCGATTGCGACCACGGCATCCTGGCCATCCCGGCGGACGAGATTGAACGGCAGGTAATGGAGATCCACAAAGCCGGGTTCCAGGTCTGCATCCACGCCAACGGTGACCTGACCATCGACATGGTATTGTCGGCCTACGAGAAAGCTCAGGCCGCCTTCCCCCGACCGGACCCCAGGCACCGCGTCGAGCATTGCACCCTGGTCAACACCGATCTCCTCAACCGAATGAAGGCCCTGGGCGCCGTGGCAACCCCCTTCTGCACCTACGTCTATTACCACGGTGAGAAGATGAAATTCTACGGAGAGGAGCGGCTGTCACGGATGTTCGCCCAGCGCTCATTCCTCAATCATGGCGTCGTCGCCACCGGCGCCACCGACTACCCACCCGGCCCCTTCGAACCCCTCCTGGGCATCCAGAGCTGCGTAACCAGGATCGACAGCACGGGCAAGATTTGGGGCGCCAACCAGCGGGTAACCGTGGAAGAGGCGCTGAAGATCTACACGATAAATGGGGCCTACGCCTCATTCGAAGAGGACATAAAGGGCTCCATCGAACCCGGCAAGCTGGCCGACCTGGTGGTTCTGGGAGCCGACCCAACCCAAGTAGACCCGGAAACCATCAAGGACATCCCAGTCGAGATGACTATCGTGGGCGGGAACACGGTGTACGAGGGGTAGCCGGTTCCGGCCAAGGCGATTTTTGAAATGGGCTAGTCAAATTCCTCAGTTCTACCGCGTAATTCGATGGTAAAGTGGCATAAATGCAAGCTGATCGAATATCCAGTTTGATCTATTGCCCTTTATAAGGACCACGTTATGAGTGTAGCAAGCCAAAATATTCTGGACCGCGCTCTAAATCTATCGGACGCGGATAAGGCCTTTATTATCGATCAGCTTCGAGCAAGCCTTGATCAACGGTACGAAGCTATCGACGCCCAATGGGGGCGCGAAGCGGAACAGCGGGTCGAAGATTACAAAGCAGGACGCTTAAGTTCGGTTTCTATGGAGCAATTGCTGGCCAAATACGACTGACCGTCCCACCGTGGGAAGTTTGTGTCCGCACTCGTATATGATGCGAACATTTCCTGGATTCCGGCCTTCTCCGGAATGACGAGTGTGTATCCCACAAATCGTGGAACTAATGGTTATGTTGACACCATCCCAGAGAACCCTTTAATCTACCCCGGTAACTCCCTAAGGAGAGAGCCATGGATGTTCATGTATATACCAACCCTGGTTGATTCAGCTGCCGGACGGTAGAAGAGTTTCTGTCGTCTAACGGTGTTCAGTATGAGCACCACGACCTGGCCACCGACCAAGCAGCCGTAGAGTACCTGAGAAGCCGCGACATCAAGTCGGTGCCGGTCACCATCATCGACGATGCTGAAGTAATCATCGGCTATTACCCCAAAAAGCTGATCCCGGCCCTGAAGCTGAACGTCAAGATTGACTTGTCCAGCAAGACCAGTTGGCTGGCGGAAAAATACGACATCGTGCTTAATGGCGCCATTCGGGCCACCCAGCAGCTTACCGACGATCAATTACAACAAGAAGTGCCCTGGCGTCCCTGGAGCGTGCGGGATTGCATCGTGCACATCATCTCCTTTCCGGAGCTTGCCTGGCTCAGCCACAAGCAGGGCAGCATGAGCACTGATGACATGGCGGCCTCCAATGTGCGTATCAAGGACGTCGCCACCGTTGAAACCATCACCCAATATGGCCACCAGGTCTTGGCCAACATCGATGGATTCCTGAAGAGCGGCGACACCGCCTCCTTCGACCGGGTAGTTCCCGCCCACTATGGCGGGGAGGTTACGGTTACCGAGTTGTTGAACATCATCCTGAGCCATAGTACCCACCACCTGAAACAGATCTACTATTACATGGAGCAGGACCTGGGGATCACGCCCCTAAACCCGGTTACAGAGGAAGACACCGAGGGCATCGTAACCCCCACCGCTTTGATCTAGCGGTTACCCGTAAATTACTAAGATTGCAGAGAGGCCGAGAGTCCAGCCGTCACCCCGATCGAAATCGGGGTCCAGAAACTTAGCTGGTGGACACGTTTCCTGGATTCCCCTTCGGCGGAAGGGCCGGAATGACGAATCGCTGACAGGCAGACTAATCGCAGATCAACAAGATGTCCGGGCACGGCTACGGAGGGAGAGCCACTCGTTAGCCGTTGGAATCATAACTTTACTGGGAGAACGAGCAATGAAATATGACGTGATAATTATTGGCGCAGGGTCGGCGGGGTCCATATTGGCCACACGCTTGACCGAGGACCCCAACCGCTCGGTGTTGCTATTGGAAGCGGGGAAAGACTACCCGAACTTCGATGACCTGCCCGACGAAGTGAAATTCGGCTACGCCACCGAGGCGGACATCATGACCAGCGACCACAACTGGCAATTCATCGGCAAGTCGACGGACCAGGCTGGGCCGATGATGGTCCCTCGAGGCAAGGTCACCGGCGGCTCCAGCGCCATCAACGGTCAGGTCTTCTTGCGAGGGGTGCCCGAGGACTACGACTCCTGGGCTTCGGAGGGCAACGATCAGTGGAACTTTCAGAAGCTGATCCCTTATTTCAACAAAGTAGAAACGGACCCCGACTTTTCGGGCGACTTTCACGGCAGCGAAGGCCCCATCATCATGCACCGCTTCAAGCGGGAAACCTGGCTGCCCGCCCAGACGGCATTCTACGAAGCCTGCATCGACGCCGGATATCAGGATTGCCCAGACCATAACAATCCCGACTCCGAGGGGGTCGGACCCACTCCCCTAAACAATCCCGGCGGCATCCGCATCAGCACCGCCATGGGCTACTTGGACCAGTCAAGACACCGTTTGAACCTGACCATTAGGCCTGAGTGCCTGGTTCACCGCATCCTGTTTGAGGGAAACCGGGCGACCGGGGTGGAACTGGAGAGCGGCGGCGAGACCTTTGTCGTCGAGGGCGACGAGATAATCTTGAGCTCCGGGGCCATCGGCTCGCCCCAGATATTGATGCTCTCCGGGGTCGGCCCGGCCGATCACCTGGGTAGTCTGGGCATATCAGTGGTTAAAGACGCTCCGGGTGTGGGGCAAAACCTAAGAGACCATCCGGCGGTGTGGATCACTTGGCGCACTAAGGAAGGTTTCCCTCTGGACGGCCTAGCCCCCAGGATGCAGTTGACCCTTCGTTACACGGCCGGAGACTCGGACCTGCGTAACGACATGAAGATATCCATGCAGTCCTTCGCCACCCAGCCCGTCAACCAGGGCGGCGGCCGCATGGAGCCCCTGGGCATACGCATGACCAGCGGAATCTACCTGGCCGCCGGGGCCGGTGAACTGAAATTAGCGTCCGCGGATCCCGCGGCCCAACCGGTCCTGGACTACAACTACTTGAAAGAGGAGTCCGACGTCCGCCGGTTGCGGGAGTCAGTGCGGATCTGCGTCGATCTGGGCGAGCACGAATCCTTCAAAGACATCATCCAGGAGCGGATCTCCCCAACCGACGCCGAAATGGCGTCCGACGAAGCCTTGGACCAGTGGATAGCTCGCACGGTAACCACCTCCCAGCACATCTCATGCACCTGCAAGATGGGCCCGTCGTCGGATCCGATGGCGGTGGTGGACCAGTACGGCAAGGTACACGGCCTAGAAGGTCTGCGTGTCGTAGACGCATCCATCATGCCCGACTGCATCCGGGCCAACACCAACGTCACCACCATGATGATCGGCGAGCGGGTCAGCGACTTCATCAAGGACGGCAAGTAGACTCAATCCTCCCCAAAATCCCCCGTAGTTAGCAAATACCGTCAAGCCCCACTTTCGTAAAGGGGGGTTGGGGGGATTTCGCCCCTCACCCCGACCTAGGAGAGTCAGGGAATAGTGCTCTCCCAGAGAAACGACCTCCCCTAAGTCCCCTCCTTCATAAGGAGGGGACTTGCCAACCACACCTTTCGCCTAGCCTCTAGAACCAGTTGGCCTTATCGACCACGTTACGTAACGGGCGGCCCTCGTTGAACCGGACACAGTTGTCGATAAAGAGATCGGTGCGGCGTTCCTGCAAGTAGGGGCCGTCGCCCGCTACGTGGGGCGTGATCAGCACGCCCGGTATGGACCAAAGGGCATGGCCGGCAGGTAATGGCTCCGTTTGGAACACGTCCAATCCGGCTCCGGCAATCTCACCGGCCCGTAAGGCGTCCACCAGATCGTCCAACTTCACCGTGGCGCCACGGCCGATGTTGATGAAGAACGCCGTGTTTTTCATCGCCTTGAACTGGGTTGCGGCGAACAAGCCCTGAGTTTCCGGGGTTTCCGGCACGGTCACGATCACGAAGTCGCCCTGAGGCAGCGCCGATGCCAAGTCGCCGGGCCGGACCAGTTCGGCCACGCCGGGGGGAGCTTGATCTAGACGCGGGTCGACACCGATCACCTTCATCCCAAACTCCGCGCATAATCTGGCTGTCTCGCCTCCTATCCCGCCCACGCCGACGATAATAGCGGTTGCTTCGGGAAGGTATATCGTGTCGTAGCCTTGCCGCCAATCGCCCTCCAGTTGCTGGGGAAGATAGACGTGGAGACCCCGAGCGAAGGCCAGCAGAAAGGACATTATGTGGGCGCTGATGTGGTCGTTGTAGATCTCCCTGGTGTTGGTCAGCACCACCTCACTGGCGATCAACGCCTCGTGATAGTAGCCGGCCCGGGGACCGGCTTGGGGACAGGCGATCCATCTGAGGTTTCCGGCCCGTTCCAGTAATTCAGGCACAATATCTCCGAAGGCGGCGTCGGCGTCGCCGATCACCTCCATCGCCTCGCCCACGGTGGGACACAGATGTACGTCGATATCCGGAATCGCTTCCCTAAGCTTATCCGGCCACTCGTCTTGATAATTGGGCGGGCAGATCACCAGCTTGAACCCCATGGGCGTACCCCCGTTTGCATCCGAATTTTTGGTCAGTGTAGGTGTTGGCGGCGAGGCGGTCAACGAGAGAGATGGGTGCCGGTGGAAGCCGTTGACAGGGATTGGAGCCCCCATTACACTCCGAACTAGTCCTTGTAGCCAACAACTTTCGGATCTTGTCATCGGTTAACACCGGGGCAGCAGCGCCCCCTGGGTAGGAGGAACCACTTTGCAAGACCGGTTCGGACTTCCGATCAGCACCAAATCAACGGTGGCGGCCGAAGCCTGCACGGAAGGTATAGACCTGCTGCTCTCCCAAAATTTTGGGCCTGAAGAAAAATTCCAACAGGCCATCGATGCTGACGAAGGCTTCGCCCTGCCCCATGCCGGGCTGGCTTGGGTGTCGATGATGCGCGGCGTAGCGTCGGAGGCTAAAGAAAACGTAGGGCGTGCCCAGGCTTTGGCGTCCGATATGTCCGACCGGGAAAAGCGCCAGATAGAGGCACTCTCGCTTTGGATCAATAATAAGGGACCACAATCTTTGGCCTTATTACGCGAGCACCTCAACGACTATCCTCGAGACACTTTTATGCTTAGGCTGGCCCAACGACTGTTTATTCAGGGCTGCCACAGCGCCGGTGTCCCTAATTTCCCTGAAGAGCTATTCGCTCTGTGCCAAAGTCTAGAGAAACATTGCAGCGACGACTGGGCTTTCCTGGGAAGCTACGCCTTCGCTCACCACGAAACCGGCCGGTTGGAGGAAGCCTATCGCCTGGCGCAGAAGTCGCTGGAGATGCGCCCCACCAACGCAGTGGCGTCCCATTCGATAACCCACGTGTTCTTCGAGCAAGGGGATGCCGTCTCGGGCGGCGATTTCTTGAGCAACTGGCTGGAGGGTTTCGACAAGCGGGCCGCTTACCATGTCCACCTCTCGTGGCACCTAGCTCTATTCGAGCTGGCCATGGGCGGCTACCAGAAGGCCCTAGACCGGTACGAGACATACATAAGGCCATCGGTGATCGCGAAAAGCGCCGCTTCCCTGGCCGACAGCGCTTCTCTATTGTGGCGGTTGCAGTTGTACTGCGGCACTCCCCCTCCCAAGCCCTGGGACGAAGTACGCGACCAGGCGATGCCCGCCGCGGGAAATCCCGGCCCACCTTTCCGGGATGCCCACGCCGCTCTGGCATTCGCCGCCGCCGGCGACCAGGATGCCCTGGGCAAGGCGATCGACGGCCTGCGGACGATCGCGGATCAGGGCAACGTTTTGGCGAAGGAGATGACCTTGCCATTGGTGCAGGGCATCGCCGCTTTCGCGGAAGGCAACTATGGCGCGGCGGTAACATTGATGGAGCCGCCCATGCAACAACTAGAACGGATCGGCGGTAGCCACGCCCAACGGGAAGTGTTTGAGGACACTCTGTTGGAAGCCTATCTTCGGGCCGAGCAGTTCGACAAAGCCGAAACCATGCTCCGGGAGCGGTTGGGCCGCCGGGCATCAATCAGGGACACGTTCTGGATGGGGCGCGTCCAGGCCAGTACCGGGGAGACCGGACCGGCCAGATCCACTCTCCAAGACGCCATCGACGGCTGGAGTGGCGCTGATGACACCTCGCCGGAGTTGGCGAATCTGACCAGTCTAGCCGGGACCCTCAGCTAAGCCGCCGGCAATCCCTTTAGCCAAGGAGGCATCTCATCATGCCGCTACAACCAGATCGAGTCGACTACAGTCCCATCATCGACCGCCCTCCCATCAAATGGCCCAATGGCGCCAGGGTAGCGCTGTGGATAGCGCCCAACGTGGAACACTACGAATACGAGCCGGAGTACGATGGACAAAGGGACCCCTGGCCGCGCATGCCTTACCCCGACGTGCAACAGTACTCTTATCGGGACTACGGCAACCGGGTCGGCTTCTGGCGGATGTTGGAGGTCCTGGATAAGCACAACATCCGCTGCTGCGTTTCGCTGAACATGGCGGTGCTTGAACACTACCCCGAGATAAAAGACGCCATGGTCGAAAGGAACTGGGACTTCATGAGCCACGGCATCTACAACACCCGGTACTTGAATCCCATGTCGGAGGAGCAGGAGCGAGAGTTCTACGTGGACTGCATCGAAACCCTGCGCCGCGAAACCGGCAAGCAGCTAAAGGGCATGCTAGGCCCGGCAATCTCCGGCACCGAGCGTACCCCAGACCTGATGGCCGAGGCAGGCCTGATCTATCACACCGACTGGATGCACGACGACCAGCCGGTGCCCATCAAGGTGAAGTCGGGAAAGCTAATCTCCGTCCCATACTCTATCGAACTGAACGACGCTCCTCTGTACCGGCAACACTACGAGGGAGACTACTTCGCGGAGATCTGCAAAGCCCAATTCGACCAGCTCTACAAAGAGGGAGCCGAGAGCGGGCGGGTCATGTGTATCGCTCTCCATCCATTCCTAACCGGCCAACCCCACCGGGTGAAGTACCTGGACGAAGTCTTGGGTTACATCATGTCCCACGAAGGGGTATGGCAAACCACGGCCGACGACATCGCCGATTACTACATCGCGAATAACTACGATGCAGCCGTAACCCACGCGGGACAACTAAATAAGTAGCCATCCGGGTAGGGGCAGGTTTGAAACCTGCCCCTACGCCCCCATCACCTCTCGAGCCTAGGAGGCTTTTACGAATGCCTGCAGAACGCCGTCCCGGCATGGATCACCCACATTACCAATGGTCTCCCATCGTCAACCGGGGAAAGTTGCGTTGGCCGGACGGCGCCCGGGTCGCCCTCTGCGTCATCGTGAACCTGGAGCACATGGAATGGACTGAACCGGAGGGAAGTTTCACCACCCTTCTGGCCGGCGGCATGGGCTCCCGGGGGTATCCGGACTTCGCCCGCACCTCCCACCGGGAGTACGGACACCGAGTTGGTATTTTCCGCGTGCTGGACACACTGGAGAAGCACGGAATCAAAGCAACGGTGGCCATGGACGCCATGACCGCCGAGAACTACCCGTACCTGGTAGACCATTGCCTGAAACGTGGTTGCGAAATCATCGGCCACGGGATATCGGTAAGCCGCATGATAACCGGCAACATGACTGAGCAGGAAGAGCGGCACTACATCCATTCATCGATGGACAGTCTGGCCAAGGCCACCGGAAAAGCGCCCACCGGATGGCTGGGCCCCGAGTACGGCGAGTCGTCCCGGACTCCCCAATTATTGTCCGAGGCCGGGATCCGCTACGTGTGCGACTGGGTCAACGACGAACAACCCTACCGGCTGGAAAGCCCCCACGGCGATTTGTTCGCGCTGCCGATCATGCTGGAACTGGACGACGTCGTGTCCCTTTGGCAACGGCGGGTCACCGTGGGCCGTTACCGGGACATGCTTACCGAGGCCTTCGACACTCTGTATGAAGATGGGCAACAGAACGGAAGGCTGATGACGCTGAACCTTCACCCTTGGCTCATCGGCCAACCATTCCGCATAGGCTACCTTGACGACGCCCTGGCCCATATGACCCGGCGCGAAGGCGTTTGGGCGGCCACCGGCTCGGAGATCGTGGACTGGTACCAGCATAATCCGCCGGTTGCATGAGGTATGCGGTAACACGGCGCTACCAACCCCGCTCGTGGTGAGCCTGTCGAACCACCCGCCTCTGGGAGCAAACCCCCAATCCAGGAGGAACCAACATGGCCGGATCTCTCAAAGTCGTCTACTTCGTTAATCAGTTCTTCGGTGGCGTGGGGGCCGAAGAGAAAGCCAACATACCCGTCGAGGTTAAAAAGGGCCCCATTGGCCCGGCCCGTCTCTTCCAGCAACTGCTGGGGGACGGTGGAACCGTCGAAGCGACCATCATCTGCGGCGACAACTATTTCAACGAGCAGCGCGAGCAGGCGCTGGCTGATGTCACTCAGGCGTGGCGGGAGGCCAAACCCGATCTGGTGGTCGCTGGTCCGGCCTTCGACGCCGGACGCTACGGCCTGGCCTGCGGAGCGGTTTGCGCCGCCGCCCAAGATCTGGGCATCCCGGCGATCACCGCCATGCACCCGGAAAACCCTGGCGTGCTGACCTACCGGCGGCAGGTGTACATCGTTCCCACCGGTACCAGCCCCGTGGACCTGCCCGATGTTGTCTCCCAAATGTTCCAGATCGCCCAAAAGCTAACGTCGGGTGAAGAGATGGGCCCGGCGGAGACCGAGGGTTACTTGGGCCGGGGGATACGCAAAGTCTCCGAGAGATCGGAGCCTGGATACAAAAGGGCCGTGGACATGCTGGCCAAGAAACTGCGCGGCGAACCGTTCCAGACAGAGGTCCCTTTCCAAGCCCCGGAAGCCGTTCCGGCGGCGTCGCTCCAGCGGGACCTGAGCCAGGCCACCATCGCCCTTATCTCAACCGGGGGGCTGATTCCCATCGGCAACCCGGACCGCCAGGTTTCCGGCAATGCGGAGCGCTATTTCTCATATCCGATTGACGGGCTGGAATCCCTGACCGGTGATGACTGGGAAGCTTTCCACGGCGGCTACTACAACCAGATAGCCAGCGACAACCCGAATTACATCCTTCCCCTAAGTCATTTGCGCCACCTGGAGTCGCAAGGCGTGATCGGCCGGGTTGCTTCGCAGATCATCACCCTGCCCGGCGTGAGTACCCCGGTGGCTAAATCCAAGCACCTGGGCGCCGAGATGGCGCAGGAACTGAAGGACGCCGGCGTGGATGCCTGTATCCTGGTGGCGACTTGAGGCACCTGCAACCGTTGCGGCGCGACGGTGAGCAAGGAGATCGAACGGGTGGGCATCCCCGTGGCCATGATATCCGCCATTTACAACCTGGCCCTCACCACGGGCGCCAACCGGGTGATACGCGGGGCCAGGATCGAGCATGTGTGCGGCGACCCGGATCTGGGTCCGGAAAAGGACTTCGCCTACGGCCTGCAGATCGTCCGAACGGCGCTGCAAGCCCTCCAGACCGATGTCAGTGGTCCCACCCTGTTCGACCCGGACGAATCGGCTCCGGCTAGGGAGGCGGTCCATGCGTCTTGAGATAGGCACTTTCCCAGTTCACGACGTGGTGTTCGGGGCCCAAACCCAATGGCGGGACGGGCTGCTGGAAGTTGCGCGGGACGAGATTCTTGACGCCGTGAGATCCGACCCTCGCATCGCCAAGGCTGACCTTGAACTAGCCAAGCCCGGAGAATCCGTGCGCATCTGGCCGGTGCGGGACGTGGTGGAGCCTCGGGTAAAGGTGGAAGGGCCTGGGGTGGTATACCCCGGCATCTGCGGCCGCTCCATCACCACGGTGGGCGAAGGACGCACCCACCGGCTGTCCGGCGTCGGAGTGGTTGAAGTTTCCGAAACTCCGTGGCACGAGGCCGGCGGCGACCACCTGTTCGTCTACCTGGACATGTCCGGCCCGTGGTCGGAGATCATCCCCACCAGCTCCCTGATCAACCTGTGCGTGGTGGTGGAGCCCGACCCTAACCTGGGGGTCGACGCCAGGAACGATGCCGTCCACAACGCTGTCCTGACCGTATCGGACAGGCTGGCGGCAGCCACCGCCAGCCTGGACCCGCCGGAACGGGAAACCTTCGAGCTTACCGACGTGGACCCCTCATTACCCAAGGTGGTGTACATCCTGTGCCTGCATTCGCCCCAAGCGATGTCAGGCTCCCCGGCTACGTTCTGCACCTCCACCTACGGCCTGACCCAGCTCACCCCGCCCTGGTTGTTCCATCCCAACGAGATCCTCGATGGAGCCATAACCGGCCCTTACCGCACCGCCTTCGCCACGTCTTGGACCATGGCCAACAATCCGGCGCTGTTGGACCTGTACCGCCGCCACGGCACCGACTTCAACTTCCTGGGAGTCATCGCCACCCGCACCGAATGGACCACCCAGCATGAGAAGGAAATGACCGCCAATCAGACGGCCAAGGTCGCCAAGATGCTGGGGGCCGAGGGCGCGTTGATCACCTGGGACGCCGGCGGCAACGAGTTCATCGAGGTTATCCGAACGCTCCAGGCCTGTGAGAGGTCCGGGATCAAGACCGTGTTCCTGACCAGCGAGGACGACCCGACGGGAAGCGCTCCCACCATGTTGGAGCCGGTTCCCGAGGCCGACGCCATCGTGTCCACCAGCTTCTTCCGGGCAGACCTCCTAGGGCTGGACCCGCTGCCGCCCGTGGACCGGGTCATCGGCAACCCTCAAAAAATAAGCGGTCGCCTCCGGGACCACTACGTCCCCACCGCCGGCCCTCTACCCGCCCCCCAGCGCTACGACGACCACTACGGGTTCAGCAAACTTAGTAGTGTCGAGTATTGATGAGCCAATTGCCCTGCATCTCTTCGATGGCACGGGCGATCTCTTCAGCGTCTCGCCCCATATCGGCCAGCCCCAATTCAAGCTTGTAGTTAGCGGCGTGGATTTGCTCTTTGATCTCCGGCTCAAGAATGCTCTCATAGATCCACAACTTGATTGGGTGTGATAGCGGTCTGCTACACTTGACCTGTACGCCGATTGTACATATAGTAACTTCATGAGCTTCCAGTGGGATCGTGACAAAGCTCAAGCCAATCTGGACAACCACAAAATCGATTTCTCAGATGCGGCAGGTGTATTCGAAGACCAATGGGCATTGACCATCAAAGAACACTATGTAGAAGACGAACAGCGGTTTGTCACGCTCGGTATGGACTTTCTTGGACGTGTGCTGATCGTGGTCTATACCTATCGTCACGAAGACATTCGCTTGATTTCGGCACGCCGTGCCACAAGACCGGAGCGGAGAACTTATGAGCGAAAAAGAGTACAACTTTGACCAGGCTGAGCAAGGGGCAGTGGTGAAGCCATCCCCTGGCAAATCCCGCATCACGATTCGGATCGATACGGATATCTTGAACAAGTTTCGCCATCAAGTTCATGAGGCGGGAGGCGGCAACTACCAAACGCTAATCAATGATGCATTGCGCGAGTACCTTCAGTATCGAGACAACATACTTGAGACCACCCTGCGGAAAGTCATTCGAGAAGAGTTACACACGATTGCAAGATAGTTGGTCAATCTTGAGCGCTGGCCGCTCGTCCGCATCGCCCTGGGAAAGTGGAGGCACGTACAGAGTTGGTTTTACAGGGGCAGAGTACTGTTTGAAATATCAATGTAGCGGACTACTAAGACCGTTCTGATTTGATGCGGCCAATTTCGCCTATTGGGATAGGTTAAGATTGCAGTTGGTCTTGCCATCTTCCCGCTGCCGCTGATCTCCACCGTTAGGCGTTGTCCGGAAAACTTTGGAAGGCAAATTTATGTTATCCGCCCCGCACCTCTTTGATGGCGCGGGCAATCTCCTCGGCGTCTAAGGCGATGTCGGCCAAGCCAACTTCCAGGTCGTAAGTGGCCGAGTCGATCTGTTCTTTGATCTCCGGCTCGGTGATGTGGTAGGCGGGGAGACCCAGGGCCTCGCCCGCCAAAGCTCCGGCCCACGAGGGGTCGCCGTCGGTAACGGTGGTGGCGTAGAGCTTGGTGCTCTCGGGGGTGGGGGTGCCCAGCAGGACGACGAGGTTGTCGGTGCCTATCTGGTCGACGATCCGCTTGATATCTTCTTGACCCTCCAGGTCAAGGGCGCCGGCGGCGGTTCAAACGAAACAGTGGGTCATCTCCAGAACCACTTCCGCTCCGGAACTGCGGGCGCAGTTGGCGATGGCGGACCCTTGGACCCCGTCCCGTTCTCCCAGAGCAATTACTCTCATACCTTTGAGTTGCATCGGTGCAGACCTCCCATGGGTTCCCCCTCTCTAACTCTCCCCCGTAAAGGAGGAGAGGACAAATCCCTTTCCCCCTTGCGGTGGAAGGTTAGCGCCTGCCCTGAGCGCAGCCGAAGGGATGGGGGGTCGCCGCTATTTGCTTGGATTTGCCTCTAAAATAAAGGACAGGCCGTCGGACATCTGGGTCATGCGGCCCAAGAACAGGCTCCCTTTGGCCAGGAACATGGCTCGATTCATTCTACCATCCATCATTCGCTCCACGGCGTGGCCGAGGAAGGGGACGGCGGAGGCGATATGTCCTTGGGTAGGCGAAAAGCCGGGCATGCCGTGGACTTCCACGAAGTCCGTCAAAGCTTCTCTTTCAATCTCTTGGTGGCGCACGGCCAACGCGCCGATGAGGCGGTAGTTCAGCTTGGGCACGTCCCCGCTTCCGGCGGGCTCGGTTACCTCGGGATTGTGTAACTCGGTGGCGTACTTATCGATGTCTTGAAAACCCAATCCCAGGTTTTCCAAGGGGACGGAAATCAACTGCTCGAAGATGGCCTGCTGGCTGGAGCCAGCCCCCACGGTGTGACGGCCTACCGAGTCCAGCCGCAGCACTGGGCTTGTCCCGTCATCTTCGCCCACGAGAACGGCCACCGAGGCCAGGATGTCCTCCAATATCGGTTGGTCGTGCTGCAGGTGTCCTTGAAATTTCATGCCCAGCTTGGCCAGGGAACAGCCACCGACCACCGCAACTTGGCGGTACAGGCCCGAGCTCACCAACGCGCCGGCCATGACCAGAGCGTGGACCGGTCCGCAACAGAAGGCTTTAACATCGCAACCGGTGGCATTTTCCAGACCGCACATCTCGGCGATCGCCTTGGCCAGGTTCCCCCCGCCTCTCTGGTAACGCTCCCCAACCGCCTCTTCCCCGGTGTTTAGCACATAATCAATGCCAGAGCCGTCCAGTCCTTGGTCCCGCAAAAGGGTTCGCAGAGCCATGGCGGCGGTGACTTTACAGGCCAAGTTTTCTAGGATGACGTCGGCGGTCAGGGTGGCGTCCTCGTCATGGGCGCGCCTGATACATCCCACCAAGCTACCGTCCCGTAGATGCAAAGGCAGAGTGCCCGCCCCATTTGCCACTTCAGCTTCAATGTCTGACTGACTCTTGGCGCCGTCCAGGGCGTCCAGGTCGCCGGACGTGATCAGGGGATGGTCCGCCAACGCGTTCCGGACGAGGCCGGTGAATCCTTCTTCCAGCCAGACGAGGTTGAATGCGTCGGCTATCTTCAGCAGACCGATCAGTTCTTCCTCGGGCATGATTTCGCCGTGAGGGAGCCAACGTTGCGATTCGCCGTTGCCGTGGAACCACGGCCGCTCGATCTCCCACAGTTGGTCGGGATAGATGCCGCCCAGGAAAGCGCGGTTGGGGGGATAGGCGACGGCTTCAGGGTAGGAGCGAAGATGGGCCGTGATGCTGTCCAGCAAAGCGGGGTCTTTTTCGATCTCCCGGGAAGGCTTTGAGCCATGGCGCACCAAGCCCGGTGCATGCCCCAGTTGATAGCGGACTCCTTTGATCACCGGCTGCTTCACTAATCGGTCCATAGCCTCAACATGTTACGCCGCTACGTTCGCGGTTGTCGAGGTGAAACGCCTCTTCGGCTTGAAACCACTCTACCAAATGTGCTTACAATAATGTGCTTACAATGTAGTTGGGGAGGAGTTGATCGATGAACAGACCCACGATCACGGCTGCGCTGATCTTGCTCATGTTACTGACGTTGTTCGGCCACGGCGACCCGGTGCAGGCACAGGTCACCTGCACCGGCCACGCCAGGAGTTTGGGCTGGTCCTTCTATGGGACGGCTGGCGACGACCTGATCAACTGCCGGGGGTCAATTGCCGACGTTGTGATTTTGGGCCTGGGTGGGAAAGACATCCTTATCGGTGGGCAAGGCAACGATACGATCTTGGGTGGTCCAGGCGACGACTTCATATTCGGCCGGGGTGGCCGAGACTTTTTAAGTGGCGGGGGCGAACGCGACTTTCTTTTTGGATCCGCTGGCGAAGACGTTTTGGTTGGCGGCCTGGGCAATGACACCCTTATCGGCGGTAACGGAAACGACGTCCTGTTCGGCGGCGCAGGGAACGACTCGTTGTTCGGAGGCCATGGCATGGATATATGCGATGGACAGGAGGGCGCCGACGACTTCGCGTCGGTAGATTGCGAAGCCAAACGCCACATTCCATGAAGAAATGGAGAGTCTTTTATGCGGCAAACCGGAGATGGAGATTCAACGTAGTTTTTAATATAGTTGCCGCTGTGAGAAGCATGCCGGCCTTGCCACAGTAGGGGGCGATGGGTATCATGCTTCATGCGTGCGCCAGCGGAATCTCCGAAGGCGCCGCAACCAGATTCAACGCAAATAAATCTGATTTTTCTTACTCAGTTCCGATTTTCTCGATAAACCAAGGGAGAACAAGATGAGCCTCAGGTCACCAGCCAATAAACTGATGATTGGCCTCGCCGCAGTGTTTGTTGTGGCGTTCGCCACAGGGTGCACCAGGGAAGTAATTAAAGAAGTGCCCGTGGAAAGGATCGTAGAGAAAGAGGTGATCAAAGAGGTTTTCATCGAGAGGCCGGCCGAGCAAAAAGAAGCCAGCGAAACGGCCAAGACCGCCGAAACTACCGAGTCGACCGGGCCAAAGATCTATAAATTGGGTATCTTTGAGGATCTCACCACCACCAACTATTGGGCCTACCTGGGCCCGGACACCACGATCTGGAATTCGTACGTATTGTCCGGCGGCAAGCCCGCCCTGTACAGTCTTTCCGATCAACGTTTCGACTGGATCCCATCGGCGGCAACCGACTTCCCAACACCGGTATTAGAGGAGGCGGTAGGCGGCACGACGTTCTGGACCACCGAGGTGGAGCTGAAAAAAGGAATGAAGTGGAGCGATGGAAATGACGTGACCGCCGAGGACTTTATCTTCACCGCCCATACCGTCCGGGATTTGGAACTTTCGGGAAACTGGTCATCGTCGGTCGATACTGAATTCTTCGACCACGCCGAAGCGCTCGACCCTTACAAGCTGAAAATCTACTTCAAACAGAAACCCGGTCTTGCCCGCTGGCAGTTTGGATTGGCCTTCATGCCCATTTTGTCCAAAGCATTTTGGGAACCCGTGGTTGAAGAAGCCAAAAAGGAGGGTACCACCGTCGAACAACAGAGGGCACTATACGCCCACGTGCCCAAGAATGAACCCTCCGCCGGAGGCTATATCTTCAAAAAATGGGAGAACGGGGCCTTCGCCGAAAAGATAAAGAACCCGGACCACTACTTCGAAGGCTCGTCAATCATCCAATATTCCAACGGGGCCTACGCCGAGTCTAAACCTGGCGTTTATGAATTCAACGCCTACGGCCAACTCGCCGGCGAAAAAGTCTTGGATTATACCGTGGGTCCCTTTGCCGAAAGCACGATCTACAGTATCTTCGGAAACCAGGAAACGGCGGTTCTAGCACTGAAGAAGGGAGACATAGACTTCATGCTGAATCCCCTGGGTCTCCAAAGGGGGTTACAGGAACAACTGAAGGGCCAGGCGGGCTTGAAAACATTGGAAAACGCCAACAACGGGTTCCGGTATCTGGGCTTCAATATGCGCCATCCTCCCATGAACATCAAAGCTTTCCGCCAGGCGATAGCAGTCCTGATCGACAAAGAGTTCTTGACCAGTACCGTGCTTCAAGGGGTCGCTATTCCCATGTACACCACCGTGCCGGAAGGGAACGGGTTCTGGTACAACCCCAACGTCTCGTTGATCGGCAAGGGGTTGTCCCGGACCGAACGCACCGAAGAGGCGGTGAAGCTGCTGAAGGACGCGGGTTTCACCTGGGAAAAGGAACCCAAGGTCAGCGAGAATGGCACCGTTGAGGTCGAGGGCAAAGGGTTGAAACTCCCCAACGGCGACCCGATGCCTGATCTGGAGATACTCTCCCCCAGCCCGGGTTACGATCCCCTGCGGTCTACCTTCGCCATCTGGATCGAGCGGTGGCTCAATGACATGGGCATTCCGGCCAAGGCCAAGCTCACCGACTTTAACGTGATCGTGGAAAAGATCGCGGACCCGGACGGTTTCGACATCTGGATATTGGGCTGGGGATTGAGCAATTTCCCAGATTATCTGGAAGCCTTCTTCCACTCACGCCATGCCGAGGGGGACGGACTCAATCGAGGCGGGTACTCGAATCCGGAGTTCGACGCCCTGGCCGAGCAACTTCTGATCGAAACCGATCTTGACGCAGCCCGGGATCTGGTTTTCAAGATGCAGGAATTTCTGGCCGACGACCTGCCCTACGTGGTGCTGTTTACCACGCCGCTACTGGAGTCCTACCGGAGCGACCGTCTAACCTTCCCCTACACCACTACCCTAGGCGGCCTGCAAAGCACCAACGGGATGACCTCTGCGGTGGTGATTAAATAGCAATCAGCTTTCAGCGTCCAACCCCGGTAGATAAGGTGCTGGCGGCTGACCGCCGGTGGCTAACCGCTGGCCGAGGAGCTATACCCTTATGACCGGCTACCTAGTGCGCCGCTTCGGACAGATGCTGCTCACCCTGTTCATGATTATCAGCTTGGCCTTTTTCCTGGTCCAAGCCCAACCTGGCGACTACACCTCCACGTACGCCCAGAACCCGAACCTTCCTCCGGACGTCAGGGCCAAGATCCAGGCGTCCTTCGGCTTGGACAAGTCCCTGGGCGAACAGTACTTGCTCCACATCAAGAACTCCTTTACCGGAAACTTCGGCGTTTCCTTCGGCCACTACCCGCGCACGGTGATGGAGGTCATCAAGGAACGGCTTCCCCGAACCGCCGTGCTGTTCCTGACCGCCACCGTCATCTCGTTTTACCTGGGGTTTGTGTTGGGAAAGGCAATGGCATGGCGCCGCGGCGGAATCATGGAATACACCGCCACCATTTCAGGGGCGACTTTGTTCACCGTGTTCACGCCTTGGTTCGCGCTGATGATGATCTGGACCTTTGCCTTCAAGTTGGGCTGGTTTCCCTTAGGCAAATTCTTGGACCCATTGGTGTGGCGTGAAGCTCCCGTTGCCGCCAACAGCGTATTCAACGACATGCTGCTCACCGCCGGGGCATTCACTGTGTTCATCTTCTTGGCCATCCTGATTTCCAAAAAAGCGGGAGGTAGGCGTTGGCGCACCTGGCTGCTTCCCGCCGCGGCCGCCGGCGCGGTTGTGATACCCATAGCCTGGGGGCTTTCCGGAACCGCGTATCTGGCCCTGGACATTCTCAAACACATGGTCCTACCCATAGCCACTCTGACATTGATATCTTTCGCCGGCACGATGTTGTTGACCCGCAATAGCATGTTGGAGATCCTTAGGGAAGACTTTGTCATGGCGGCCCGGGCGAAAGGCTTGCCAGAAAGCGTGGTCCGCGATAAGCACGCCGCCCGAAACGCGCTCCTTCCGGTGGTGACCAGTCTGGTATATAGCCTGGCCTTTGCCATCGACGGAGGAATCATTACCGAGACGATCTTTTCCTGGCCCGGCATGGGGCTGACCCTGCTCCAGGCGGTACGGTCCGAGGACCTACCCTTGGCCATGGGCGCCTTCGTGTTCATAGGAATCTTCGCTTTGGGAGCACATTTGGTGGCCGACGTACTTTACGCCTTTCTGGACCCCAGGATACGTTACCAGTGATCCAATCAACCGGCATGAATTCCCCCCAGCCTCAAGATGGACCGGTAATGATGACGGCAAGACAGATCCGCGCCGCCAAGATGCGCCTGGCCCTGCGGGGTCTGCGAGAGGGCTGGTCCATCTTCCTTGAAAGCCGGATAGGCGTCGTCGGCCTGGTAGTGATCATAATCTTTGCCCTCATGGCCGTGTCCCACCCGATCCTGATGGCCACGGTATGGGACGACAGAACTTACGACCCGGTTACCGGGTACGCGTTCGACCAAACAGAGCAGCCTGCGCCCCCGTCGTGGAGCCACCCTTTGGGTACCGACCCGCTGGGCCGGGATGTTTTGAGCCAGTTGCTGTCCAGCACCTCTTCCGAGTTCATCCTGGGCATAGTGGCGGCGTTGGTAACCGTCTCCATCGCCACCACCGTGGGAGCAATAGCCGCTTACTACGGCGGCTTGGTGGACACATTTTTCATGCGCCTAGCCGACCTGGTAGTCTCCCTGCCCGGTATCTCCTTGTTGATAGTGCTCAGCGCCCTGATCGACCTTAATCTATTTATGCTGGCCCTGGTGTTGGGATTGCTGGGCGGATTCGGTGGGACGGCGATTGTCCTCAAGTCCCAGGCCCTGGGCATCACCGTAAAGCCTTACATCGAAGCGGCAAGAGTAGCCGGAGGAGGCCGCTTCCATATCATTTTCACGCACATCGTCCCCAACCTGCTGCCCTTGTCTTTCCTCTACATGATGTTCACGGTCACTGCGGCGATCTTCTCAGAGGCGGTGTTGTCCTTCTTTGGGTTGCTGAACATCCGGATGAGTTGGGGGATAATGATCCACACCGCCAGCACGGGCGGTTATCTCTTGGGTGGAGCGCGGTACTGGTGGCTAATAGTCCCGGCGGGCGCCTCGATAACCCTTTTGTGCAGCACCTTTTATCTGGTTGGCCGGGCATTGGATGAAGTAGCCAACCCTCGGCTGAGGCGCCGATGACCATAGAGAAAACAACCGGCCCAGTATTGCAGGTGAAAGACCTCACCATGCATTACCAGACCCGTCAGGGCACGGTGAAGGCCGTCGATGGCATCAGTTTTGAACTGGCGCGAGGTGAGGTTTTAGGGCTGGTGGGAGAGTCCGGCTGCGGCAAGACCTCCATCGCCGTCACTTTGATGAAGCTCCTCCCAGACAACGCGTTAATCATTAAGGGACAAGTGCTGTTGGACGGCCAAGACCTGATGACGATGGACGATACCACCTTGCGAAAGTACCGGTGGCGCCGCATATCCATGATCTTTCAGGCCGCCATGAACTCCCTGAACCCGGTCCACCGGGTCGGCGACCAGATCATCGAGGCCATCGAAGCTCACGACATGGCCGCCACGATGAAAGAAGCCCGGGAGACGGTGGACCGCCTATTCCGGTTGGTGGGGTTGGACCCGGGGCTCACCGACCGGTATCCCCATGAGTTCAGCGGGGGAATGAGGCAGCGGGCGGTTATCGCAATGGCTCTGGCCTGCCAACCCGACGTGATTATCGCCGACGAGCCCACCACGGCGCTGGACGTTATCGTTCAGGACCGCATCCTGCGGCAGATCAAGGAGATCCAGACCGACCTGAACATGAGCATGCTTTACATCACCCACGACATTGCCGTCGTGGCCGAAGTAACCGACCGCATCGGCGTGATGTACGCCGGCAAGCTGGTGGAGTTGGGCAACACGGCCGATGTATTCGAGCGCCCCATTCATCCCTACACCAAAGCCCTGCTGTCGGTGTTTCCCAGCATACGGGGAGAAAAACGCCCCTTGACAACCCTTGGCGGAGAACCACCTAACTTGGTAAATCCTCCAACAGGCTGCCGATTCCACCCGCGCTGCCCTTACGCCACCGCTATCTGCCAGCAAGAAGAACCACCGGTAGTCGTTCGCGACGGCCATTGGGCGGCCTGCTGGAACCCGGTGGGATAAGTAAATCGTGTTAAAAATCTCCAGGATTAATCCACCCTCGCCCCCCTTTAAAAAATTGGGTTGGAGGGATTTCGTCCGGCACCCCCGATGATTTCGCCGACACCCATCGTCCAAGTAGATGGCCTAACCAAATTATTCCCCGTTACCAAAAGCCTGTTTCGCGGGCCAAAGGGTTACATCCACGCAGTAGACGGCGTGTCCTTCGACCTCTATCCGGGACAGACGTTGGGGTTGGTGGGAGAATCGGGATGCGGTAAAACAACCATCGGCAAGTTGTTGGTGAAGCTTCAGGAGCCCACCAGCGGGAGAATACTTTTCCGCGATGCCGGGCGTGAACTCGATGGGGCGGAAGAAGATGGCGCGAAAGTCGATGGCGAGTTGGACGACATATCCCAAACCAAGGGGCAACGACTAAAAGACTTCCGGCGCAAAGTCCAGATGATCTTCCAAGACCCTTATGAGTCGATGAACCCCCGGAGGACCATTTTCGATACGATAGCCGAGCCCTTGTTAGTGCAGGGCATCGGCAATTCCCTGGACCGCTTGGACCGGGTAACCAAGTTGTTGGAGTTGGTGGGGTTAACACCTCCGGCCACCATGCTGTTTCGCTATCCCCACGAACTGTCCGGCGGACAACGTCAAAGGGTGGCCATCGCCAGGGCCCTGGTTATCGAGCCCAGTTTCGTAGTAGCCGATGAGCCAACCTCCATGTTGGACGTGTCCATCAGCACCGGGATAATGATGTTGATGCTTGACCTGTCCCAGCGCCTGGGTGTTACCTATCTTTACATCACCCACGACCTGGCGGTGGCCAGGTACATGTGCCAGCGCATCGCCGTGATGTACCTGGGCAAGATCGTCGAGGTGGCCGAAACCGAGGAACTGTTGGCAAATCCATTGCACCCCTACACCAGGGCCCTACTATCGTCTGTGCCCGTGCCCGTACCCGGATTCCGGCGAGAACCGGTGGATATAATCGGCGACTTATCAGCGCCCCTGAACCCGGCGCCCAGGTGCCGCTTTCATGACCGGTGCCCCATAGCCGGCGATGAGTGCCACGCCACTCCCCATCCTCCCCTGGAGGACCGGGGCGGAGGCCATCTGGTCGCTTGCTACCGGGTTTAGTGTCCGGTCTCGTGAATAGCTTTATATCGCCGAATATTGTGCAACACTCACATCTCACCATCGTCTGTCCCGCTCTTCCGCCGATTGGGAATCCAGGGCACGTCAACTGGATCCCGGCCTTCGCCGGGATGACGGACCGCATCAAGCCTGCGTTGACGGCCTCCCGCCCCGCTGCTAAAGTGATTCCATCCCAGCCCAGGAGCTGAGCCCGTGACCACGACGAAGAAAGACCCAGTTTTGGTAGTGGTGCAGTTGACCGGCGCCAACGACTACATGAACACGGTCATCCCCTACGCAAATCCGCTGTACCACGATAATCGTCCGACGGTAGGCATACCCGAGGACCAGGTCTTGCCCATCGACGATCAGGTCGGTTTTAACCCGGCATGCGGCCCCATCAAGGAGCTGTACGACCAGGGCAAGGTGGCCATCATCAATGGGGTTGGCTATCCCAGTCCCAACCGGTCCCACTTCCGCTCCATGGACATCTGGCATACTTGCGAGCCGGAAAAGATCGCCACCGAAGGCTGGCTGGGGCGGGTCATCCGCGACTTGGATCCCAAGGCGGAAAACGTGTTGACGGGAGTCAACTTTGGACGCGGACTACCCCGGGCCTTGGCTCTGCCCGGCGTCCCCGTGGCGTCGGTAGGAAATTTGGCATCGTACGGCGTGTTGACTGGAATATCAGACCAGGAGCGCCGGACCGAGGCTTTGGACATTTTCGCCCGCATGTATGCCCCGGTATCTGGGACCGGCCCGGTCATGGATTATCTCGGCCAAACCGGCCTGAACGCGCTGCAAGGCGCGGACATCTTGAAGACCGCGCCCGGCAAATACCATTCGACAGTCGAGTATGGCGACAACCCCATCTCCCAAAACCTGAAAGGAATCGCCCAGGTGTTATTGGCGGATCTGGGGACCCGTATCTTCTACACTCAGCAAAGCGGTTTCGACACCCACGCCAACCAAGTGCCCACCCAGCCGATGCTGCTGGGGGAGCTTTCCCAAGGGATCGGGGACTTTTACGCCGATCTTCGGGAGCACGACGCGTCGGACAACGTGCTGATGTTCGTGTTCACCGAGTTCGGACGCCGGGTTAAGGACAACGGTTCCGGCACCGACCACGGCTCCGGCGGGATGTCGATGGCCATCGGCGATCCGGTGAAAGGCGGCATGCACGGCGAGTATCCCTCGTTGAAAGAGGAGGACCTGTTGGAGGGCGACCTGCGCTTCAACATCGACTTCAGGGGTGTTTACGGGACCATGGTGGAAAGGTGGCTGGGGTTAGACCCTCAGCCGGTCGTGGGAGGGAATTTCGAGCAACTGGGGTTCCTGTAACTCCCGGCAGGTCACGAGGCGAGCCAAATCGGATTGTTCCGTAGCCAATGCTTGGATTCCTACCCGGCGCTGTGGTTCGACAAGCCTACTACCAACGGCGGGAGTTCTCTTGTCCGTTAGCCCTGAGCCTGTCGAAGGGCCCCTCCCAATAGATCCCGGAAATAATCTTACCCCGCCGCTACACAAGTAATGGTGCGGATCACGCCCTTCAGTCCCTGGACCTGACCGGTTACCAGATCGGCCACCGCCGCCATATCCGGGGCTTCGATCAGAACGATGACATCGAACGGCCCGGTGATGACGTCAACCGTCTGAACTTTGTCGAAAGAACGCAACGAGTCCGCGACACCCCTGGCCATTCCTACCTGGGTTTCGATCAGTATGTAGGCTCTAGTTCCCATGGGATGCTCCTGCCTGGCGTATTTAGACTATCCTATCCCGGAATACATGCCGTGGAGGTTATCTCCACCAGGTTATCGGCCGCGCCGAACTCGACGATGATCGCCGTGCGCGCCGGCCGGTCATCTTTGAAATACTCTCCGTAGACTTCGTTGAACCCCTCCAGGTCTTCTTTGCGAGCCAAGTAGCAGGTGTTGGTCATCACGTTGTCCAGGGATGTTCCAGCGGCTTCCAAGATGAGCTTGATCCGGTCCAGGGTGAACCGTGTCTGCTCTCTGATGTCTTTGCCGGTGTCGTTGGTGGTTGGATGGCGGCCGGTGCACCCTTGCACGAACACCATGTTTCCGAATCGGGTAGCCTGGGAAAGCAGGCCCCTGCCGGGCGCCAGTTTATCGCTAGAGATTATCTCTTTCTTCGGCATCGCTACACCTCGCAAAACATCTTCTAGAACCCTATCGCCAAGCCTGGAATCTCGAGCCTGGATTCCAAGGATGTTTTATTATATCCCGGCGTCACAAGGTGTCAAACGGTCCGAATCTTGGCGCCGGCGTTGCATCTGGAAGCCTGCCGGATGCCTGGCAGTTTCCGTAGGGACGTCATTCGTCCAAAACATATTGCACCAACGCCACCTAAACAGCTACAATTACCGCAGAACCGAAGGCTGGGATTCATCCCGCCGGAGGCCTGGTCAAAACTGGCCGGGCCGGTTGATCTGGTTGGGTGACTTAACCTGCATTTTGGTACCCTAAACCAAAGGGGGATGCTAGATGCCCAACGTAGATGTCGGAAACATCAGAAACGTGGTTCTACTGTCGCACAGCGGCGCCGGGAAGACGTCTCTCAGCGAAGCCCTGATCTTCAATTCCAAGCACGTTACGCGTCTTGGCCGGATCGAGGATGGCAACACCGTCTCCGATTTCGAGCCGGAAGAGATCAAGCGTAGCAGCAGCATCCAGACTACTCTGATCGCTTGTGAAGCAGACGGATACAAAGTCAATTACCTGGATACTCCAGGATATGACGACTTTCAAGGCGAAGTTACCGCCGCGTTGCGGGTGGTTGAATCAGCTTTGATCCTGCTGGCCGGGCCTTCCGGCGTAGACGTTGGCACCGAACGGGCCTGGAACCTGGCCAAGGACCAGGGTTTGCCCAGGATGTTCTTGGTCAACAAGATGGATCGGGAAAATGCGGACTTCGACCGTTGCGTGTCCGAGATTCAAGCAACCTTCGGGAACCACTGCGTTCCCTTTCAACTACCCATCGGAAGCGCCCAGGACTTCAAGGGCGTCGTCAGCGTGATTCATCCCCCTGCTGACGCCCCCGGGGAGATCGCCGCCGAGTTGGAGGCTGCCAGAGAACGTCTGATTGAAGCCGTGGCGGAAACCGATGACGCCTTGGCCGACAGATACCTGGAAGGAGAAGACCTGACCAATGAAGAGATAGCGGCCGCCGTCCGGGCCGGCATTCTTAACGGCGATCTCGTGCCCATTTTGGCCGCCTCAGCCACCGATAACGTGGGTGTGGAAGAGTGTATGGCCTTGGTAAGGGAATTCTTGCCTTCGCCAAAAGACGGAGTCAAGCCTGAAATGTCCAGCGGCGCTGACGGATTCGAGGCCGATGCCAACGGACCGCTGGCCGCTTTCGTATTCAAAACCACTGCCGACCCATTCGTGGGTAAACTGTCCGTTTTCCGGGTCTATCGCGGCGTCATCAAGAGCAACTCGGAGGTTTGGAACAGCGGCCGGGAGAACAATGAGCGCATCGGACAGTTGTATCTGCCTCGAGGCAAATCTCAGGAGAACGTGACCGAAGTTAGCGCCGGAGACATCGGCGCCATCGGTAAGCTTTCCGAGACGTTGACCGGCGATACGTTATGTCTCCGGGAACAGCCGGTTAGCTTCGAGCCGATCGACTTTCCCGTAGGGTTCTATCGGGTGGCCGTGTCTCCCGCGACCAAAGCCGACCTGGACAAAATGTCCACATCCCTGGCCCGCATCGTGGAAGAGGACCCCACGTTACGATATTCCCGGGACCCAGACACCGCCGAATCGCTGATCTCCGGCCTGGGCGACGCCCAGATCGATGTGGCCATGGACAAGATACGGCGCAAGTTTGGCGCCGACCTAAGAGTCAAGATGCCCAAGGTGGCCTACAAAGAAACCATCACCCAGACGATCAGGTCCGAATACCGGCACAAGAAACAGTCGGGCGGACACGGGCAGTACGGCCATGTAGTCATCCGGCTGGAGCCGCTGGACCGTACCGCGGGGTTCGAGTTCGGCACCGAGGTTGTTGGCGGAAAGGTGCCCAGGGAGTACTTCCCATCGGTCGAGAAGGGCGTCATAAAGGCCATGGATGAGGGAGTGCTGGCCGGTTTCCCCATGGTGGACATGAAAGCCGTGCTTTGCGACGGAAGCTTCCACGACGTGGATTCTTCGGGAATGTCCTTTGAGATCGCCGGCAACCAGGCCATGCGCAAAGGCGTGGCCGACGCGAGTCCCATCCTGCTAGAGCCGATCATGAAGCTGTACGTTACCGTGCCCGACACCTACACCGGGGAGGTAATGAGCGACCTGCAAGGCAAACGGGCCCGTATTCTGGGCATGACCCCCATGGACGGAAGCACCGAGATCGAAGCTGAAGTACCTCAAGGAGCGGTGCAACGTTACTCCCAGGACCTGAGGTCGGTCAGCCAAGGCCGGGGCGTTTACCGGTTGGAGTTCGACCACTACGATCCTTTGCCGCCCGACATGCAACTCAAGGTAATCGAGGAAGCCAAACGGGCCAAAGAAGAGGAAAAGGTTTAGTCCCAAGGTCCGGTTAGGAACCAGCACCAAATTACAAGAGCCCCGGGTGGCCGGGGCTCTTGTAATTGTTATTGCCGTGTCCGGTTAAGCGCAACATTTGTCATTCCAGCCGCAGGGAGGAATCTCAGGATGGGTGAAAGGCCCCAGCTCTAGGTTCCCCGTCGCTTCGCTCCTGGGAATGAAATGATGCCGAGATTGGCCGGCCATCACTCATGACAAAAATGGACCAGTACTAAAATCCCCACGAGGGTTGGTATTCGCCAAAGACGCCCCGGAACACGTCCATCATCTCCCCCACTGACGCATACGCCTTCACCGCCTCCAACAAGGGCGGCATCAGATTGTCCGAACCCTTGGCGGCTCGTTCCAAAGCCCGCAGTTTTTCCGCCACGTCGCGATTGTCCCGAGTGCGCCGTATCTCGTTCAACCGGTCTACCTGGCGCCGCTCTCCCTCCCGGTCAACCCGTTGCAGGGGTATCTCCAGAGCGTCGTCGGTGCAGTGCTCGTTGACGCCCACCGTGATCCGCTCTTTACGGTCCTCTTCCATCTGATAGATATACGACGCGTCGGCGATCTCTCTCTGTAAGAAGCCGCTCTCAAGAGCCGCCATAACCCCGCCCATATCGTCGATGCGTCGAAAATAGTCGTAGGCCGCGGCTTCCAGTTGGTTGGTCAACGACTCTACAAAGTAGCTGCCACCTAGCGGGTCAACCGTATCGGTGACTCCCGTTTCGTGGGCGATGATCTGCTGGGTGCGTAGGGCTAGAAGGGCCGCGTCTTCTGAAGGGAGAGCCCAGGCTTCGTCCTTACCGTTGGTATGCAGCGACTGGCAGCCGCCAAGGACCGCGGCCAATGCCTGCATGGACACCCTGGCCACGTTGTTGTCCGGCTGCTGAGCCGTCAGGGTGGCTCCGGAAGTCTGGGCATGGAACCGTAGCCACGCCGAACGCGGGTTCTGGACCTTGAACGTCTCCGTCATCTCCCGGGCCCAGATACGCCGGGCCGCGCGGAACTTGGCGATCTCCTCGAAGAAATTGTTGTGCACGTTGAAGAAGAAGCTGAGCCTGGGCACGAAGTCGTCGATGGCCAGTCCCCGGGCAACGCATTGGCGCACATACTCAAATCCATCGGCCAGGGTGAAAGCCAGCTCCTGCACCGCGTTGGACCCAGCCTCCCGGATGTGGTAGCCGCTGATGCTGATGGGGTTCCAGCGGGGCATGTGCCTCGTGGCGAACTCCACAGTGTCCACCACCAGACGCATGGAAGGCTCGGGAGGGAATATGTACTCGTTCTGGGCGATGTACTCCTTGAGGATGTCGTTCTGCAAGGTGCCGCCGACTTTACTCAGATCAGCCCCTTGTTTTTCCGCAACGGCGATGAACATGGCCCAGATGATAGCCGCCGGGCTGTTGATGGTCATGGAGGTGGTGACGTCCTCAAGGCTGATGCCGTCGAAGAGAGTCTCCATGTCGGCCATAGTGGAGATCGCCACGCCACACGTGCCGAACTCACCGGCTGCCCTGGGGTCGTCGGTGTCATAACCGTAGAGGGTGGGCATGTCGAAGGCAACGCTCAGGCCGGTTTCGCCGTTGCCCAGCAAGACTTTAAAACGTTCATTGGTCTCTTCGGCCAGACCAAACCCGGCGAACATGCGCATGGTCCACAAGCGTGCCCGGTAACCCGTGGGATGGACCCCCCTCAAATAGGGGTACTCCCCCGGCAGTCCGACGTCTCGCAGATAGTCAGAATCCGGCAGGTCCTCAGGAGTGTATACCTCCTTCACCGGGATCTGAGACGGGGTCTTGTAGTCCGGGCGGCGTTGCCCGGCGCCAACGTTATTGTCGCGCCACTGGCTGATATGGCTACGCAACCGCTCCGAATCTTCAGAGGGAGACAATGGGCACCTCCAGGAATACTGAGAAGGATCAGTCCGGACTGATCCCTGAAACCGTTTCTAGTATCCAGTCTAGATTGGCCCGAAAGGGGTGTCAACGTGAAGGGATGCAATCAAAGTCCCCTCCTTACGAAGGGGGGACATGGGAAATGACCATTCGTAAGGGGGGACGGGGAAAATGACCGTTCGTAGGGGGGACGGGAACGTGGGAGGCGTGGACGGCCGTTAGGAGCTGACCAGCCGGATGAATCGGCGGCGGCCGACTTTGATGACCGTGCGGTGCTCCAATCCCAGGCCGGCGGCCCGGTCGTCCCGGTCCACGGTGCGGGAGTCACCAGATGGGTCAGAGATTATCTGTACAGCGCCCTGGTTGATCAATCGCTTCGCTTCGGTGGTGCTGGGGGCCAAGCCCGCGTCCACGATGATATTGCTCAACCGTCTCGTCTCATTCTCGAAAGATGGCGCCAAAGACGGCTCGGCGAACTCGGGAATCTCTTCGGGCAGGGCACGGCGTTGCACCACCCGTTCGAAGTTTTCCTGGGCGGCATCGGCGGCGCTCCTCTCGTGGAACTGGGCGGTAATCTCCCAGGCCAGGCGCTTCTTCATCACCATGGGGTTGGCCGAACCCGCCGCCAGGTCGCTGGAAAAGGTGGCCAATTCTTCCGAGGGAGCGTCAGTTAGGTACTCAAAGTAGGGAACGATCAGCTCGTCGGGCAGTGACATGAGCTTTCCGTACATATCGTTGGGCGGCTCCTCCACTCCGACGTAATTGTCCAGGCTTTTGCTCATCTTTTGAACGCCGTCGGTGCCCACCAGAATGGGCATGAGGAAGCATTGCTGGGGACGTTGTCCCTCCATCTGCTGCAGTTCCCGGCCCACCAACAGGTTGAACCGTTGGTCGGTGCCGCCGAACTCCACGTCAGACCGGATCTCCACCGAATCGTAGGCTTGAAGCAACGGGTAGAGCAACTCAGTAATGGCGATGGGCCGTTGCTCTTGGAACCTCTTGGCGAAGTCGTCACGCTGCAAAAACTGGGCCACGGTGAACTTTCCGGTCAACCGAATCACGTCCGCGAGACCAAACTTGCCGAACCATTCACTCTGCCACACCACCTGAGTCAGGTCCTTGTCCACAACCTTAAAGAACTGGCGCAGGTAGGACTCGGCGTTGGAAACCACCTCATCGTGGGTCAGGACCGGCCGGGTGGCCGACTGGCCGCTTGGGTCGCCGATCTGGGCGGTCCAGTCTCCCACGACAAGAATCACCTGGTGGCCCAACTGTTGGAGTTGGCGCAGCTTGCGAAGACCCACCACATGGCCCAAGTGAATGTCCGGCCTGCTGGGGTCAAAGCCCATCTTCAGGCGTAGCGGCTTTCCCTCTTGCAACATCCGGACGAACTCGTCATGGGAGATGATCTCCTGAACGCCACGACGGGTTATCTTGTCGATGACTTCTTCGCTAAGCACTACTAGGCACCGTCCGCTTTCCTGTCTTGGTCGAGGGCGGCCCTAGCGCCTGCAACGTCCCGGTCGATCTGCGCGATCAACTCCTCCAGGCCGGGGAAGGATTCCTGGCCTCGCAGTTTGCTGACAAACTCCACGTTAAGCCGCTGACCGTACAAGTCGGCGCTGAAATCCATCACGAATACTTCAACCAACCGCTCCGACAAGCCAAAGTGGGGCCGGATCCCGATGCTCGTGGCGGAAGGGCGCTTCACGCCATCGATGGTTACCCAGGTGGCGTAAACACCGTCTCCTGGCAGGGCCGTCTGGGGAGCCATCTGCAGATTCGCGGTGGGGAATCCCATCCCGGCGCCACGCTGGTCTCCTTTCACCACCAGCCCTTCAAAACCGTACTTCCGACCCAAGAGCCTGGCACAGGCAGCGACGTTACCTTCCTCCAAACTTGACCGAATCCGCCGGCTTTTTACCAATTCCCCGTCCATCATAAAAGGGTCCAATACCTCAACCCAGAACCCCAACTCCGAGCCCTTTTTCTTCAGGAAGCCGATGTCGCCTTGCCGGTCTCGCCCAAAGGTAGAGTCAGGCCCCGCCACCAACCCCTTCATGCGAAGGGACTCTACGAGGGTAGCGGTAAAGTCGTCGGCGCTAACCTGGGACAGCTCCTGAGTGAAGTCCAAAGGAACCACCAACTCTATGCCCTGCTCCTTCATCAGGCGCACCCTTTCATCGAGCGACGTCAGGTAGGAAATTTCAACGCCGGGGCGAAGGACAGATATGGGGTGGTTGGTAAAAGTGAGGACGGTGGGAAGGTAATCGGACCCGGCCCGCTCAACCAAGCGGCGTAACAAATGACGGTGTCCTTGGTGAACTCCGTCGAAAACTCCGACGGTGAGGACGGTTCCTTTGTCTGGGGCGATGGAGGCCAACTGCTGGTGGAAGTTCATACCGACTCTGGAACCGAGTGCGCCAGCCCCCCGCTCGATTTGCTGTTTAATTACGTAATCCGGCACTTTGGAGCGCCGGACCGATGCGCTGGGATGGTAGCACAGGCAACTAGGAGCGTCAACTTGAGACAGGCTTAACGAAGTCCGTTGTCAGACACGGCAATGGGCTCGAATATCACCCCCGATACCGTGCCCGTTAATCCTGTTACCTCACAGGATCTGGGACAGGAACAGCTTGGTGCGGTCGCTTCTTGGAGCTTCGAATATCTGTTCAGGGGAGCCTTCTTCCACGATCACGCCTTCATCGAACATCATCATGCGGTCGGCGACCTCTTTGGCAAACCCCATCTCGTGAGTTATCACGATCATTGTCATGCCAGATGTGGCCAACTCCCGCATCACGTCCAGCACTTCCTTGATCATCTCTGGGTCCAAAGCCGAAGTCGGCTCGTCGAATAACATGATCTTCGGCTGCATGGCCAGCGCCCGGGCTATGGCCACTCTTTGCTGCTGACCGCCGGAAAGCTCGGCGGGATACTTGTCCGCCTGTTCTGGTATACCCACCCGCTCCAGGAGTTCCATGGCTTGGGCCACAGCCTCTTTAGCAGACAATTTTCGCACTTTCATTGGAGCCAGCGTGATGTTATTCATGACCTTTAAATGGGGAAAGAGGTTGAATGACTGGAAAACCATGCCTACATCACGGCGGATAGCATCGATGTTGCGGGTATCATTAGTGAGGGCGATGCCGTCAACGATGATGTCGCCGCGCTGATGCTCCTCAAGGCGATTTATCGTACGGATAAATGTCGACTTGCCCGAGCCTGACGGTCCGAAGACGACCACCACCTCGCCCTTCTTGATGGTGGTGGTGATGCCTCGAAGAACGTGGAAATTGCCGAACCACTTATGCACATCCCGGCAGACAATGATGTCCTCGGCCTCTATCGTTCGTTCAATCGTTGGTTCGTTCGCAACCATAATATCCTCTGTAGATCCTAATCGACTAACCTGTCAAAACGGCTAATGCTGAACCGTGTTTACCGCTCACCCACGCCTAGGTGCTGCTCAACTCGTCTGCTCACATATGACATGCCGTAGGTGAAGACCCAGAAGACCAGCGCCAGGAAAATAAATAATTCTTTCGCGTTGGCTAGATATTCGGGGTTGCCCTGTATGAATGCCCGGCTGATCTCCACCACGTCCAGCATGCCGATTATGTAGACCAAACTAGTGTCTTTAAACAGCGATATAAACTGCCCCACGATGGGAGGAATGACGTTGCGGATGGCCTGGGGCAGGGAAATGAACAGCGTGGTCTGCCAGCCGGGCAATCCCAACGCCCGCGCTGCCTCCACTTGGCCAGGGTGCAACGATTGAAGCCCGCCACGTATGTTTTCCGCCATGTACGCCGAGCTGAATAGGGTAATCACAATGGCGGCTCGCACCAGGGAGTTCTGGGGGAAGTTATCTGGAAACGCCAGGGGCACCAGCACTTGGGACATGAACAACAGTGTTATCAGAGGCACGCCTCGGAAGGTCTCAATGAACACTATGCACATAAATTTCACTACTTGAAGGCGGCTGCGTCGTCCCAACGCCAACACGATACCCACGGGAAAACTGAGCGCTATCCCGGCGATCGCCAGCAGCAGGTTGAGCATCAGGCCGCCCCAGTAGATCACCGATACTGGATGCAAGAACGGCACCCCGGGTATGCCCCGCAACAACACCAAGGTCAAAATGAACGCGAGGACACTCAGGATAGCGATCCAGGAGGCGGAGCCCAACCGGGTGTAACGGGCAAGTGCCCACCCCACCGCCAGCGCGGGCAGGTTCGCCAGGAGTAGCAGGCGCACATCCAAACCCATCCGATCAAAGCCGTATGGCAGGAAGGCGAACGCCGCTGCTATTCCTCCAACTACCAAGGCGATGCGTTTAGTGACGCCACCGCCGGCCACCGCCCAGGCCATTCCCAGCAGGGCAGTTGTCAGCAGGAGGGCAGCCTGAGGCCGCCAAAAGCAGTTTTGTCCCGGACAGGCAGCTTCGATGTTGTACTGGCCGATGATGATCCGGCCGCCCAGCGTGGGAACAACCGCCCAGTTAGCTTCTAGAATTATCCAGCCCAGTCCGAACCATAAGGCCAACGCCAGAGCGATACCAGCCATGACCGTCATCGCGCTGTTGTGCCAGGCGCTGAACAAGTTCACCCGCATCCAGCCCACCATACCCGTCTCGGAACGAGGCGGCGGCAAAATCGGTGGGGCGAACAATTGGGGATTGGTTAACATCCTTCAGCTCGCGGTGAACCGGCTGTGCCGGTTATACAGGTTGCCGATCAAAGAGAAAGTCAGGCTCATCGCGAGATAAGCCGCCATAATCAGGATGAATATGGACACTGCCGGAGCGGTCTGAGTCATCGTTTTGGCCACATTCGTCAGGTCTGAATACCCGATGGCGCCGGCCAGGCTACTGTTTTTCGTGAGGTTTAAGCATTGGCTGATCAGCGGGGGTACGATGACCCGTAGCGCCTGGGGAAATGTTATATCGCGCAGGGTACTCATCGCCGACAGTCCGACAGCACGCGAGGCCTCCGTCTGCCCACGGCCGACCGACTGGACACCGGCCCGGACGATTTCGGCGATGAAGGACGACGTATATGTGACCAGTCCTATCAGCAGGGCTATCAGCCCGCCCGGGACGGTGAATCCCCCGGCAATTCGGCCGAAAGTTCCGTGAGGCTCCGGTTGCGAAATGACGAAAGGGGCTGCCCCACCCGCAGCGCTTAGGATCAGCCATGCAGCGGCGCCGACAACTACAGCGGCCGCGCATCCCGCCGCCAGCGGATAGGAAGCCACGCCCGTATCTCGCTCCCGCCGGGCCAACCAGCGGCGGATCACCCAACCGATGATAACGGCCACGACCGCTGCCAAAACCCACGTTGCCGCCAAACCGCCGTTGGTGGGGGACGGCGAGGGAAACGACACGCCTCCGTTATTTATGTAGAGCCTCTGGGCGATAACGTATCCTTGCCGAACCGGCGGCAGCGCGAGGACGATATAGAACCAGAAAAATAGGTGCAGCAACAAGGGGACGTTGCGGAAGAACTCGATGTACACCAACGCCGCTTTGGAAACGATCCAGTTGCCCGACATGCGGGAGATTCCTACGATAATTCCCAGCACCGTCGCCAGAATCACCCCGACGATGGAGACTACTATGGTGTTGGTGGCCGCGACAACGAAGGCGTAGAGAAAACTGTCTGAGGATTTATAGGCCAAAAAATGCTGACCGATGGGAGTTTGATATGCCCGTGACAGAAAGCTGAAACCGTAGGGTATGTCCCGTTCTTGTATCGCATTGCCGATGTTGACGAAGAACCAGCCGACCAATACCACGACTAGAACGCCGGACAAGATCTGCGAAGCCCATTGGATCACGAAGATATTCCGCCAGATCGGAATACCTTGGTAGGTTAGATTTCGCAGAATTGTTGCCATAATCGCCAGGCGAAACTCCTCTGAAACGTCGGTTTATTCTAGCGCATCGCCGAAGGTTCGCATTGGGAATGTTCGGCATCAACTATAAGGGGCGGCCAGCAATGCGCCAGCCGCCCCTTGTACTTATCCTGAATTGAATCGATCCTAACTACCCGAAAGTCACTACCTCAGGGGCGCGGCGTAGATCTGCCCACCCTTGGGGCAGTCGGTGCAAGTCGCGTCGGCCCACAAGGCGTTACGTCCATTTTCCCTGGGTAAGTTGATGCCGCCCGGGCCCAGGTTGCGGTCGTAGATCTCGCCGTAGTTGCCAACGGCCCGTAGGATGTCTTGGGCCGCTGTCTGGCTGATGCCCAAGCTCTCCTGACCATATGAACCCTCGATCCCCAGCAGACGGTCGACCTTGGTGTCGCCCGTAGCGGAGGAGGGTACGCTGCCTGAGGTTATGCCATAGGCCTCACCGTAGATGAGCACGGCCATTACCGTTTTTACGACGTCGAACCATTGATCATCACCGTGGGGAACGACCGGACCTAGAGGCTCTTCAGAGATGGTTTCCGGGAGAATGATGTGGTCGTCCCGCTTGTCGAAGGCGCTACCCAAAGCCGCGAGCTGCGAGCGGTCATTGGTGAAGGCATCACACTGGCCGCTCTGGTAGGCAGCTACCACCGCATCGGTATCTTCAAACGTCAGCGCCGAGATGTTGAGATTGTTTTGATTGGAGAAGTCCTGCAGGTTCAGCTCCGTCGTGGTGCCCTGGGTGACACAGACCACGGCGTCCTTAAGCTCCAGAGCGCTGGATATACCCAAGGCCTTATTGACCATGAACCCCTGTCCGTCATAGAACATGGTCTGGACGTAGTTGCCCCATTGGGAGTCGCGAGAAGTTGTCCAGGTAACGGTGCGGACCAGCAGATCCACTTCGCCCGACTGGATGGTCGGCCCGCGTTCGGATGCCGAGATATAGCGGATCTCGATGGCTTTAGGATCGCCCAAGACCGCGGAGGCAACCGCGCGGCAGAGGTCTATGTCAAAGCCCACGTTGTTGCCGGACGCATCCAAGGAACCGTAACCCGGAACGTCGTTGCGGCTGGCGCAGATGAGCTTGCCCCGCTTCTTAACAGTGTCCAGGCGGCTGGTCTTGGACTTTTCCACCTCCACCTCTTTGATAACCTCCACCTCTTTGATAACCTCTACCTCTTTGATAACCTCTACTTCACGTGTACAAGCGGCCACCAAGAGCAATAAAACAGCTGCCAGTGCCACAATATATCTGCGCTTAATCATTGATACATTTACCTCTTAAAAATTATGGATTTCGGGAGGCTGAACCGGGGTTGGCCAGCATTCGATATCGCGACGCTCTGATTCCCGAATCATTATAGCAACAGAATTCAGCCGGTAGTCAAGCGTGGGATTCGCCGGCAGCGAACGAGCATGAACCTGCGGGATAGTTGACGCCAACACCCTAACCGAATCGGGCGCACCGGATCCTGCCCATCGGTGAGGCTTTCACGGAGAATCGGAAGCCGCGGCGGGGCCGGGTGTCCGCAGTCTCTCAAGAGCGATTATCACAGGGGGAAATTAACGTTGCCGGTGAGTTATGTATGAAACGTGTTAGAGAATTACACAGCGATCTCCGGTCGCGATTTTCCGGCAGAGTCCGCCTGAGGCATCCTCCCGGCCGAATTATCCGTAAGATATCCACCCGGCGATTTAAGTGTGCCCACTTCCCGCCGATTCACACTCCCGATGGTGTAGGATAGTTGATATCGGAGCGTTCGGCTGAATCCTAGTGCCCGGAAATTGCTCAAAACCGGGCAGTTCGCCACGAGTGATTTTTCTTGACATTATGCTTAAATTGTGACCAAGAAATTCCCGCGAAGCAATATTATGCGTGTGGCAGCCGGTAAAGCCAAGGGACGCCTGCTGAAAGGGGCGGTGTCTTCCGAGGTCCGGCCTACCACGGCACGTGTGAGAGCGGCCATCTTTAACATTCTCCAAGCCAGCCTATACCGGGACGCACGGGTGCTAGACCTGTACGCCGGTACCGGGAGTCTGGGGATAGAAGCCCTCAGTCAGGGGGCGGGATGGGCAGATTTCGTGGACCTAGACCGGCGGCAATGCGCCGTCATCCAGGCAAATCTAAAAACCACGGGGTTCAGTGCCCAGGCCAGGGTCCGCACTGGAGCGGTCTTGCAGACTCTGGGAAATCTGGAGGGCCCTTATCAAGTGGTTCTCTTGGATCCTCCATACAAATTGCAAGAGATGGACGAGGTGTTGGAAGCGATGGCCTCAACTCCTGATCTAGTAGCTCAAGGGGGAATGGTGGTGGCGGGTCACTCCAGACATCTGGAGTTGCAATCGAGTCATGGCTCGCTGCGGAGGGTTTCCCAACGCCGATATGGGGATAACGCCGTGGACTTTTATCGTAACGAGGTCGAATCAGAGTGACTGCCGTTTATCCAGGAAGCTTCGACCCAGTAACTCTGGGACACGTGGACATAGCCAAGCGTGCCTCAGCGCTCTTTGACAAAGTAATAGTCGGCGTCTATGCCACGCCATCCAAGTCGTTGCTATTCGACGCCGAAGAAAGGATCAGCCTATTTGCCAAATCCTTGGAGGGACTGCCCAACGTGGAGGTGAGGGGATTCGAAGGATTAGTGGTGAGATTCGCCCGGGAGGCCGGCGCCAACGTCATAGTCAGGGGATTGCGCAGTGGGTCAGACTTCGAGTATGAATTCGACATGGCCTTTATGAATCGCAAACTGGCCCCGGATATAGACTTGGTTACCTTCATGACCTCCCAAGACTACATGTTTCTTAGTTCAAGCCTGATCAAAGAGGTAGCTAAGCTGGGGGGAGATATCACCGGCATGGTGCCCCCGCACGTCAACGAGGCTGTTCAAGCCAAATTTGGATTGCCGGTCACGGAAAATAGTTGACCGGGCAAGGAGGACATCATAGATATCATAAACGTTATTGACCGATTGGAGACCTTACTCGATACCAGCAAGGCCGTGCCCGTTAGTGGTAACGTCCTTGTCGATAAGAAGAAAATAATGGAGCTGGTCGACCAGTTGCGCCTAGCTATACCCCAAGAGGTTAAGTCGGCCGCCGAGGTTCTTTCTCAGAAAGACCACATCATCAACCAAGCCAATCTAGACGCCAGGCGAACCAAGGCCCAGGCCGAGGATGACTACCGGGAACGCCTGGACCAGAATGAGATTACCGAAATAGCTCAGAAGCGGGCCACCGAAACCCTGTCGGAGGCTGAGGAACGGGCAAACCGCATCATCAAGCAGACAGAGAACGATGCCAAGTCACGTTTGGTCGATGCCGACGCCTATGCCCTGCACAGTCTCCGTGCTCTGGAACGCCAGTTAAATAACATCACCGAGTCGGTACGGAAAGGCATAGACATGCTGGCCGAGGAGACCGTAGTCGGCGCCAACGGCTACCACACCGCAGGTTAGATCAAACCCCGGCAGGACATCCAGCATCAAGCTATCCGCCGCTACAATCCCCCAAGGTACTACCCGGCTAGGCCGGTCAGCCTTGGGGGTTTTGATTACGCCTTTAGGATAGTCAAACCTGATGGAGGCGCCGCGCTTGCGGCGCCCTAGTTTAATGGCGCCAGCAATCCCTCGTAGTAACCCCGCATAGAACGGTTCAGCTCTCCCAGCCTTTTCTCCACCAGGGAATTCACGGTCCCCTCGGGAAACGCGCCATCCGGACCACGCTCGCCGGCTGGACATCCGGTCAGGATCTCCAATCCTTCGTCGATGGTTTTAACGGAGTATATGTGGAACCGGCCCTCTTTGATCGCCTGGACCACGTCGGACCGCAGCATGAGGTTTCGCAGGTTCTGGTGTGGCACCATTACCCCTTGGTCCCCGGTCAATCCGGCGATCCGGCAAACGTCATACATGCCTTCCACTTTTTGATTGACTCCGCCGATGGGCTGTATCTCCCCTTTCTGATTCACCGACCCGGTAACGGCTATGTTCTGCTTCAGCGGCAGACCGGACAGGCTAGACATGATGGCGTACAACTCGGTGGAGGAAGCGCTATCTCCGTCAATCCCGTCGTAGGACTGCTCGAAGCAGAGGCTGGTGGATAGTGTCAATGGTCTTTCTTGACCAAACTTGGCGCCCAAATAGCCGCTCAGGATCAGCACGCCCTTGTCGTGGGTGCGGCCACTGAGGGACGCTTCCCGTTCGATGTTAATCATCCCATCCCTTCCGGCGTAGGTTTGAGCGGTGATACGCGACGGGCGGCCGAAACTGAAGTCGCCCAAGTCATAAACCGCCAGCCCGTTCACTTGACCCACCACGGAGCCGGTGAAATCCAGCAGCAACGACCCATCCTCCACCATCTCCTGAACTCTTTCCTCCACCTGATTCAACCGGTGGACCTTTTGTATCAACGCTTGCTCCACGTGTTTACCCAGCACCAAGGAACTAGAATCCTGACCGGCCCAGTAATCCGCTTCGATCAGCAGGTCTTTGATCTGGCCAAAACGGGTCGAGAGCTTTTTCTGGTCGGACACCATTCGGGCCGCATGTTCGATCACCTTGGCCGCGCCATCGGAGCCGAAGGCCCGAAGCCCTTCGTCTTCGCAAGTCCGGCAGATGAAGGCACAATATGCATCGACGTTGTCCGGCGTGATGTCGACTTTGTTGTCGAACTCGGCCTTTACTTTGAACAGATCCCAAAAGTCTTCATTGTCCATCGTTGTAAGGAGGCGGTAGGTAGACTCATCACCGGTGATTATCACCTTTATGTCCAGCGGGATCGGCTCCGGGCGCAGCCCTTGGGGCACGAAAAACCCGCTCTGCTCAGCCGGGTCTTCCAAACGGATCTCCCGGTTGCGAATGACCCGTTTCAAACCCTCCCATACCGGGGGCGAACCCAACACGTCTCGAGCGTTTAAAACCAGGTAGCCCCCGTTGGCTTGATGGACCGAACCCGGTTTCAGCATTGTGTGGTCGCTGAAATACGTGCCCATGGAGGCGCGGCGTTCGATGCGGCCGAACAGGTTTCCCCAGTTGGGATTAGGTTCGATAACAATAGGCGCTTTGCCCACGTTGCTGTTGTCCACTAGGAGATTGATGTCAAAGGCGAGGAAGGGATTCGCGTTTCCCGGTCCGGCAGGCGGACCGGAGGCCGAGGGGGATGCGGATTGTGCGGCGCCCGGCTCCTCTTCCTTGAACAGATCCAGATTGTCCAACACTTTTTCGGCCAGGTGGCCAAGGTAGTGGTTTACTTCAGGAACGTCCCGGTAAGTATTGACCGTCGGACGGAAGATATCTGTAACGCGGTGTTCGGCCGCCGACCGTTCATGGTCGCGAATCAAGTCCCAGGATTCTTTCTCCGCCTCTCGAACTTTGGCCATCGTTTCCTGGGTCTGCTGCATCAACTGGTTGCGAATCTCGTCGATCGATTTTCGTCGCTCCTCTTCAAGATCCTGATATTCCTCCGGAGACATGGCCCGGTTTTCCACCATGGGGAAAATAGTCACGCCCGTCTGATTGACCTGAATTGCGAACCCTCGATCTCGGGCATCCTGTTCCAACGCGCTCATGATTTCCTGGGTGGTCAAACGCCCTTTTTCCTCCATCTCCCGGCGCTCGGCTTCGAATTGCTCGCTCTTGAATACCTTGGGCATCTCCTCTCGAAGCAGGGCCAAGATATAGGTCATCCGGGAACGCAAAGATTTCCCCTCACCCGCCGGTAGGCTAAGAGCAAAGGGCCGGTCTGGATCGTCAAAGTTGTAAGCGTAGCACCAATCAGAGGGTGGCTTACTTCGCTCCTGTCGTTCCATATCTTCGATGATCCCTTCCAAGTGGGCTTTTATCGCGCTGGTTTTGCCGGTACCGGTCAATCCGGTCACAAATAAGTTGTAACCGGGTTTGTCCACCTCCAGACCGAACCGTATCGCAGCCAGCGCCCGGTCTTGCCCAATGAAGCGGTCAAGAGGCATCAACTCATCGGTGCACTGAAAGTTGAAATCCTCCGTTTGGCAGGTCCAGCGTGTTTCTTGCCAGGGAACCCGATACTTGTCTAATCCATCCATCCAGAGCCTCCGGAGACCAACGTAGCCGCTACCGGCGTCAGACGCCATTCAATAGGGGTGATTACCTACTTACTATCGATTGATTGGCAATTATACACTCGAGGCGTTATATGAGTTGCCGCAACCTCGCTCAGAGACGCAACCACTCGTTGGTTTTGTGGAACGACAGATTCGCCGATACGAAACGCGACACCGGAGTCCGGACGGGGGATAGGCGAGGTCCCCAGCGGTGGCAAACGGACGTAAACTGGGTCTATTTGGGTTGACATTGAATTTGGCCAAGGAATACAATCCTTAGGCGTACAGGGTGATAAGCGGAGGCAGCTTTAATGCTTGAGATGACCATCGATAGCATCCGGGTCAGCCCGATGAACTACCAGCGGGTTGTAATCCTCAAGGAAAAAGACTCGGACCGCTACTTGCCTATTTGGATCGGGCCGGCGGAAGCTGACGCCATCGCCGTCAAACTGCAAGACTTGAGCGTTCCCCGCCCATTGACCCACGACCTGTTACGCACTGTGATTGACATCCTGGGCGCTTCCGTCCAGCACATTTTGGTAAATGACCTCCAGAACGACACCTTCTTCGCCAAGATCTCACTTAAATCCAACGGTACTTCCCAGGAGATAGACTGCCGGCCCAGCGATGCGGTGGCCTTGGCCGTTCGCGCCCAGGTACCGATCTACGTCGAAGAATCGGTGCTCGACAAAGCGGGGATTCTTCTGGACAAAGAAACCGGCAAACCACTGATGCCTGGAGAAGGCGATCAGACCTCGGATGAAAAGCCCGTCGAATTGAAGGAAGAGGACATACGGCGCATGTCCGCTTTCACCGACTTCATCGACACATTGGACCTGGAGGACTTCGGCAAGTCGCAATCAGGTAGGTAAAGTCCCCCAGTCCCCAAAAAAATTGGACGGTCCCGGCGTTATCAGCGCCAGGGCCGTTTTCCGTTTTCCCGGCCGTCGAATCCCCTAGTGAGGGCCTCAATTGACTTTTAAAAAGCATCCTGATAACATTCACCAGGCTCGGCGGCAAGGATGAATCTGTGGGTCCTGGCTGTAAGGCTCACGGGCCTGGGTTGGTATGTCGCCCTATGCATCGTGTTCGGTATTGTGGGCGGGCTTGCACTAGACGGGCTATTAGAAACCAAACCCCTCTTTATGTTGCTGGGTATTCTGTTGGGTTCCGTGGTCGCGTTTTGGGGACTCTATAAAATGGTCCAACCCCTCTTGAACGCGGCGGCGAGCCAAGGCAAAAACGATAACGGGAGTAATAGTTAGTGCCATCGGGCAGCGCTGCCAGGAACCTCTTCGTGTTGGCTGGATTAGGGCTCCTGGCCCTTTTGCTGGCCGGGGCCGTAATGGGCGTCATAGGTCAAAAGATCTTGGGCCTTGGCGACGGTTATGTGCCCAGGCCGGAGATTCATCTCCCTCCACAACCGGTGTTCCCCGCGTCGGTTCGTGACCGACACCTCGGGCTGACTCCGGCCAAAGATCACGTGGAAGAGCCGCAAAAAGATGCGGACCACAAAGAGGGAACCGCAGCAAAAGAAGCTCAAGAGGGAGAAGCCCACTCCACTCCCCTGCCTATAATGCAATTCGCCGTAACCAACACTTTGCTATCGGCATGGTTCGCCACCGTGATGTTGGTTCTTTTCTTCGTTTTGGGTTCCCGGAAGAAAAGCTTGGTGCCGGGCCGGTTTCAAAGCCTCGTAGAGACGCTCATCGAGGCGGCCTTGAATTTCTGCGGCAGTGTTCTGGGCCCGGAGATGGGACGGAAGGCGTTCCCGGTTGTGGCGACGATCTTCTTCTTCGTGCTTTTCAACGCCTGGCTAGCGCTGCTGCCCTTTTACCAATTCTTGGGATTCACCAAGGACGGTGAGATCAAAGCCCATCTGCTTCGGTCCGCTGGCACAGATTTAAACTTCCCTTTGGCCTTAGCCCTGATCTCCTTTGTATTCGTCGAATACTGGGGGATAAGGTCGCACGGGCTAGGCTACTTTAAAAAGTTCTTCGCCATAGGTGGCCTGTTGCGGCTCCGCCCTTCGGGTTTAATCGACGCCTTCGTGGGTTTTTTAGAGTTGATCAGCGAATTTGTCCGGATAGTCAGCTTCACCTTCCGGCTTTTCGGCAACATGACCGCCGGAGAGATTCTGGTGGTCATGATAACGTTCCTGGTTCCATTCGTGGCCGTGGAGTTTGTTTTCGGGTTGGAGTTGCTGGTAGGATTGATTCAGGCCGTCATATTCGCGTCTCTCACCTTGGTATTCTTGTCGGTGGCAGTGAGCCACCAGGAGCATTAACCGGACCGGGAAGCCCGGTGAAAAATGTTGGATAGCCAGTCCCGAGGCCGTCGAAGGGAACGGGACCGGCAGGTGATCTGGATTCAAGGCGTTTTTGAGACTATAAAATCATTCTAGGAGGCCAAACGGTCATGGATCTCGTCCTTTTGCAGTTCGCACCAGAAGCTGCGAAGTTCATCGGAGCGGGGCTAGCTATCGGATTGGGTGTGGTTGGTCCCGGCATTGGAATCGGTATCCTGGGCGCCGGCGCCATGGGCGCCATCGGCCGCAACCCCGAGGCCGCCGCCCAGATTCAAGTGAATATGATTTTGGCCATCGCCTTCGCGGAGGCATTGGGCATCTACGCATTGATCGTGGCGGTCATACTGTTGTTCGTGGTCTGACATGACGGAGCTAGGAATCAACCTTCCCAGCTTGATCGCTTACCTGCTCAACTTTTTGATCCTGCTGGGAATACTTTATCTATTGGCCTATAAGCCGATCATCCGGCTATTAGACCAGCGCGCTGAGCGGATACGGGAAAGCCTCGCCGCCGCGGACCAGGCAAGACAAGAGGCGACCAGCGCCAGGGAAGCCATCGAAGAGCAGATCAACGAGGCCCGCCGGGAAGGCCAGCGATTGTTGGACCAAGCTAGGGAAGCATCGGACCGGTTTCGCAGCGAGGAGATGGACCGGGCCAGGGGTGAGGCCGAGGCGTTCATTGAGCGGGCCCATACCGACATCCAACGGGAACGCGACGCCGCCATCCAAGAAGTCCGGGCCAATTTTGGCGAACTGGCCATAACCGCGGCTGAGCGGGTGATACGCCGCTCTCTGGACCGTCAAGCCCACCAAGAATTGATCTCTCAAGTCCTGGAAGAGGGCGGTTCAGCCTCCGGAAACGGGAGGGCATAGATAACCGATGCCGAAGCGCGTCTCCGGGCAGCGTTACGCCCAAGCAATCTTCGAGTTGGCATTGGAGCAAGGACAGACCGACGAGTGGGCCGCCGATCTTGAATTGGCCGGCCAGGTGCTTCGGGACGAAGAGTTCCGCACCTTCCTGAACCACGCGGAAGTCCCCGCCGATGAGAAGATAAAATCCGTAGAAGCCGTCTTGCCCGACGTTCATCCGCTGATTCGCAACCTGTTGAATGTTCTAGTTACCAAGGGATTAGCCTACCTTGCTCCGGAGTTGAGTGAGGCTTACACCAAGCTGTTGGACATCCACCATGGACGCCAACGGATCGAAGTTGTGACAGCGGTGGCGTTGGACTATGCCGAGCTCCAAAGTATCACCCAGTTCGTCTCCAACTTGACTGGAAAAGAGGTCGTGGTTACCACTGAAGTTGACGAAGACATAATCGGCGGCATTGTGATCCAGATAGGAGACCAACTGCTCGACGGCAGCACCCGGACACACTTGGAAGCGCTAAGGAAGCGGGTGCGTTCCGGCGTTAGCTAGTCTTAGAACCGATTACGAAGGCCCGGGCGCGGCCAGGCCGGACCAGAAAAGGGAGTCACCAATGGCGACTAGAGGACAAGATATAGTATCGTTGATCAAGCGCCAGATCGAAGAGTTCGAAGGCGATCTGACCTTGGTGGACGTTGGAACCGTGGTCCAAGTGGGCGACGGAGTTGCCAGCATTCAAGGGTTGCAGGGCGTCGGATACAACGAACTATTGGACTTCGGCAGCGACGTGCTAGGTCTCGCCTTGAATTTAGAATCCGACTTGGTCGGCGCGGCTATTCTCGGTGACCCCAACGTGGTCAAGGAAGGAGACCAGGTCCGCTCCACCGGGAGAATCATTGAGGTTCCGGTGGGCGAGGCTCTGATCGGCCGTGTCGTAAATCCGGTTGGAAATCCCCTGGATGGAAAGGGGCCCGTAAATACCACCTCCACTCGCCCGGTTGAAAAAGTTGCTCCCAACGTAGTGTCCCGGCAATCGGTGGATACACCGGTACAAACCGGTATCAAGGCTGTCGACGCCATGATTCCCATCGGCCGCGGTCAACGGGAGCTGATAATCGGCGACCGGTCCACAGGCAAAACCACCATAGCCCTGGATACCATCATTAACCAAAAAGGTGGCGACCTGATCTGCGTTTACGTCGGCATCGGCCAGAAACAGGGCAAGGTGGCCCAAGCGGTCAACATTTTGGAAGAAAACGGCGCAATGGAACACACCATCGTCGTCACCGCCGGCGCCGCCGACTCTGCTCCTATACAGTACATCGCCCCTTACGCGGGCTGTGCCATAGCCGAAGAGTTCATGGCCCAAGGCAAGGACGTACTTATCGTCTACGACGATCTGACCAAACATGCCTGGGCCTACCGCCAGATGTCTTTGCTGCTGCGCCGCCCGGCCGGCCGCGAAGCCTATCCCGGCGACATTTTTTACCTCCACAGCCGGTTGCTGGAGCGGTCCGCCCGGCTGGACGAAGCCCATGGCGGCGGCTCCATCACCGCGTTACCAATCATCGAGACTCAGGCCGGAGACGTTTCGGCGTACATACCAACCAACGTCATTTCAATCACCGACGGGCAGATCTACCTAGAGACGGAGCTGTTCAATGCCGGTATCAGGCCGGCGGTCAACGTAGGTTTGTCAGTGTCCCGAGTGGGCGGCGCCGCCCAAACCAGAGCCATCCGCCGGGTGGCGGGCCGTTTACGCCTGGACCTGGCCCAATACCGGGAACTGGCCACCTTTGCCCAGTTCGGCACCGCCGATCTGGATGCCGCGACCAGGGCCCAACTGGCCCGAGGCCAGCTTGCCACGGAAATGTTGAAGCAGCCTCATTCCAAGCCGCTATCCCTGGAGCAGGAAGTAATCATCCTTTTCGCGGTCAATGAAGGGCTCCTTGAGGACCTTCCTCTGGAACGCTGCGCCGACTTCCAAGACCAATTGTTGCGGCATATGTCGTCAACCCACCCGCAGATCGGCCAAGACATCGCGACGGTCAAAGATATAACACCGGAGATCGAATCTGCTTTGACCCAGGCCATCAACGACTTCAAGGCCGGGTTCAGCGCTTAAGGCATGCGAAATAAGGCCGATGGGAAAGAGATAAATGCCCAGCGTTAGAGACATGCGCCTCCGCATCCGCAGCGTGCAAAATACCGGCAAGGTAACCAACGCCATGTCGCTGATCGCGGCGTCCAAGATGCGGCGCGCCCAACAGGCGGTAACCCAAGGACGGCCCTTCGCTGAGAAGATTCAAGAAATCATCACCCACCTGGCGGCCCAGCCCGGCGATGACGAAGCGACCGTACATCCCCTGCTTCAGGTACGACCCTTGCAGCGGGTGGGTATTCTGGTGATCAGCCCGGACCGGGGCTTATGCGGCGGGATGCACGCCAACCTGAACCGGGTAGTGGGTCAGTTCATGCTGGAGCAAACGGTTCCAATCACTGCCATCGTAGCGGGCAGAAAAGGCAGAGACTTCATGATCCGCTCCGGGCAGGAGGTCAAAGCAGTTTTTACCGAACTGCCAGACCGCCCGGTCTTGGCCGATACTATCGCCATTTCCCACTTGGTAATCGACTCCTACTCCGAAGGCGAGGTGGACGAGGTCCATCTAGCCTTCACCAGGTTCGCTTCTACTTTGTCCCAGGTACCGGTGATTGAGAAGCTGCTGCCAGTGGCGCCCGCATCCCTGACCGGTTCGGAAAGGGTCGGATACATCTACGAGCCGGACAGCCTAGCGGTGCTGGAGAGCTTGCTGCCGCGATATGTTGAGATGGAGGTATTCCATGCCCTGCTGGAGTCCAACGCCAGCGAGCAGTCGTCCCGCATGGTCGCCATGCGTAACGCAACCGACAACGCCAACGATCTGATGAACGACATGACCCTGGTGATGAACCGGATCCGCCAGGATAGCATTACGAACGAATTGCTGGACCTGATCGGAGGACAGATGGCCCTGGAAGGCTAAACGAATCAGCGGGAAAGCGCGAGCGCAATCTTTAGAGACTTGCTAACTTAGTGGGAGATAACAATGGCTACCGGAAAAATCGTGCAGGTGATTGGTACCGTCGTAGATGTTGAATTTCAGCCGGACGAGCTACCCAATCTTTTCGATGCCCTAGAGTTGGACAACGCGGGAGAGCGGCTCACCCTGGAGGTGCAATCCCACGTCGGCAACAACTGGGTTCGCTGCTTGGCTCTGGGTGCAACCGAAGGGCTGGCCCGGGGAACCGACGTGATCGACATGGGCAGGAAAGTGGAAGTACCGGTAGGGCCGGAGACATTGGGACGCCTCTTTGACGTGACCGGGACGCCCTTGGACAACTTAGGACCGGTGGAGACGGCACAACACTGGCCGATCCATCGCGACCCGCCCGCTTTCGATGACCATAATCCCACCATCGAGATTTTGGAAACCGGCATCAAGGTGTTCGACCTTATCACTCCGTTCATGAAGGGCGGCAAGATTGGCGCTTACGGCGGCGCCGGCGTAGGCAAGACGGTGATCATCCAAGAGCTCATACGCAACATCGGTGCGGTTCACAAAGGAGTCTCGGTATTTGCCGGTGTCGGAGAACGGTCCCGGGAAGGGAACGACCTGTGGCACGAGATGCAAGATTCGGGCGTGCTGGCCAGTACCGTTCTGGTGTTCGGCCAGATGAACGAAACCCCCGGCGTACGGGCCAGGATCGGCCTTACCGGCCTCACCATGGCCGAATACTTCCGGGACGAGGAAAAGCAGGACGTGCTCCTGTTCATCGACAACATCTATCGCTACATCCTGGCCGGCATGGAGGTTTCAGCGCTGCTGGGCCGCATGCCCTCAGCCGTGGGATATCAGCCCACCTTGAGCACCGAGATGGGCGCCCTGCAGGAGCGGATAACTTCCACAAAGAATGGGTCTATCACGTCCTTCCAGGCGATCTACGTGCCGGCGGACGACTACACGGACCCGGGCATCGTAACCACCTTCGGCCATCTGGACGGGGTGGTGTCCCTGGAGCGGTCTTTGTCGGCTCAAGGTCTGTACCCGGCGGTGGACCCCCTGGCATCCTATTCGCGCATCCTGGAGCCTGGCGTGGTGGGGACCGAACACTACCAGGTAGCCCGGCAAGTACAACAGGTCCTGCAACGCTACAAGGACTTGCAGGACATCATCGCGATTCTAGGGATAGAAGAGCTGTCTGATGAGGACAAATCGACGGTGTTCCGGGCCAGGAAGATACAGCGCTTCCTAACTCAGCCTTTCTTCGTTGCCGAGACCTTCACCAACCAGCCCGGCAAGTACGTACCGATGAAGGAAACGGTGCGGGGATTCGCCGAGATACTGGAGGGGAAGCACGACGACCTGCCGGAGCAAGCGTTCTACATGGTCGGCACCATCGACGAAGCGATCGAGAAGGCCGCCGAGCAGAGCCAAGCGGCGGCGTAGGTGTCAGTTGTGCCGGGCACCGGCTTATCTGAAGCGAGGCAACCGTGATTAAGAAATCTCAAGCCGTAACCGGTTCAGCTCCGCTGATGTTGTTTTTCTTCTGTGAAGCCGGTTAAGCCGAAGAGTCAGTGCCCCCAAAGATACGAGACCTAATCGCCGACCTCGAACTCGCCCGGTTTGTGAACCGGGGATGCAGAGGCAGTCATAGAAAGTTTATTCATCCCAATGTTATCAAACCGATCACAATTTTAGACAACCTGGGTGACGATGCCAAACAGTATCAAGTAAGGGCGGTGCGGCTGGCCATCGAGGAGTCAAAAAGTGAAGGATAGCGCGAAGTACATAAAGATCGTGGAATGGTCCGACGAGGATCAATGCTATGTAGGAAGTTCCCCGGGACTGATTTTTGGCGGGTGCCATGGGGACAACGAAAGAGAGGTTTTCCGCGAGCTCTGCCGGATAGTTGAAGAGGTCGTCGAACTCTTCCGAAAGGATGGCAACCCTCTTCCACCAGCAACTTCTGGCCGTGATTTTGCGAATAAAATGCAGAGCGTTATCTGACTACTGCCTTTGGCTGACTCACAACTTTTCGCCAGTTGATGAGCTTAACCGATTGCTACTGGGCAAGCGTCGACTGAAAGGATAAAAAACCATGGCAACAATGCAACTGGAAATAATCACCGCCGAGCAACAAGTCTACGACGACGAAGTGGAATTGGTGGTTGCTCCCGGCATCGAAGGCGAATTGGGCATCTTGGCCCACCACGCTCCCTTGATGACGGCGTTGCAGCCTGGAGAAATTCTGATTCGTAAAGACGGGGAAGAGACCTACCTGGCGGTCACCGGGGGGTTCTTGGAGGTCATGGGCAACAAGGTTACCATCTTGGCCGATGCCTGTGAACGTTCCGACGAGATAAACGAAGAGCGGGCCCAGATCGCGGTGGACCGGGCCCGAGAGCGGATGGCCAACCAGGGCACCGACATGCAATTGGAGCGGGCCGTGGCTTCCGTACGCCGGGCCCAAGTGCGGCTAAACGTGGTGCGGCGGCGGCGAACCAGGGCGCCTAGGCCGGGAGCCGGAGACGCTGGAGGGTCCGCGTAAATAATTTAGGCAGGGTGAGGGGAGAGGCTGAGAACGGGCTACTCAACCGAATGGTCGGTCAAGTAGTAAGTCATAGACTGCAAGGACAACACCGGGTCGATATTCCTCACCCGGACCCCTTCCCTCACCTGAGGCGATATCGGGGCATAGTTCAGCACCGCACGCACTCCGCAAGCCACTAATCGGTCCACTACGCCCTGCGTATGCTCCGTGGGCACGGCCACAATGGCTATACTGATCTTCTTGCTGCTTACTATCTCGTCCAGTTGCTCCAGGGAGTTAACCGTTAACCCGGCAACGGTTTCCCCAACCACATCGGGGTTTGAGTCAAACGCGGCAACTAGATGGAATCCGTCAGGCGTGAATCCGGGATAACTGAGGATGGCTCTACCCAGGCGGCCTACTCCCACAACGGCAACGTTCCAGAAGGAGTTCAGACCAAGGATTAGCTTCAGCCTTTCCAAGAGATGAATGACGCTGTAACCGCGTCCCTGCTTGCCGAATCGGCCAAAATAGCTCAGGTCCTTGCGAATCTGGGCTGGGGTCACCTGTAGTTTCTCGCCCAGTTGCTGGGAGCTGACGACCTCAGCGCCCTCTTGGAGCAGACGGGTGAGGATTCGAACGTACAGGGGGAGGCGTTCTACCACCACTTCTGGCTCGGCGGACCGGCGTTGGTTTTGCGAAGCGGAATCAAGGGCCATATAGTCCCAGCTCCTCCATACGGTGCTACCGCGGGGTCTACCAGAGTAAGCGGCCAGGCGATCCTAAAAGACTAGTTCGTGCGTTACGGACAGGCCGAGTTAGGAATATCCGAGATATAATCTATAATGACTATTAACGATGAGTCAAGGTATTTGTGAAAATCAGTACGAATGCGAATCCGGAAATGGCGAATGGCTTATTCCAGGCGGCACGCCCGCCGGTAATCAAGTCTGAATTCTGACGATATGAGTTTGCACATAGGATATTGCCGGATGGAGTTCTTCTTGCCGGACAGTCACAGCCTAAAGGCCAAGCGCCAGGTTGCCCGGTCGGTAGCGGCAAGGATCCGCAACCAATTCAACGTCACTGTCGCGGAGGCAGACGATAACGACCTGTGGCAGCGGCTTACTTTGGGTATTTGTTGCTTGAGCAACGACACCAAGCATGCCAACGAGATTCTGTCTAATGTAGTCGCGTTTGTGGAAAAGAGCCGCGACGACTTGGAGTTGCTGGACTACGAAACTGAGATAATTTCGGGGCTCTAGGTCCGATGGGCCTTGGCAACTCAACTCTTGGGAGTTTGGCTGTGACGATCAAACTGCCTGGTTAGGGTTGACGGTGACGTTGCTGGTTTGTAGACTGCTGATACCGGACCTGAAAATGATTATGGACCCGGTATCGGCTTCGGTAGAACGCACCAGAGTGATGGTTGCGGAAAAATAACACCCCTAAGGGAAAAGCAGTACACAAGACGGAGGAGGGTAAGTTGGCATACGCGGAAATGACAAGTGTGGAAGCCGGATTGCGGTTCAAAACCCGGGCGGGCTTGGTGGTGGAAACCACCGGAGTGAGCCTACACATTGAGTCCGTCGAAGTTAACGTGCATGAAGTGGTTATCGTCGACGGAGAAGGGCAAGGGAACAAATACCTGCACAACCTGGACTACGCAGAAAAGACTTAAGTCCGGCCGCTGAATGCTCTCACTCCCTCGCCAGGTTCGCCTGGCCGATGGTGAGAGGAAGACCGCTCTCACGTAAAAAATTGGCGCCGATCAGTCGGCGCCAATTTCTACTAACACATCCGAAAATGGGTGCCTTGGCGGCATTCAGCAAGCCCGGGATCGATCGCTGATACCAGCATCAGTTTGGGCTGGAATCGGTGGGACTGTCCTTCAGAGAAGCCAGAAATTCGTTCAACGTGTCCCAGTAACTCCCGCCGCCGGCGATGTAGGTGTCGTTGTGGGCCGTCCCAGGTAGCAGCTGGAACCTCTTAGGTTGATTCGCCGCCTCGAACAACTTCTTACCCTGACTCAGCGGCACCGTCGCATCTTGGTCCCCGTGGAGGATGAGCACCGGGCGGTGGATCTGCCTGATAGTAGTAATGGAGTCGTACCTTCCCCGGACCAGCAGGTGGAAGGGTGTGAAGGGAAAGGCCACTTTCGCCATGTCCGATATGGATGAGAATGGGGCCACCAGCACCAAGGCCAACGGTTCCTTGCTGGCGGCCAACTCCACCGCAACCGCCGCGCCAAGAGACCGTCCGAAGTAGACAATCTTCTCCGGTGCTAAGTCGGACCGGGATGTCAGATACTCTAACGCGGCTCTAGCGTCCTGATATGTCCCCTTTTCGGACGGTGTCCCGGGGCTGCGGCCATAACCCCTGTAATCGAAGATAAACTGGTTCACACCCAACCGGTGCCGGAAGAGGGCCAGTTCTTCAACCCGATGGCTGATGTTGCCGCCGTTGCCGTGAAACCAGAGCCAGGTTACGTCCCCTGTGCCGGGCAGGTACCATCCGTGCAGGTTGAGACCGTCCCCGGTGGTGAAGAAAACTTCTTCGTATTCAATCCCAAAGTCGCCCGGCGTCTGCTCAATGGCCGCGGTGGGGAAGAATATGTACCGTTTTTCTAACTGTGACCAGAACACGAATGCTACAACCACTAGACCAAGGATAAAACCGGCGGCAAGGGTCACTCTGGTGTTCATTATCGGTGCCCCAGGGGTCCAACCAACTACAAGGCGGCCATTGAGACCATCAGCCGGACGGCGGACCTTAGGGAGTTAACGCCGGCTACCCTGGGCCACGACATAGATCGGGGACCCGGCGGCGAAAGACTCCAGATTTTCCACCGACATCTCCAATCCGCGCATGGTGCCGTTGTAGGCCATTCCTCCGGCGTGGGGAGACAGAACCACGTTTTCCAGTTGGGTAAGACGATGCCCGGGCGCAAGAGGCTCGGCTTGGAACACATCCAACCCCGCTCCGGCGATGCGCCCATTCTCCAGGGCGTCGATCAGCGCCTCCTCGTCCACGGCAGGGCCGCGGGAGGTGTTCACCAAGATAGCCGTATCTTTCATCAGATCAAACTGGGCGCGTCCGATGAGGCCCCGGGTGATCTCGGTTAACGCCACGTGAAGGGATACAACATCGGACTGACGTAGCAGGTCGTCAAGAGACAGGAATTCTACTTCATATTCGGCGGCCCGCTCAGGGCTGGGGTGCACCGTCCAGGCCACCACCCTCATGCCGATGCCTTTCCCTAGCTGGATCATACGCCGGCCGATGGCTCCGGTTCCCACCACGCCCAAGGTTTTGCCATAGAGCTCGTTGATGAAGCCCCTGGTCCAGCCGCCACTTCGTATATGCTGGTCGTTTATCACGATCTGCCTAGAAACGGCCAGGGCCAACGTCAACGCGTGCTCCGACACGTAGGGCGCGCCATATGCCGGGGTGTTGGAAACGGTGATGCCCAATTCCTCGGCGGCGGCCAAGTCAACGTGGTCGACCCCGGTGCCCCAAACGGACAGAATCTTGAGCGCCGGGCAGGCAGCCAGTACTTCTCTGGTGAATTGGACCGAGGAGCGGATGTTGATCACGGCCTCAGCGTTATGCATACGCGCTACCGTCTCATCATTGTCCAAGGGACGGTCGAAGTGCCATTCCACGGTCTCAGCTAAAGCACGGGCGCGATCCTCATACAGTGTTCCAGACAGGACCGGAGGCTCATCGTCGGGAACTACCAACAGGGCAAAGGGTTTACGGTTGGACATAGAACTAACGCCGCGTCTCGGGATCAAAGGGATTATTCGCGGCGTAAGAGCCTTGTTCCTGCTGAATCGCGGCGCCGCGCCCGGCCAGGTCCCGGACTTCATGGGTGTCGGCCTGACACTTGGGGCACCATATAGTTTCGGTGGTCATCAGCATCATGTTGTCTTTCTTCACGTCAAAACTACCCAGTTCTTCGCCGCACGCTCCGCAGCTTTGCACCACGGTCATATCGCCTTCAGCCATAACTCAAACCCTCGGTCTACTCTTCCAGGCTATCCGCCAGAATCTCCAGAACATCCTTGGCCTGTTTCTCGCCCTCTAATCCCTTGGCCTGGATGCCCTCGGTGAGCATCTGCAAGCAGAAGGGGCAGGAAACCGCGACGGTGTCGGCGCCGGTTTCTAAGAATTGGTCGGTGCGGGCATGGTTAACCCTTGTTCCCCTGCTTTCCTCCAGCCACATATGGCCGCCGCCCGCGCCGCAGCAGAACCCCCGCTCCCGGCAGTTGGGCTCTATCTCGATCAGGTTAAGACCGGGCACCGATTTAGCCACGGCGCGGGGCTCATCGTAGATTCCGTTGTGGCGGCCCAGGTAGCAAGAGTCGTGATAGGCCACGTTGGTTTGAATCATTTTGATCGGCTTGATCTTGCCTTCCTTAATCAGTCCGTCGACGAATTGGCTATAGTGGAGCACCTCATAGGTTCCACCAAACTGAGGATATTCGTTCTTCATCGTGTTGAAACAGTGTGGGCAAATGGTCACGATGGTTTTTACTTCGTAGCGATTCAGGGTCTCGATACTTTGTTGGGCTAGTATCTGGTAAAGATACTCATTACCCAATCGCCGGGCGGGATCACCGGTGCAGGTCTCTTCATCGCCCAGAATGGCGAAGTCCACTCCAGCGGCTTTTAACACCTTGACCATGGACCGGGCCACCGCTTGGCTTCGCTGCTCCAACGCGGCGGTGCAGCCCACCCAGAAAAGGACTTCCGCGTCTGGCTTCTCAGCCAACGTCGGTACATCCAGACCCTCAGCCCAGTCGGTGCGCGAGTATTGGGTACCCCGCCACGGGTGCCCCCTTTGCTCCAGGTTGAGCAGTGCGTTCGTCGCGCTTTCCGGGATCTTCGACTCTTCAAGAACCAGGTTGCGGCGCATATCCATGATCGTGGGAACGTGTTCCACAACTACCGGGCACTCCTCCATACAGGCGCCGCACGAAAGACAATCCCAGATCGCCTCTTCAGATATGGCCCCGCCAAAGAGAGGCGTGGGCTCAACGTGCTCCGGATCTCGAGCTCCCTGGTGCCCGATGGCGACCATGTGGTCTTTCAGGTTTTCCACGATGTGCATCGGCGATAGCACTTTGCCGGTCAGGTTAGCCGGGCATACGGAAGTACATCGTCCGCATACCGCGCAGGCGTACCCGTCCAACAATTGCTTCCAGGTGAAGTCCTGAACTCTTCCAGCGCCAAAACGCTCGGTGTTCTCCAAATCGATCGTAGGTAGCAAGCCGCTGGGTTCCAATGACCGGAAGAAAGCGTTCAGCGGCGCGGCCAGCATGTGCATATGTTTGGTGAACGGGATATAGACGGCGAAGCCTAGAATTATGGACAGGTGCAGCCACCAGAAAACGCCATGCAAGACGTTTGACGCTGCGAGCCCGATACCCATGCCTTGGAACAAGCCGGACAATGCGCCGCCGATAATGACATCCGCTTCCGGTCCTAATCCGCCCTTGGCTATGTAAAAGGCGTGGGTCAGGAGGGTGGATACCATGAGCAGACCAATGAGTCCAACGATGATAATGGAGTCCAGATGTCTGGTCAGATCGTAGCTCAGACGGCTGGGTTTTACGATCCAACGCCGGGCCAAAGCCCAACCCAGCAGAACCAGCATGACCGCAGCCATAATGTCCAGGTAGATGCTGTAGATCCGGACGCCGGTGGTATGCAGCAGCCATTCCGGGAAGTGACTCCATATAGAGGCGCCGAAGATGAAAATCAGGTAACTTAGGGCAAAGGAGAGGAATCCCCAGAAGATCAGGGCGTGGCCGATGCCGGCCCAGTCCTTTTGTGGGACCCGTTGCAGCACCTTGCGCTGGCCAAGAACGATACTCACCGCCCCCTTCAGTCTTTCCCAGGGGCGGTCGAACCGGGCGACGCTTTTACCCTGACGAATCAGGCGGAACACCCGTTGATAAAGCACGAAGTTGGAAAGGGCGGCGGTAACCAATAAAGCCAGATACACGCCAACCCAGATAGGTAGCGGCCCGATGTCTCCTGGTGGTACCACTCTTTTGTACCCTCCTGACCTGGAACAGCTAACAGTTTAACAGGCCCAGTGGCAGCCAGCCAGAGATGGCAGCTTTTTAACCAGGAACCCTAAAGATTGCGCGACTAGAATAAAGGCCGGTAAACGGCGCTTAATTTTAGCCGCCGGGTTTCCTAACCGCTCTTCACTCTGGGTATAACGTCCTCGCCCATGATCTCTATCTGGCGAAGTAACTGCCGGTGGGGCATCCCAGGCCATTGCATGCGGAAGATCATGTAATCGACCCCCAACTCCGATTCGTACCGCTTAATCTCACCAACCACGTCGTCCGCGGTCCCCAACAGAAACCGGTCTTTGGCCAAGTCCTGGTATGGGACTGAGAAGCTCTCTTCACCCGGCAAAGCTTTGTCCTGCCCCCAGGAAGCATATGCCGCGTATTTGCCCTCCAGATACGGCCTGCTCTCGTTGTAGGCCGTATCCCGGTCCTGGGCCACGTACAACTCCCGCATCATAGGCACGCTGGACGCCGGTTGGCCTGCTTCAGACAGGGCATCCCGATACATCTCCAATTGGCTGGTCACCATGGAAACCGTGGCATGGGGATTGACCAGCCAGGGATAGCCCCATCGGGCGGCCCTCCGTATGGCCCTGTTACCGTTGGCGGCAACCCATATCGGCGGATGCGGCCGCTGCACCGGGCGGGTCGCCAGCTTTACCTTGGGAACGTGATAATATCGTCCGTTGAATTCCACCTCCTCTTCAGTCCAGAGGAGTTTTATCAACTCCAGGGCTTCCCGCATCCGCCCTACCCGCTCGCTGGGCTCTACTCCGAAGGCGGCGAACTCCTCTTCGCGGTAACCAAGACCGATGCCGAATATGAACCGGCCTCCGCAGATCGCGTCCAAAGTTGCCACGCTATCGGCTATCTCAACCGGGTTGTGCAACGGCAACAAAATAATCGTGGCAGCAACCTCCATGTCGCCGGCTTCGGCTGCCAGCCGTGCCAACAAAGGCATGGTGGTGCTCATCTGATATGGAGCTGCCAGGTAGTGTTGGGCGGCGCAGATAAGATCGAACCCGGCCTCCCTGGCCGCCTTCACCTGCTCCACGCTCTCCTGGATCTTGTCCGGCATCGACTCGCCGGCCACGTACTGGCTGTTTATGAGTAGTCCCAGCTTCAAAGCGCATCACCTTCAGATAAGATTGTACCAATGCTAACAGAGTCCATGACGAATGAAGCACCAGCCGGTTGATTTTATTCGAAAAATTACCCCGGAAACAACCTGCGTTTTCCTCTTGCGACGGAGCAAGTGAACGGTTACAATCCCCACCGAGTCTCCCATCCAATTAAATACGAGGGGCGCGGCAAGCATGAAAATCGCGCGATTTAGGGCCGCCAGGCGAGTGGCATTCGGTGTGGTGATGGGAGATGAAATTGTTGAGATCCGAGGAAGTATCTATACCCGCTTCAGGCTGACCGACACCCGGTATCCCTTGGCGGACGTAAACATCCTGGCGCCCACCGAGCCGGCATTGATCTGGGGACCAGGCCTCAATTTTGCCGAACACTTGGAGTTCGCCGCGTCGGTTCTGGGTGAGGGCGCCGACGAGTTGCCCGAACATCCGGAGCCCTGGCACAAGAGCCGGAATTCCCTTACTGGACCCAACGACCCCATCATCATACCCAAGGACTCCAGCGGCGACGTTCACTACGAGGGCGAGGCGGTGGCGGTTATCGGTAGAAATTGCCGCCGGGTGACCCCGACAGACGCCCGGAAGTATATCCTGGGCTATACCTGCGGGAACGACGTTAGCGAGCGGACCTGGCAGAAAAAGGATTCTACCTTTTGGCGCGCCAAAGGGTCGGACACCTTCGCTCCCGTAGGACCTTGGATCGAGACGGATATCAACCCTCAGGAGCTGGAGATTTTGGTCCGTCTCAACGGCGAGGAAGTCCAGCGGGCTTACACTAAAGACATGCTGTTCACATTTTCCGAGATAGTCAGCTATCTAAGCCAGCAGGTGACGCTGCATCCCGGCGACCTGGTGTTCTCCGGCACCACCGGTACAACCAAGGCCATGAAACCGGGCGACAAGGTAGAGGTGGAGATTCCCGGCATCGGGGTGTTGAGCAACCCCGTTGAGGCCGAGTTCGACGCGGCGGCACAATAGGAAGCCACTGATATTAGCCCGCCCAATCCGGAACAGAGGCCCAGCCACTTCCGTTAGAATTTCTATCCCAGGATTATGCTATCACCGCAACCGTGTCCAAGACCTTCGACCCTAACCCCATGTTCCCGGAAAGCGTGACCCTGGGCAAGACTTCGGATTTAGTGATGCTCCTGGTGAACAACTGCCAGGCATCTTCCTGCCCAATCGAAACTTCGGCGTCAGGTACACTGAGATCGTCAGCTACGTAGAGTGCCCAAGAGCCGCCTTGGCACACCAGTAACCAACTACTCCCGGCATCGCCCAGAATAACCACTTTTACGATGCTGCCTTCGCTGGCCGATACTCCTTCGTAGGCGCGGGGCAACGCGCGAGCGAACGTTTCCAGAACCGGAGAAAACATCTCCTTGCTCGTAAGCAACGGCCTTCCAGTGGCCTGCCTGATCTGCTGTTGATGATGCCACCGCTCGGTATATTCTCTCGCGGCGTGTAACCAAACCGGCGCCGGCGCTGGACCCGCCCAACTCACTTCGGGACCGGCTGAATACGGGTCCAATGATGAGATATGCGATGCTACTTCTTCGCCGGTAAACTCGAGCAGCTCGGTGACGAGCCGAGGACTGATGCCCCTGGCTGATTTGACCCATGCTTCGTTTTTCCGGTTCAGAGCGGAAATCAAGTCATCCCATTGAGTTGCCTCGATCATGGACACGACGTATCCGTCTCTTTCGCGAGAGAGTTGTCCCATATCCACGTCCAGCAGATGCAGAGCCAAATCATGTACTGACCAAGCCGGGCAGGGGGTTGAAGCGGCCCACTCGTCCTCAGAGAGAGAACGCAGGACGTCTAAAAGCTCCGCCAGGAGTGGGCGGAATAGATGATGAACGATAACCGGCTCTGGTGTTTGCAACTGTGGACCTGGCCTAATTAGGGCTGATTCAGGACCGATTGACGAGCACCTTGTTAAAATACCGTTCGACAAGCTCACCCCAAACGGAAGGAGGGCCGATTACCGTTCGTCCTGGGCCTGTCGAAGGATCCGGCATTGGGCCGCAACGGATTTTGAAAGTGGCTCTAGCCAAACCATCAGGCGCCATCTGTTCATAGATTTAATTCTAGTTCGATACTTGGGCTCCAAAGGAATCCATTCGGCTTGGCTTCTAGACGTCGGAATCTCGCACCATTTGTAATAGTTGGTCCACGACCTGCTTGGCCGCCCAAGCTCCCTCAACTTCGTCGGGTTTGCCCTTGGGCTGGTTGTAGATTATGACCCGCAACTCTGGGAGACCCAGGGCGATGGACTGTGCCTGGGCTGCCTTCCCGAATACATCGTGGGAAATGACTACGGCCGGGACACCCTTGTTTTCCAGGTTAATACCGTCTCGCACGGAGCCGGAAGTACAGGAGCCTCAAGCGCATACCCCGACCAAGGCCAGGTCCACATCCGACAGATCCTGGATAGTGGAAGGGCCGGCTGGAGAGAAAGTGTTGGGCTTGATGACGGTGACCGTGTCAGCCGGCTCACAACGGGTTTTGATCTCCTCCTCCAGGTTCCTCCAGAAGGGAATCACCGACACGTGGCCGTTGAAGAGGAAGGCTATCTTGCTTCCCCCTAGCTCGGGAAAGGGAGCGATCCCCTTGGCGTGAGGTGCTTCTTCCCCGATGGGGCTAAAGAGCTCGATTGGTGGCATCGTTCACTCCTTTTCGAACAATGAGATTATGACGGGATCAATTCGATCGGCCGGGTTTGGGCCAGTCCTCCGGCTTGCATCCAGCCGTGACACACGGCGTTAAACCCCGACCCTGAACCCCAACCCCCGGCCACCATTATCAACAGGTCTTCCGGCGTCCGTAACGCTGGAATCATCGCGTCATCGTCTTCCGGGTCTATAAAGTTAGCCCAGTGGAACGGGTGCTCCGGGTTCAAGAATTTGTTGGACTTCATCAACCGAACCGGTTTGCGGGCCAGTTGGTGCAACTCTTCCCGGATCTGTTGCTTGTCGTAGCCGTCTGACGCCAGCTTCTGGGCGGTCATCGGACCCATAAGCAGCAGAACTTGGCCGCCGCCGTTCATGGCCGCGCTGCCGGCGGTGGCGATGCTGTCGGCGATCACCGCCAGTATATCGCCGCCGGTAAGAACGTAGCCGGATCCGGTGGCGATGTGGTGCGGGGACTCGCAGGCAAAAACAGTTACCGCCGATGATTCGGCAGGGAGCCCCAGGTCTTGGTGCAGGGGCCCCCACGGGCTATCCTGGCTGTTCTCGGCGACGCAAAAAGTGTATTTCCCAGGATGTCCGAAGGTGGCCCGGTCGATCTCTCCGGCGTATCCACCCCCGATGTTCCACAGCACGAGACGGATGGCGCGGCCGACGGCGGCGTTGGCCCTAGAGCCGCCTCCGAACACGTTGTCACCAGCGTTAAATCCCAATTGCTCGACAACCGGTCCGCTGACGATCGCCAATGGGCTGATGCAATTGGTGGTGGCCTGGATGCCGTTTAGGTTGAACTCGTTATGCAGCATCGCCTCTATGGAGGCAATGACCACCGGGATGTACTCGGGTAAGCACCCGGCCATCACCGAGTTCACCACTACTTTCTCCACAGTGGCTATTCGGTTTTTCGGCGGTATTTCGCCGATCACGTCTTGAGGATCGCGTCCCAGGAAGTCCAACGCAGCACTAACAAGCTTGGCCGTCGGCGGGATGACGGGAAGGCCATCGGTCCAACCCAACCGGTACATCTCTTCATGGGCTTCCTCCAGGCTGTCGACCTGGATCGACTTGGTTGGGTCCATCTATCCTCCATGCTGCGTGGCCGGGTTCAGGCAGAACCGGGCGGGACGGCGCGTTTACGTGATCCACGATGGCCCGAGATTAAAAGTGAAGCAACTTCAGGAATCGCGCCTCACTGCGATGAGGTCCCACCACCGCCAGGCGCATCTGTTCCGGTTGGAGAAGACGCTCAGCGACCCTGACGACATCTTCCGAGTTGACCTCGTCTAATCTCTGGACAACTTCTTCCGGGGTCGCGACTTCGCCTTGTAGCAACTCCTGGCTGGCCAGCCAACCGGATACCGCACGGGTGTCCTCCATGCGAAGGAGCAGGCGGCCCTTGGTGTACTCCTTGGCCTTGGTAATTTCCTGTTCGGGAGCCTCTTCATGCATCCCTTGTAGCTCATGGACGATCCCCTGAACGGCTAGGCGGCTCTTCTTGGGTTCTACGCCACAATAAACCGTCAGCGCCCCGCAGTCCCGGAAGTGGCTGTTGGAACTGCTGACATCGTACGCCAATCCCTGAACCTCCCGCAGGCTTTGGAAAAGCCTGCTGCTCATCCCATCGCCCAAGATAACGTTGAGGATGGTCAGGTTGTACCGGTCCGGGTCGTTTAAGGACAGCCCCGGCACCGCCAAACAGATGTGGGTCTGGTCGGTTCGCCGCCACTCCATTCGGACCTCGGGATCATAGTGGCCGTTTACGACCGGCTCCCAGTCCAGTGATTCCCGAGGCTTCCACTCAACGGTGGCCTCACCGACCATGTCCAGGACTTCTTCATGGGTAACGTCTCCGGCGATCGCCAGGACCGTGTTGGCGGGATTGTATTGCTGGGCCATGTATTCGCGTATGCTTTCCTGGGAAATCTTTTCCACCGTCTCCGGGGTCCCGCCCACATCCCGGCCCATGGCCTGGTCCGGCCACAGCGCCTCGTCGATCAGCAGGTCCACTTTGTATGTGGGATGGTCGTAAGTCATCCTTAGCTCTTCCTGGATGATCTCCCGCTCCTTTTCCACCTCTTCCCGGTCCAAGATCGGGTTGAGAATCATGTCTAGCATCACCGACAGGGCTTTGCGGAAATGAATCCTGGCCACCTTGCACCAAAAAACCGTCATTTCACGGTCGGTGCTGGCGTTCATTATTCCGCCTACACCCTCGATGGCCTCGCTAACCGCCTGGGCGGTGGGCCAGCTTTTGGTGCCTTTGAAGGGCATGTGCTCGATAAAATGGGAAACACCGGCCAGCTCAGGGGTCTCGTAGCGAGAGCCGGCGCCGACGCACAGTGTGATCGAAACCGACCGGGTGTGGGGCATGGAGGACGTGAAAACTCGAAGCTGGTTATCCAGGACGGAGCGTTGGTACATGTTCACCTCATACGTTTAATGCCGGGACGCAACCCCCGTACCGGCTAAGAAAACAGGGAGCGGAGACCGCTCCCTGGACGCGACAATCTGTCCGGCGGGCAGAGTCTAACCTAACCAGGCTACATCACCGAACAAGCCGGGGTCTCTGGGCTTAGAAGCAAATACCTGATACTCCTCACGAGCCTTTCCGATGGTGGTGTCGTCGCCATGGCCTGGATAGACGGCGGTGTCGTCGGGTAGTACCAATAGCTTTTTAGTTATGCTGTCGATGACCTGCTGCAGAGCTTCGGGGCTGCGGGTTTTGCCGGGCCCGCCGGGGAAGAGGGTGTCTCCGGAGAATAGGTGCTTGCCGATCAAGAAGCAGGTTGCTCCCTCGGTGTGGCCTGGGGTATCCAGAACCGTCATCTCCTGGTTGCCGAACTTTATCACCATGCCGTCTTTCAGATCGAGCTGGGGCGGCCTGGGTAGACCATCGGCATCGTCGGTGCCGATGCCCACGGGGACCTGAACCGCCCCGGTGATCTCGTCAAAGCCGAGAAGGTGGTCTTGATGTTTGTGGGTGATCAGGATGCTTTTTATCTGAACGTCCCCGATGGCGCCTAGCAACTTTTCCGGTTCAGCGGGAGTGTCGATAATTACACCCTCATTGGTTTCAGGGCAAATAACGATATAGCCATTGTTGTTGTAGGGACCCATGTTTATCTTGGTGATTTTCAGTTCGCCATCGTAATGAAAGGGCATGATTCTCCTCGCTTGGATAACGGTGGGGCAACAAGTTTACGGTAGCCATTCTATCAAAACGGGGTGCGGGTGACAAAACTCGGTGGCGCGTCGCAATCATTGGGAACTCGCCGGGTCCCCTTGAGTACAGACTGAAAAGCGCGGTCCTATAACGATGGGTTACCTAATCCCCCGCCGCCGCTCCGACGGGCTCGCCAACGGTTTCTCGGCCGTTTTTCAGAATCGGCTGAAGGTACTGGCCGGTGAAGGATTTTTTAACTTTGGCTACATGTTCCGGAGTCCCCTGGGCGATCAAACGGCCGCCCAGATCTCCCGCGCCGGGTCCCAGATCAATTATCCAGTCGGCATTTTTGATGATATCCAGGTTGTGCTCGATGAGGATGACGGTGTTTCCGCCATCAACTAACCGGTGCAGGACCCGAAGCAGGGCGGCGCAGTCTTCGAAAGACAGCCCGGTCGTCGGTTCATCCAGCAAGTACAGGGTCTTGCCGGTGGCTCGCTTGGAAAGCTCGGTGGACAGTTTCACCCTTTGGGCCTCACCACCGGACAAGGTGGTGGCGGGCTGCCCCAACCGAATGTACCCCAAGCCCACGTCACGCAGTGTCTCCAGCTTGGGGCGGATCCGAGGGAAGCCGCTAAAAATCTCCAAAGCCTGGTCTACCGTCATGTCCAGAACATCGGCGATACTGTGGCCGCGCAGGGTTACCTCCAAGGCCTCCCGGTTGTAACGGCGCCCATGGCAGATCTCGCAGGGCACGGTCACGTCGGGCAAGAACTGCATCTCTATCTGGTTGTAGCCATCGCCTTGACAGGCCTCACAACGGCCTCCTTTGACGTTGAAGGAAAACCGGCCAGGAGCATACCCCCGTATCTTGGCTTCCGGCAGGTTAGCGAACAGCTCCCGGATCGGTGTGAAGGCCCCGGTATAGGTGGCCGGGTTGCTCCGGGGCGTTCGGCCGATGGGCGACTGGTCGATGTTGACCACTTTGTCGATGTTTTCCACCCCAACGATTTCCTTATGCTTGCCGGGCAAGTCGCGGGCGCGGTTGATCAACTGGGCGAGACGTTTGTACAGAATGTCGTAGATCAGGGTGCTCTTACCCGAACCGGAAACCCCGGTGATACACACCAACCGACCCAGAGGAAGCTCAACGTCAATCTTCTTTAGATTGTTCTCCTCGCATCCCTTGACCGTTAGGAACAGACCGTTGCCGGGACGGCGCTCTTGGGGGAACGGAACTTTTTTGCGCCCACTGAGGTATTGACCGGTCAACGATTCCGGACAATCCATTATGTCGTCGATCGTGCCGGACGCCACCACATAGCCGCCGTGCTCGCCCGCTCCGGGTCCCATGTCGGCGATGAAGTCGGCTGACCGCATCATGGCCTCGTCGTGCTCCACCACCACCACGGTGTTGCCCAAGTCACGCAAGTTCGTAAGAGTGCTGATCAAGAGGTGGTCGTCATGGGGGTGCAGACCTACGGTAGGTTCATCGCAAACGTAGAGCACTCCGGTCAGGCCCGATCCGATCTGGGTTGCCAGCCGGACACGCTGGGCCTCGCCCCCTGAGAGGGTTCGGGCGGTACGGCCCAGGGTCACGTAATCAAGGCCGATATTTTTCAGAAACACCAGACGGCCTTCTATCTCCTTGAGAATCTGATTGCCGATGATCTTTTCCCGGACGGATAGGGTCTCACGGGGACCTTTCCAGGGCACGTCAGGATCGATCTCACGAACCCATTCCAAGGCATGGCCCACGTTCTTGGCGCACACTTCCATGATTCCCAGTCCACAAACCGTCACCGCCAAGGCTTCAGGCCGTAGCCGGTTGCCCTGACAGGCGCGGCAGGGCCGGGCCGCCATGTACCGCTCTATCTCTTGGCGGGTGTGGTCCGACTCGGTGTTCTTATAGCGCCTTTCCAGGTTGGGTATCACACCCTCAAAATTGGTGTCCCAGCTATAGGTACGGCCCCGGTTCGTCCGGTGCCGGATGGTGACCTTTTTGGTCCCGTTGCCGTAAAGGACCAAGTCCAAGCTTTCTTTGGGTAGGTCCTTGACCGGGACTTTAGCGGAGAACCCGTGAGCGCTGGCGATAGACTCCAGGAGGCTCACGTACCAGCTGCTTGAGGGGCCGCCCCTAGACCAGGGAGTTATCGCGCCTTCGGCTAGGGACAACGCTTTGTTGGATATGACCAGGTCAGGATCCACTTCAAGTTTGTAGCCAAGACCGGTGCATTCGCTGCAGGCGCCATGGGGACTGTTGAAGCTGAACGTCCGCGGCTCTATCTCCATCAAGCTCGTCCCGCAACCCACGCAAGCAAACTGCTCCGAGAAAACAAATTCCTCTCCGTCTTCTATAGCGGCCAGGACTACTCCGCCTCCTTCCCGCAAGGCAGCCTCACCCGACTC
>JAKUQE010000129.1 GCA_022450395.1 Dehalococcoidia bacterium | reverse complement strand
AGATGAAAGTCCCCTCCTTACGAAGGAGGGGATACAGGGGAGCTCGTCCCCTTTCCGCAAAAATTAACCGCATATGAAAAGGAGAATCCATGACTAATCCTCGTAGCGCTATGCAAGAAGTTGCCCCCAAGTTGGCGGAGATCACCGCAGACGTGCTTTTCGGCGATATCTGGGAGCGTCCCGGCCTGTCCAAGCGGGACCGCAGCATGATAACCGTCGCCGTGCTTACCGCTCTGTACCGTTCCGGCCAGTTGCCCGGTCACATCAACCGGGCCCTAGACAACGGTGTCACCAAGGATGAGATCGGCGAGATTATCACCCACGTCGCTTTCTACGCCGGTGTCCCCACCGCCGCCAACGTGGCCGGCATCGCCAAAGCCGTCTACGACGAACGCGGGTAGCTGTTCGATGTGAGGCCGGTCAACACGTTGGTCCGCCCCGCACATCGCACCGAGTGGTTCGACAAGCTCACCAAGAACGGCGGGAGGCGTGTTTTCCGTTCGTCCTGAGCCTGTCGAAGGACCTGTCTCGCGGGTTTCGAATCGGAGGCTTACCAGAAACACCGGCATTCCCAAAACAATCGGGGAGGGAATTTTATGCCTATGATGACCGGGGGCCGTTTCATGGCCGAAACCTTGCACGGGTATGGCGTCACCCATGTATTTTTCGTGCCGGTAATCATTCAACGCGCCATGCTGGAGATGGAAAAACTAGGCATAAAACGCATCTTGACCCACGGCGAGAAAGCCGCCGCCTACATGGCTGACGGCTACGCCAGAGCGTCTCACAAGCCGGGAGTTTGTGCGGCGCAGAACGTAGGAGCCGCCAACCTGGCGGCGGGATTGCAGGACCCATTCTTGGCCGGGTCTCCCGTCTTAGCCATAACCGGACGCAAGCCTAGGTTGAGCCAGCACCGTAACTCTTACCAGGAAGTAGACCACCTTAGACCCTTCAGCGCCGTCACCAAGTACAGCGTGCCGGTGGACTCTGCAGAGCAGCTACCCTTCCTACTCCGCCAAGCGCTACGAGAAGCCACGTCGGGGGCGCCCGGACCGGTTCATCTCGACTTGGAGGGAACTTCGGGAAACATTGTTATGGAAGGAGAGGCCGATCTTGAAGTAATCATCGAAGAGAACTTCACCCGTGTCCCGGCATACCGTCCGGAGCCGGAAGCCGCAATGGTGCGGGCCGCGGCCCAGGTTCTCTCGGCGGCACAACGCCCAGTGATCGTCGCGGGCGGAGGCGTAACTGCCTCAGGGGCCCAGCAAGAGGTGGTGCAACTTGCCGAGATGATGTCCATCCCCGTTGCCACATCTCTCAACGCCAAAACGGCGATACCTGACGGCCATCGGCTGTCGGTGGGGGTCTGTGGTTCCTATTCCCGGACTTGTGCCAACCGGTTGGTTTCCGAAGCGGACCTGGTCCTGTATATCGGCAGCCACACAGGTAGCCAGGTGACTAACGAGTGGACGGTTCCGTCGTTGGATACCCCAGTCATCCAGATAGATATCGACCCCTCCGAGCTGGGACGGTCCTATCCAGCCAAAGCTACTTTGCAAGGAGACGCCAAAGCGTGCCTTCGCCGTCTTATGGAGGTCCTAGAGCCCCTGGGTCCACGGACCGAGTGGGTGAACCGGGCGCAGGAACTGGTGGCGGAGTGGCGGGAAGGGGTATCGGAGGTGGCCAACTCCGACGGTTCACCGATACGCCCGGAACGTCTGTGCAAAGAGCTCACCGACTTTCTGCCTTCCGACGCCGTGTTGATTTCAGATACCGGCCACTCGGGCATCTGGACGGGAACCATGATCGACCTGAAAGAGCAGACCCAGCAATACATCCGCTGCGCCGGCTCCCTGGGCTGGGGTTTTCCCGGGGCTTTGGGCGCCAAGTGCGCCCTCCCCGACCGCCCGGTGATCTGCTTCACCGGCGACGGCGGGTTCTGGTATCACATGTCCGAGTTGGAAACGGCGCTACGGTACGGCATCAACGCCGTCATCGTGGTCAACAATAACCACTCGTTGAATCAGGAAAAGCGGAGCAACGACCGGCTTTACGCCGGACAACCCGGCAATCCCGAAGAATTGTGGCACATGCTGGACGTGGACCTGGCAAAATTGGCCCAAACAATTGGCTGTTTCGGCATCCGGGTGGACCAGCCGGGACAGATCCAGAGCGCCTTGGAGCAGGCTATCGCCTCAGGCAAGCCGGCGGTGGTCGACGTGGTAACCGACATCGAAGGAATCGCGCCCCCGGCCTGGCGTCCCTAGTTCGCGACGCCTCGTTCGTGGCGAGCAATGGCTTGGAGTCCGTCGGTGGACTACTAGAGATGAACCTTTACAGCCGCTCGACTCCCGCCAGCACCTCTCGTGCCGAACCGTAGCCCCTGGCGCCGCCCCGGCGGATGGGCGGCACGAGGTAGATGTTGTGGAGGCCGGCTTGTTGAAATCGGTGGAATAGCTCTAATGCTATCTCTACTCCAGGGCGGCCTTGTTCCAGCTCTTGCCTGACCGTCTCCGGCACTGAGCTGAAGATGATGCCGTCCTTTTCCAAAACCTGTAAGCCGAAGAAAACCGGCAACTCCAGATCGTGTCCGGCAGCCGTTTTAAATGCCTCATGGAAACGAGACGCTTCGTCAACATCGAAGATAGGTTGGCTGATGAAAAAATGGGCTCCGGCCTGGGCCTTGCGGTGCGCCAGTTGGGCCTCAGCTTCGATGCCCCGGCCCAGATCCAAGGTCGCGCCGACGCAATAGTCGGTGGGAGACCTTAACTGCCCCTCACGGTAGTCGGTTCCCCGGTTCATTTCGGCGATGGCGGAAATCATCTGCGTGGGTGTGAAGTCGCTCACGTCCTTGACTCGGTCCAAATCTCGCTGGGTAAACGGGTCGCCTTGCACCACCACCACATTATCCAGTCCCAGCATCTGCCCGCCCAGCAGTAGAGATTCCAGGGCCAGTTTGTTCATATCCCGCGTGGCCAGGGTGAACAACACGTCTTTCCCGGTTTCGCCCTTGATGGCCGCCGCTAGCATCGCCGAATTGACCCGCACCGCTCTCCCGGGGTTATAGGCCACCGAGATAAAATCGGCGTCAAGATTGGGCTGGGCGAACGACTGAGGGTCTCCGGTGCGTGGCGGCGAGAAGTCACAGATGAAGGCCGAATGCCCCGTAGCTTCAAAGCACCGGTCGGTTACTTTCGCCACATTCTTACCTCCGTACCGAGGATCAATACCTGGGAAATTAGACTGCGCCGCCGGCCTGTTCCAAGTATTTCCGAAACAGGTTGATGGCTTTTTGCTCCGAGAAGCCGATGAAGTAGCGCACTCCCTGGATGTACTCCATGATGTCTTTGGCCAGCATCAACAGATTTTCCCTGGGCTCGGACAGATGATACAAGCCATCCACGCCGTCTTCCAGGCCGACGTAAAGCGTGTCTTCCAACAAGGCAGCGTCCTTTTCAGACAAGTCGTTGCGCCGCATCCATCGCGCGAAAACGAATGGCAGTCCGGTCCAGGTATGCCACTCTTCTCCCAGGTCGTACTTATTGGGGTATTCCCGCAGTCCCCGGCGGCGGCGCAGGGCTTGATTGCCGGTGAGCAGAAACGCCGGAGGGGAATCGTCCAGGCTGACAAACGCTTCGGGCTGAACATCATACTTAAGCGCCAAGATTACGCGCAAAAGATCCCTGGAGGCACCGGCCTCTGCCGCCACTCCTATCGGGACACGGTTCAGTTGGGAGATGGGTTCTTTGGAGAATAGGAAGCTGCTGCCAGACCGGTTGGTGACCGATAAGCAGAAGCCCGCCACCGGCTGGCAGATGCCTTCCAACCGGAAAGTATCGGCTATGGGCATGGGTCCGGCATCGATCTCGCCGTTCTCTAGTGAGGCGGCTATGGCGCTGGGCACGACATTGTGGAGCTGTATGCCCCGGCGCTCCATGTCGATGTAGAAAGGCTCATGGTTGAGATAAGAAACGTGTCCTACTCGAATGGTCATGCAGATGCTATCCTAGACAGACGCCGGTTCAATGAATGGAGTCTGGAATACCGAGTCGATTTTAGGTGGCGGCCTTACCGGCGTCAAGAACCGCACGGTTCCCTGAGTAGCAATCCAGCGGCCCAACAACCCCGTATGCCCAGAGGTCATTTGAAATTCTGACTGCCGGTCCCTTGGACAGGCTAAGGAAGAACGGGCAACGGGACTCACACCGTTCGCGGCAGATGCCTTTCCGCGTTCGTGGTGAGCGCCCCATCCCGTTGTGGTCAGTGCCCTATCCCGTTCGTGGTGAGCGCCCTCTCCCGTTCGCGGTGAGCTTGTCGAACCACTGCGCATAGTGTGAAATTAACGGACATGCAGTATATATTGAATGGTATGAACCAGCGTGTATTGCTGTTCGTCTTTGCGCTGTTGATCGGGGCCGGTACCGTGGCGCACCTGGCCACGGCCAGTTTATCTGCCGATGATGCGGGTATCGAAGTAACTAAGTTTTCCGCGGAAAGCCAGTTTCCAGATGGTATCCGATTTCACATCGAGGCTCGGAGCAATGACGAGATTGACGAGATCCGGGTATTCTTCCGCCTACTGGGCGGCAGCCTAGGCAGCGCTTACCGGGCGGTGGACTTTGAGCCGGGGACCTCTGTCACCGGAGAGGCGACTCTGCTCAGTGGAACTGGCGGCAAATTCATTCCGCCGGGGACCATCCTGCGGTACTCCTTCGAAGTGCGGGACAAGGGTGGAGGGTTGCACCGGACCGGCGACCAGGAAATGATGTACACCGACGGCCGTTTCGACTGGGAAACCGCCTCTTCCGACTTGATCACCGTGTTTTACTATGATGGCGACGCGGAAAAAGCGAAGGGAGTTTTGGACGCCGCCAGTCAGGCCATGGAGCGCATGGCACCAGTGTTGGGTCTTGAATCATCTGACCCGATGCGCATCCTAACCTACAGCGATTATTCCGATATGCTCCCGGCGATTCCCTTCCGGTCTCAAGCGACGCGAGAGCAATTGATCACTGAGGGTCTCGCTTTCGCCGAACAGCGGGTGCTACTGGTGTTCAACCCCGGTGACTCCGCCAAAGGTACGGTAGCTCACGAATTCACCCATCTGCTGGTGGCCCAGGCGGCAGGCCGAGGGCACCGTCAGATACCGGCTTGGTTGAACGAAGGTCTGGCGGAGTACGGCAACATCGATCCCAGTTTTTCATACGACGGCGCCCTTCGCCGTGCCATCGAATCGGGGCGGCTCAATCCCCTTTGGTACCAGCGAACCTTTGTCGGAAAGCCCAGCGACATCATCGCCGCTTATGGCCAGGCCAGCTCGGTCGTCCAACACATGATTTCCCGCCATGGCAACGGCAAGATGGCGGAGTTGATGCGCGCCATGCACGCCACTCAGGATATCGATAAGGCGTTGGGGCAGGTCTACAGTTTGGACCAGCACTCTCTGGATGCCGAGTGGCGGGATGCTCTGGGCCTGGAACCCTTGGCGCCCGCGGAGGAGGCGACACCGGTGACGCCTACCAGTCAGCCCACGCCATCTCCGGAACCACCGATCAAGGGGCTCACGGTTACGCCGCCCCCACGTACTCCGGCCACACCAACGGCGATACCCATTCTTCCCACGGAAGCCCCGGCCGTGGTCCAGGAACAGTCACAGCAAGAAGAAAGCCGATCGTCGGGATGCGGGGCAAGTCTCAATCACGGCGGGGTCTACGACTTGGCCCTGATCGCCCTATTGGCCGGCCCACTTGCCGGGTTGTGGGGCCGAGGTTTGTTTAGACGGCGTTAGTGGTTAGGGGCGAGTACCCCGTTGGTGACGCCCCCTGCTCGTAGTGCCCTCTTCCCGGTCGCGGTACTCTCTTCCGTTCGTGGTGAGCTTGTTGAACCACCCACCTCACCGGGTGCGAGGGTTGAAAGCATCGTTGATCGCGTCGCCAAGCAGATTAAAAGTGAAAAGCAGCACGGTTAATGTTCCAGCGGGGAAAAGCAACAGATGTGGATTGGTTCGCAATACCGCGATGCTGCCGTTCTCGAACATCATTAATCCCAGACTGGGCGTCGGCGGCTGAATACCGATTCCCAAGAAGCTGAGCAAAACCTCGGAGCCGGCCACCGCAGCCATTCCCGCTGAAACCACGACTATCACGGGGCCCATGACGTTGGGGAGCACGTGCCTCAGAAGTATGCGGGGGGTAGATGCCCCGATGGACCGGGCCGCCTCCACGTATTGGCCTTCCCTCTGCTGTAGGACTTGACCTCGCACCAGCCGGGCCATGCCGAACCAAGAAAATATCGCCAGGGCCAGTGAAAGGACCAGATAATCCACCACGCCTAAGCGGACGATGTCCACTCCCAATAAGTCTTCTACGACCCTGGCCCATCCCGTGACCGTCGGCTTCACGCTGGCTATGATGATCAGCACCAGGAAAATCTCAGGAAAAGCGGAAGTCACCTCTCCCACCCGCATGATGATCGTGTCGATCCATCTGCCGAAATACCCCGACAGGAGACCCAATGTTAAGCCCAGCGCCAGACTGCCGGTGAGCAGGGAGACGACGGTGATTATAACGGTGGTCCGGAGCCCATATATAACCCGGGTAAATATGTCCCGGCCCAAACGGTCGGTGCCGAAGGGGTGGCTAAAGCTGGGGCCTTGTTTCGACACGCTCAGGTCCTGGTCGTTGTAGTCGTAGGGCGTTACCAGGGGAGAAAAAATGCCCGCACCATACATGAGTACAATCACTGCCAAACAAACGACGCCGACCTTCTTCCGCATCAGCCGGCGCAGAGATATAGCCCAATAGCTGCGGCTGCGTTCGCCTGTTAAGATCTGGCCGGTTTGGGCGTCACTCCGCGCCATAACTTCCACCCAACCGGATCCGTGGGTCCATCACCGGGTAGATCAGATCGACTACCAGGTTGGCCAGCACAAACAACGTTGTACCGACTATGATTACGGCGTTGATCACCGGAAAGTCCCGGGCAAAGATCGATTCTATGAACAGGTTGCCCACCCCGGGAATTCCGAAGAATCGTTCGACGATAAAGGACGTGAACGCCAGGCCCGCCAGGGAGAAGCCAAGGATCGTCACAACCGGGATCAGGGAATTGCGCAGTATGTGCCGCCGCCTGATCGCCAACTCCGGCAGTCCCTTAGCCCGGGCGGTCCGGATGTAATCTTGGGAGATGACCTCCAGGGTGCTGGCCCGGGTAAGCCGGGTGAAGAAGGCCACACCCGGTATGCCAACGACTAACGCCGGAAGGATGATCCTGGTATCGAAAAAGCCGCCCCATCCGTGGGTGGGGAGCAAGTCGAAATGCAAAGCGAATATCAACAGCGCCGCCGGGGCGGTTAGGAACACCGGGACCGATTGCCAGCCGAGGACGGTAAACACCACAGCGGTGTCCACCCACGTCCCCTGCTTCAGGGCGGCGTAGAGTCCGATGGGGACGCCTAGCCCCACGGATATTATCAATGCGGCGATATTTAGCTCGGCCGAAACCAACATCTTTTTCTTGAGCAGGTCGGCAACGCTACGTCCCCGGTACTTGAAGCTCTCTCCGAAATCGCCCCGGATCACTTCGCTCAGATACCGGCCGTACTGGAGAGCGATGTTGTCGTTCAACCCTCTTTGCTCCCGGATACGTTCCACCACCGCTGGGTTGGAGTACTGGCCCAAAAGCAGTTCCACCGGGTCACCGGGCCCGAACCTGCCAAGAGCGAAGGTGATTGCCGACACTATGAGGAGGATAAATGGCAGCCACAACATGCGCCGGAATATATACGTTCCCAAACTCGGCCTCTACCGTTAATCTCTGCCCGTCGATCCTGGCGGACTCTAGTGGGCGCTGGACGTTAAGATTTTCTGCCCCATGAAACAGATAGGATGCCATCCGGGGGCGATCGGTCCTATCCATGTGGTTGCCTAAAGTGTAGCTCATTGTAATCAAGGCGCAGGTTGGGTTCAACCGACCCTTGGCCGACTTCTCGCCGGTCCCTAAGTTTGTCATCCCGAGTCCTTCTCGGGAAGGATGAGGGATCTGGGGAGGCGGAGGGGAGGCGCCCCGCTTCGGATGGATCGCCGCTCCGGCTGGCTCACCACGACACTTGAGGCAAGCACATCGGTAAAACCCATGTGACTGTGAGTTGTTCCCGTCGCGGGGATCAGCCAACGTTGTAAGGGGACCGGCTTTTTGCTACGATAACTAGGCTGGATGGTGACTAACTCCTTGGGTGACACCTCCAGAGGGTTCAGGGCTGTGCGGCAGGCATAGGCCCCTATATGGCGAGCGTAGCCAAGTGGTCTAAGGCGCCTGTCTGTGGCACAGGAGATCACGGGTTCGAATCCCGTCGCTCGCCCCATGCCTCACACATTTCCCGCGCCTGTAGCTCAACGGATAGAGTACTGGGCTTCGGACCCAGGGGTTGTGGGTTCGAATCCCGCCAGGCGCGCCAAAACCAGGCACAAAAACAGGCCCCCGGATTAGTTCGGGGGCCTTCTTTTAAGGATAATCCATGAAATACAAGGTTTGGATCTGCGTGGAGTCTTGCGACGAAGAGTATGAGCAGTACGAGGATGTTGAGGTGCCCTTCGCCGAGGTTGCCACGCTGGAAACGGAATCAGAAGCCCTGGTGTTTGCTTCGGCGCTTCAAAGATATGGGGTAGACATATTGCTCGATCAGACGTAATGTGAGGTCACCCTACCATGAACGCTTTTGCGTGCCTAGCACGCCGGTAGATGTAATGAAATCCGCCGGACCTGACCAACGCGTGGCCGAGGCCAGTGAGGGATGGCATTAAAGGGGAGACGGCCGGAATCTCCACGGGGATTCCGGCAAGAATTTGCTTAATGGGGTTAGTGGGCGAATACCAGGTGACGAACGAATACTGAGTACACACCAGTGAGTAGTTCCAGAAACTGCACGCCGATGAACGTGTATAGCAGGATTTTCACCCCGCGTTCATGATTCAATATCGCAAGCATGATGTGATTAATCAGCCACAGGGGATTCTTGGGTTAGATTCCAGACGGGCACCTTAATCAATGTTACCTACGCAGGAATCTAAGGGCCAAAGGTGCTGTCACCCGAATTTTGGCGGCTGAGGGGCGCTGAACTATCGTGAAGAAAGGGGGGAGGAAGAAGTGGTCTTATCGCCACCTAAACCAACAACACCAAGGCAGCAATTCCTGATTCCAACGCCGGCTGGTGACCCTCGACTTCTGGAACCGGGCTGGGCCGGCCAGATCGATGATGACGAACTAGCATTTATCCGGTGTGCGCTCTTTCAGGATTCGAAACCGGCCCGCCTATGGGGATTCAGGCCATCTCAAAAATCTAGAGCCGACGAAGCCATCCGCCGGGTGGCCCTGGATGGCGACCCCGAAAGGACCGCTCACAACCGGGGGTTGGCACGGCCACGGAATAGCTCCGCATTGGGCCAAGCGGCGTAGCAAAGAATTATCTTGCCCTTGGCCAGAGTAGCCCTGGAGTTGGCTTAGGCGCCTCGCAGAGACTGGGCAGATTTTCTACCCAATCAGAAGTAAACCGGGGTTATTTCTCTAAGAGAGCTTGGGCGTTCCCGACCCGCCGTCCCCACCATTCGGGGCCTTCCAGAACGTACTTCCACTCCGGGTTCTGCTCGGTGTCCCGGAGCGCCGCCATTACTTGGCGGAACACCGGCGCGTCAGCTTCGGCAAATTCGAAGTAGCCGACGAAGTCGTAGTTCTCATCCAGGCCGTAGCCTTCCGGAGCGTGGACCAGGCGGCGGTTGATTTTGGGGACACCGGCGGCGCTGGCCAGAGCGTGGCCTTTGACGACCATGTTCTCGTTCTCGTCGTATCTTGGAAGGAAGAAGCTTTCCCGGTGCAGGAAGTCCATGTTCCACCAGGCGGCCGTCTTATTCATTGGGGTCACCGCCGCCAATGGGTACATCTCTCCCGGACCAGGTGGCAGGGCATGTGCGTAGGCAAATTGAATCATGGCGTGGCTGGTGTAGCTGCGGGGTCTCATCACTCCGGCCAATGTCTCCACTGAGCCTCCCCGAGTTTCGATCAACCGCCTCAATCCGGTCTCGTAGATCTTGAGGGGTGCCAGAGTCACACATTCCAGCCGGATGAGCCCATGGGACCCGGATATTTCCGGATGGGCGATCTGCTGCTCGCTGGTTAGGCCGCCCTCCGCCCGCAACAACTGAATCCGGCCCCGCTCAAAAGCCTCGTCAGGGGGATTCCCATCGGCT
>JAKUQE010000128.1 GCA_022450395.1 Dehalococcoidia bacterium | reverse complement strand
GCCGCCGGGCTGCTCCGGGTAGAGCCAGAGCACGTGACTTTGGAAGCCGGGAAGTTCTTCGTCGAAGATATCCCTGACAGTAACGTTACCTGGGCCGACGTGGCTGGGGAGGCGTACGGACCCGGTGAACTGCCCGGAGGTTTGTCCAAGGGCCTGGAAGCCACGGTGTACTGGCAACCCCAGGATTACACCTACCCCTACAGCGCTAACGTTGCGATAGTGCTCGTGGATAAAGACAACGGCGTGGTGAAACTTACCGGCTATGTCGCCGTCGACGACTTTGGGACCGTCATTAACCCCATGATTGTCGATGGGCAGATACACGGGGGGCTGGCCCAAGGAATCGGCGCGGCATTGTGGGAGGAAGCGGTCTTCGACCCGAGCGGTCAGTTGGTGACCGGCAGCTTTATGGACTACGCCATGCCCAAAGCCAGTCAACTACCCGACTTCACCTTGGACCGGTTGGTGACGCCAACCCTGCTCAATCCCTTAGGGGCCAAGGGTATGGGAGAGTCGCCCACGGTAGCGGCAACCCCTGCCGTAGTCAACGCGGTGGTCGACGCTCTGTCTCATCTGGGAATCACCCATCTGGATATCCCCCTGACGCCGGAGAAAGTGTGGCGGGCCATCCAGGACGCTGGTTAGGCCCCTCACCCCCGGCACCTCTCCTTCGGGAGATGGGCGCCTCTGGGAAACGAGGTCGCAGCAGGGATATTTACGGATTTGGTTTGACGAAAGAAAGTGCGGTATCTGAAGAGAAATGCGTTGATGCCGCTAGACTATTCGTCGCCGCGTTGGTGACCGTCAGTGGAATCAGTCCTTGCAAGGGGCAGGCTGTGAGAGTATCCTATCGCCAAATAGTTGGAAATCATCCGGCAACAGCAGATCATCCCCTGGACACCTGTCAGGAGGGTAAGAGATGGTGGAGTTAGGTACCAGGACCGGCGCCAACGGCAGCAACGGAACCAATGCAACCAATGGCCGCACCATTGACGGCTCGCCCTTGGCCCACGATGCCGAGATGGCGTGGCGCGAGGCGCAGGGAGCGTCTCAGATCGGACCCTTTGACTACGTGCCTCCCATGGGGTTCCGGGAGTATTGGTATCCCGCCGTGTTCAAGAAGGACGTCGGCACCAAGAAGCCGGTGTTCGTGAAGATGCTCGGGGAAGACATCGTGTTCTTCCGGGGCAAGGCGGACAAGGTCTACGCCTTATTCGACTGGTGCCCGCACCGTAGCGCCCGGCTGTCCCAGGGTGAATCTCTTTTCCCTGGCACTATCACTTGCGAATACCACGGATACACCTTTAACGGAGAGGGTGAGTGTGTTGCTGGCCTGATCGACAGCCCGAATACACCGGTCGTGGGCAAGATGAAGGGAAGGTCCTATCCCACCGATGAGCACGATGGCGTCGTGTACGTCTGGATGGGAGAAACCGAACCGGTGCCCTTGGCGGAAGACCTGCCGCCGGAGATCGTGGACTCCCGCAACCATAGTTACAAACACGTGAGCGAATGGGATGCCAACTGGACCGAACCGGTGAACCAGGGTATCGACTACCACGAAGCCTATCTGCACCGTAAGACCTTTAACTACATGGGCGGTTGGACCCAGCCATGGAAGTTCAAGTTCCACGGATTGCTCAGTAAGGAACTTCCCTTCTTCAGGCCCAGGGTTGCCAACTACGGCGGCATAAAAATCGTCCACGAGGACGAGAAGCGGGTTTGCAGCAATCCGGTCAACGTCGCTTATGGGGAAGACTTCCATCCAGGAGTCAACGCCAGTTGGCCGCGTAAACGGTGGTACATGTTCCTGCCCAAGCGCGTGCGCAAAACATTCTCCCTGATGGGCGCTGACGGCGCCAGCCTGTTGGGAATACCCAGCTTCTCCCACGGAGTAGAGTTGCCTTCCAAGATTCGCACCGGCAGTGGCAGCGAGAAACCGGCAATCAGTCTGCATATGCGTTGGATGGTCCCCGTTACTCTGGAGACCTGCCGGGTGTGGACTTACACCATCGGGCGGGAGCCAAAGACGATTCTGGGGAAAGCCTACAAGAAGCTGTGGTACCACTTGTGGCGCAAGCCCAACACCATCACCCGGATAAACGAATGGGAAGACCTGGTCACCTTCCAGAAGGACCGGCTGAGGTACGACCTTCCCCAGAAGTTAAGCACGCTCGACACGGTGGTCATATACTTCCGCCGCCACCTGGCCCAGCGGTCTCGGGACTTCCAGCGTCTTGGGGGCGCATACGGCTCGAATCATCCGCCAACCAAAGGGGCTGGGTTGCATCAGGTAGCCACTGCCTTCGAGCAGCGAGAGATGGTGGGGATCGAAGGTGGAGACTGCTAGGCTTGCTCCGGCGGCCTGGCTAATGTTCCGCCGAGTCCTTCGACATGCTCTGGACGAACGGGAAAGAGCGCCCATCGTTCGTGGTGAGCTCGTCGAACCACCGCCTTAAAGAAGGTACTTGCCGCCGTTGGCCATCAGACACTGACCCGTGAGATAGCCTGCGTCCTCGGCGGCGATGGTTACGGCCAAGTATGCGATCTCTTCCGGTTTGCCCCACCTGGGCATCGGGTCGCTGTCGCTGGGAGGGTACACCTGGGCAGCCGATTCTCCGGGCTCCTGCGCTCCGCCCGGACAGATGCAGTTCGCGGTGATGTTGTGTTTCCCGTATTCCCTGGCTATTCCCCGGGTAAGGCCGATTATGCCAAATTCCGAGGCGCTAGACCCGGCGTCGGAACCCTGGAACGCCGCCAGGCCGCTGAAGTTGATGACCCGGCCCCAATTGTTTTCCACCATCAAGGGCAGGATTCCCTGGCAGATGAAGAAAGAGCCCTGGAGTTCGGTCTCTATCTTTTGTTTCCAACTGTTGAAAGTCAGCTCGCTAAAAGATTGAGGAGCCACCGGAAGCATCGTGTTGTTCACCAGCACGTCCAGGTGGCCGAACTCGGCTACTCCCCGCTGAGCCAGTTCGCTCAACTGGGAACTGTTGCCGGTGGCGCCGGCGCCGGTAATCACCCGCACACCCTGGTCTGAAACCTGGCGGGCCGTTTCCTCTAAAGCATCGCTGCTTTGAGCTGAGGCCAGAACCAGATTGGCTCCCTCTTTGGCGAACGCCACCGCCGTGGGCCTGCCAAAGTGATTCACCGACTCAACGACCAGTACGGTTTTCCCTTCAAGTCCAGTGTTCATCTACGTAAGTTGCTCCTCGATCTGTAAGCCGCCGTGCCCTTCGACAGTCTCAGGGCGAACAGGAAAGGCTTCTTTGGTCGTTCGTGGTGAGCTTGTCGAACCAGCCACCGCCATCTTCCCTAACCGTTCGTGGTGAGCTTGTCGAACCATGTTTTGAGCTGAATCTTAATGGAAGTAGGCCCCGCCGTTGACCAGGTAGTTCTGGCCGGTTATGTACGACGCCTGCTCGCTGGCTAGGAAAACTACCGCCGCCGAGCACTCTTCCACGGTGCCCTGGCGGGGAACCGGGATGTTTAACGGTCCATGACCTTCGTCGGGCCCCGTCTCCTGCCCCGGTGTTCGGGCTACCGCGATGCTTCCCGGACCGATGCAGTTGGCCGTAATGTTGTAGCGGCCGTATTCCTGGGCGATGGCCCGGGTCAGCCCCTCGGCCGCCATCTTCAAGGTCCCCTGTCCCGACGCCCCCCGGAAGGGAGCGATGCCTGAATAGTTGATGATACGTCCCCAATTATTCCGGACCATGTTGGGAAGGACGGCTTTGCTGGTGAGGAAGGGGGCGTGGAGGTTGACGCCTAGGGCCGCTTGCCACAGGTCTTCGTCGATGGACAGCAGATCGCCTCTGGCCCGCCATGCGGCGTTGTTGACCAGTACGTCTATGTGCCCGAACTCGGTTAGTCCCATCTGCACGAAAGCATCGACCTGAGTCTCGTCGGTAACATCGCAAGCGCCCGTTACCACCCGCACTCCGCTCTTGGAAGCCAATCGGGCGGTTTCTTCCAGCATATCCATGCTGCTACGGGTGCATAACAGCAGGTTGGCGCCCTCTTCAGCGAACGCGATCGCGCTGGCCCTGCCGTGGTTGCGAGTCGCTCCCGTGATGAGCACCGTCTTTCCCTTAAGGCCTGTGTCCATTCTCGCTCCTGACGGGTTCTGGGTTAGCCTTGGCCTTCATAGCTGCCAGGCAAGGCCGGGCAACGGCACCAGTATACCACCCATCGTAGGCGTCATAGGCGGATTTCTAGCCTCAAATGCCATCTGCCAGGCTCAATCACATGATATACTGCGCCACTGTACCGGCTGTCCGTTGGCCGGGTGCTCCGGACCGATATTTAAGAGAGGTTGAAAATGGCCGCCCAGCAGTCTTCTGACGAGAGCATCATCGGAATATTGAGCGATTACATGGTCGAATCCCGCCGCGCGCCGGTGCCCGCCGACGTGGCGCTATAGGCCAAACACCATATCCTGGACACCATCGGCGCGATGATGTCCGGAACGACGGTGGAGCCTGGCCGGTTGGCCATCAAATATGCCGAGATGCAGGGTGGAACGCCGCAAGCGCAAGTCGTCGGTTCCTCCGTGATAACCAACGCCGTTTCCGCCGCTTTGGCCAATGGCATCCTAGCCCACGCCGATGAAACCGACGATTCCCATGCACCCTCGGGGACCCATCCAGGTTGCGCCGTGGTGCCGGCGGCCCTGGCGATGGGGGAGAAGAATGATTGCAGTGGCGAAACCCTGCTCAAGTCGGTAGTGCTGGGCTACGACGTGGACAGCCGCGTGATGCGGGCGTTACGCCCCAAGGACCCCTTCGAGGGCGACCGTGGGCGAGGTTTCGCCAGCCATGCCATGGGCGGGGTCTTCGGCGCGGCGGCGGCGGCCAGCGGCTGCACCGACCTGAACCCGGTCCAGATCCGGCACCTTCTGTCCTATACCTCCCAGCAGGCCTCGGGCATAACATCTTGGCAAACCGACGTCGACCACATCGAGAAGGCTTTCGACTTCGCCGGAATGCCGGCCCGCAGCGGTGTGACCTCGGCGACCATGGTGGAGGCCGGATTCACCGGAGTATGGGACGTCTTCGAAGGTTTCAACAACCTTTTCGACAATTACACCGTCAATCATGACCGGGCGGCCCTGCTGAACGAACTGGGCAGCCGTTATGAGGTGATGCTGACGAACCTCAAGCGTTACTGCGTCGGCTCCCCTATCCAAGCTCCGGTGGACGCCTTGCTGAACATCATGCGGGAGCACGGAGTTGGGCCCGATGATTTTGAACACATGGTGGCGGTTACCGCCAACGGAGAGAATCGTCTGACCGGAGCCGAGCAGTCCATGCCGGATATCAACATGCGGTATCTGTTGGCCGTTTCATTGCTAGACGGTGACTTGACCTTCGAAGCGGGGCATGGCGTGCAACGCATGAATGAACCCAAAGTTGTCGAGATTATCAACCGCATCGAAGTGCGGGCGGACCCTTCCCTAGTCACTGCCGAAAGTCCGCGCCAAGGAGTCATAGAGTTCACCACCAAAGACGGCCGGGAATTCCGCAACCATGTCGTGGTGGTTAGGGGAGCTATGGAGAGCCCGTTGACCACCGAGGAAGTGGAAGTTAAGGAAAGGGATCTGTTAACCGGAGTTCTTGGCCAAGAGAGGACGGACCGGCTCATCGCCGCGATCTGGGACTTGGAGTCTTTGAAGAGCGTTCGAGACCTGCGGCCCTTGTTAAGCCTGTAACCAGACCTAACATCAAGGCGCGTTTAGTATGCGAAGAACCGCAAGGCGATGGGCGAGCTTAGCGGCGGCCCGATCCCCTAAGGCGGGGGTCAAACATGTCCCGGAAGGCGTCTCCAACAAGGTTGAACGCCAGCACGACTACCACGATCGCTATCCCGGGGGCCAGGGACAACCACGGGGCAATAGTCAAATAATCCCGGCCCATACCTGACAACATCCGGCCCCATGATGGATGGGGCGGCGGCACGCCAACTCCCAAGAAGCTTAGGGACGCCTCCTGCAAGATAGCTATGCCCAAGCCGGCGGTGGCGACGACCAGGTAGGGCGGCAAGGAATTAGGCAGTACGTGCCTGAATACTATGCGGCGCCAGCCGGCTCCCGTGGAGATTGCCGCGGCGATGTAGTCCATGTTCCTTATGGAGATCGCCGATGCCCGCACTACCCGTGCCGAAGTGGCAATGAGTCCGATGCTGATGGCGATGATAATGTTGTTCAGACTGGAGCCCAATGAAGCCACGATCACCAAGGCTAGGGCCAAGGTCGGTATGCTTTGCAAGATGTCAATGAGGCGCTGGCTATACATATCGAACTTGCCACCCGCATAGCCGCTGGTTAGGCCCCAGACCGCTCCGAATCCAGTGCCGAGAATCACGGAGACGAAACCCACGTATATCGATATCTTGGCCCCGCCGATGATATTGCTTAGCACGTCACGGCCAAATAGGTCGGTTCCTAAGGGGTGTCTGAGATTGGGACTCTCCAATCGGGCTAGAAAGTCCATGTCGATGGGGTTATAGGGAGTTAAGAAAGAGCCGAAGATACTGAGGAATAACATCAACGCCACAACCAAGGCCCCAACAGCGCCCAGGGGTTTGTAGACAACGAATCTTCTTAACCAGGCTCGTTGATATTGCCACCTGGCTCCGCGCAGATTAAGTATGTGTTGTGTTGAAGGCGCGCTTGGCTCTATTTCCATTGATTCACCGGGAGGTGCAAGTATTTAAGCAAACCTGATCCGGGGGTCTAAGAACCCATACAGGAGGTCTACGCCCAGGTTCACGATAATATGGGCCACGGTTATAAAGAGAATGAGGGTCTGAATCACCGGATAATCGCGCAGTCGAACCGCGTCTACAGTAGCCGCCCCCAATCCGGGAAGGTTAAAAACCACTTCGGTCACCAAGGATCCACTGATAAGCCCGCCTAGCTGAGCCCCGGAGATCGTAATCACGGGAATAGCCGCATTCTTAAGGGCATGCCGCCACAAGACGGCCTTGCTACTTAGACCTTTGGCGTTGGCCGTTCGAATATAGTCCTCTCTCAGGACTTCTAACATTGTCGTCCGCGTCATCCGTGTTTGAAGAGCCGCCAGGGCGGTCCCTAACACCACGGCCGGAAGCATGAGTTGGGAGAAATTCTCCACCGGGTCTTTCCATGGCACGGAATAAGTCAGCGCAGGTACCCACCCTAATATTGCCGCCAGGTAGGTCATGACCAGGATGCCAAGCCAGAAGTTTGGAATAGCCAGCCCGATGATGCTCAGAAAACGGGGTATGTAATCCAGCGGAGTGTCCTGCTTAACGGCGGTTAATATCCCGATAGGGATGGCGATGAGCCACGAAAGTAGAAGGGCCATGGCCGAGAGTTGTAATGTCAGGGGGTAACGGCGGACCAGCAACTCTTTGACCGGCTGCCTGGTCCACAGCGACTGGCCAAGGTCCCAGTGGGCCAGGTCCCACATCCAGTACGCGAATTGCATGTGCAGGGGCTCGTTTAGACCCAGGGTGTCGCGCATCTTTTCAATCGCCGCGGCGCTGATCTGTTCTTCCCCTTCGGAACCCCCGATGGCGATCAATACGGCCACGTCACCGGGCACCACACGCATGATGACGAAGATGAGGATAGCCGCACCAAGAATGGTGGGAATCCCTAGCGCCAGCCGTTGGGCCGCATATTTACGCACAGTTCCGCTCCCTTACCCGGCCCTTCCCAGGAAAGATTGGGGTATGTCGGGTATGTGGGTTCAGTCTAACTTTACCACGAATTTCGCGGACTGTGGCAAGGATCCAAAGACTTCGTCCGAACGTATCGACCTAACAAGCGGCGTATCTGCTAAAGCGCAGTTGAAGGGCGCTTGCCTGTGAGTGATTCACAGTTTGATAATGACCCTATCATGGACTTGTTAAGAGCGTGCAACTTCTGGCGACTTCCCGTAAAAGGCTAAACTCTCCACCGGAGTGGACCATAGAGAATTGTCAGACTGCTGCATGCGGTGACGTGGACTTGATTATCCACCAGCCACAAGGGATTGACATGTAGCTACCAGGACACTTATTCTTGCAACGTTATAGCCTCGAATAGCATGTCTATTGACCTATGAATCGTGCGCTCGAGGATGTAACGGCATAGGCTCGATTTTTTAGAGAGGTAAATAGGCATGATTCGTAATTATGCGAGACGGATTGCGTTCCTCGGAGCTATCGTAGCGAGCTTGACACTGGTCATTGCTTGCGGGGCTTCGGAGCAACAAGCGGCGCCTCAAGGGAAATCCGCGCCCCAGCAGCCGGCGGCGGCGGCGGCAGCGGCGGACCCCGCCCAGCCGGTAGCTCCTGAGAGGAAGGCCCCTGCATCCGATACTTCGGCGGGCGGCTTCCAGACCGGCGCCCAGGCTCCGGACACGGCAAAACCCACTTTGGTAGCCGTGCCCACAGATGTCATCAAGAGAGGGGGCGTCCTCAGGCAGGCCCACCGGCGCAGCCCTCTTCACTTCAGGATGGACGTGCGTTCCGCCACGGACGAGACTACAGCATCAGCCCCCATCTTCAATCAATTACTCGCCTTGCAGAACCCCGACTTTGTGAACCTTGGGCCCGACTTGGCCGAGTCCTGGGACGTAAGCGCTGACGGCAAGACATTTACCTTTAACCTAGCATCGGGTGTGATCAACCACAACGGGAACCCATGGACGTCGTCCGATGCAAAGTTCACGTTGGAAACATTGGCCTCGGAGACCGAGAATCGGCCTCCCCATGAACGGGTCAGTGTCGGGGGTGTCAGCCTCCTCGAATCCCTTGAAACCCCTGACGAATCGACACTCATCGTAAATCTGACTCAGCCCGATGGATTGTTCCTGGCCAACATGGGCTTGCAAGAGCCAATGATGTACACCGAGGTCGACTACGATGAAATAGGCTCGTTGGATAATCCCGTTGGAACCGGCCCATTCCGTCTGACGGACCACCTAGTGGGCGAGAAGCTCGAGTATAGCCGGCATGACCAGTACTTCAAAGATGGACTGCCCTACCTGGACGGAATCGAAACCTTTATCATCCGGGATGTGGCGGCCAAGTTGGCGGCTTTCGAAGCCGGCCGGATAGACATAATACTGATGGGTAGCAGCCATGGCTTATATGCCGCAAACCTGCAAGTTGTGGCTGATCGCCACCCTGGCGAAATCACTTTTTATCCCGGCCAACACCCGGTGCTCCGGGGCCTAAAGTGGAACTGGCGGGAAGAGGGCCCCTGGCAGGACAAACGGGTACGCCAGGCTATCAACTTGGCCATTAATCGAGACGATATCTGCACTGCTCTTGAGAACTGCATAATGGGCGACTATATGCCCTCAAAGACCTTCGGTGTGACGACTCGTGACGACTTGGCCACTAGACCTGGCTTTGCCCTACCCGGTCCTGGCAAGGAGGCCGAGCTTGCCAAGGCCAAGACTCTGATGGCCGAGGCCGGATTCCCCGACGGCTTTGAAGTCAAAGCCCTGTGCCGCGACACCTCCGAGTACCGGGATGCTCTGTGCCCATTGGTAGAGTTCTTGCTGCGGGACACTTTGAACATCCGGCTGACGCTGGATGTCCAGGAAAGCGGCGCTTGGGTAGAGAAGCATAACTCGGCAGACTGGCTCTTCGAGGCTGGCTCCTCGGGCTCCGCGCGGGTTGATCACCCCTTCGACTGGCTCGACGAAGCGACTTTCTGCGGTGAGGCCCCCGTAGAGAACATCATCGGTTACTGCAACGAAACTCTGGACGATCTGATGCGCCAGATGCGCATCACCTCGGACATTCCTACGTTGAAGACCTTGACTAAGACGACCCTTGATCTCTTCTACGACGACTTGCCTTACCTGCCATTGTTCTGGCCGGCACGTTTCCCGGTTTACTGGAACTACGTAAAGAACGTTCCGGACGAGCACTTCTCCGGCCAGTATTCCCAGGCGCGGCGTTTGGAACAGGTGTGGTTGGATAAGTAGCAACCGCCAGATCAATCACGGAAATTCGGGCCGCCCGCGCAAGCGGGCGGCCTTTTTCTTTGGCCTGCGGCCTTCACTCCCCTCTTTGCGCCTGCCCTTACCTGTTAACCTATCAGGCCGGATTTGCGGACGCCCATACCATGAGCCCTTCACACCGGCTTCGGGTTTGGCCATACCTGCAACGCCGATGCCGTACAACGTTGCCGCGTCCGACGCCACGTCATTGCTCCGAAAATAGAATTGCCAACCTTCATCCGCACACTTTGTCATTCCAGCACCAGCCCTTCCGCTGAAGGGAGGCGAGGCCCTGACTTCGTCGCGAGTTCGTGGCAGAGTCGGGAAATCTCAGGTGACCGCTACAACCAGGCATGAGACTCCTCTCCTTCCGCCGAAGGATCGGAATGGCACCAGCGACTTTGAACTGTCCGGAGGCCTAGGATGTGTTCATTGGAATCGCGGACCGGACCTCACCGCCAAAGGGACTCGATGACGCATGCAATGAGGAAGTTAGCTCACTGACTTGCTGGAGCGGACCAGGCCCTTCATGTAGGCGATATGGCCTTGATGTTGATACACTTCGCCGATCACCTGCCGGAATATCGCGCCCACCGACATTTCGGGCCGCTGCTCCCTGGGCACCACTTCGAAGTCCTC
>JAKUQE010000127.1 GCA_022450395.1 Dehalococcoidia bacterium | reverse complement strand
TCGAAGACGGTGACGATGTGGGGATGGGAGCCCAACCGGCCCATGGCCTGGGCCTCACGCTGGATACGGGTACGGGAAGTTTCGTCCAGCCCTTCCAACTTGATCAGCGCAAAGGCTACGTCCCGGTCCAACGTTGTGTCGTGGGCCAGGTAGACTTTTTTCTTGCCACCTTCCCCCAGAAACCGCTTGACCTGATAGCGGCCATTGGCGAAGGAGGTGGGTTCGGTGGATTGGGAGACGGTAGTTGCCGGGGAGACATCTTGGACATCGGGAGAGACGGCCTCCTGATCCAACGCCCGCTGAGCGGCCGCCAAAAAGTTGATAGCGTCCGCGTTTTCCGGGTCAAAAATGAGGAGGTCTAGAGCGCCTTGGCGAACGGCGGCCCAGTCGCGACGATCGGCGGCGTCTTCAATCTGGTCAAGAATGCGGTCGATTCGCCTTTGAAAACGCTCGCTGGGCATAATGAAAATATGGTAACGGCAGGCTGAAAGGATGTCCACCGGCATATGCGCATGCCAGACAGGGTGGGTACGGACGTTACAGAGGGGCCGGGTTTTCTAGACTACCTGGTAAGCCCAGATCTGGTGGAAGACTTCGGGTTCGCCTTTGGGGAGAGGCTGGAAAGGGTCGGTTACTTTGGCCAGCTTCCAGGCGCCGGCGCTTTCCAGGGCCTCCTGCTTCTCTTTGAATCCACCGTCCCGGTACACGTCGGTGCGGAGACTGAAAGCGATGTGGCCGCCCGGTTTGGTGATTCGGATCAACTCGTCGAATGAGGACGACGGGGCATGGCCCAGGGTAAATACACCGACGCTGATAACCGCGTCGAACGCATCGGTCTCGTAATCTAGCTTTTCTCCCAGGGTCATCTGGTGAAAGCTGTGGTAAACGTTCTTTGTCTTGGCCTCTTCCAGCATGCCCATTGATAGATCCATCGCCACCATGTCACGGAAGCCCAGACCGGCAAGAATCTCACCCACCAATCCAGTTCCCGACCCGGCGTCCAAGACCTTAGCGCTGTTGGGGACAAATTCGGCAAACAACTCAACCGCGTTCTGGGGCGCGTTCCAGGCGAAATCATCCTCCAAGTCTTTGTCATACGCCGCGGCCCACTGGTCGTAGCGCTCTTCCAACTCCTGGTTGTTGGCCGCCGCATAGACCCATTGGACTCTTTCTTCGCTGTTTGGGTTAACCAAACTAGTACACTCCTAAAGTAATGAAGAATTCCCGGGATGAAGCCGGGCCGGCGCTACTTCTTGCAAACAAATAGACCCCAACCCACCTCCCGTTTGTCCACCGCTTTGGCAGTCTCCTGGTAAGCAGTTGTCAACCACTGGAAGTGCTCCGCATGTTCGCCTTCATCCTTGGGAGTGCGTTCGGCCAGGGCAAGATAGCTGGTTTTCAGGTGCTCGGAAAGGTCTTGAGCCTCTAACACCTCAAAGCCCTCTTGCCGCAACGCGTCTTGGTAAGAGTCGAAGCTGAAATCCGTATCGTAGAGAAGCCGGGAGTAAACATATTCCTGCCCATCAGGACTGATGTTGGACTGGGGCTTTGTTAGATCATCGAAGATCATGATCCCACCGTCACACAACACACGGTAAGCCTCGCTGAGCGCGGCGGCTTTATCGTGTACATGGTAAATCACCGCCTGGCTCCAAACGTGAGTGAATGCTCCATCTTCGAAAGGGAGTTCGGTGGCCGATGCCTTCTCAAAAGCCAACCGGTCTTGCAGATCGGGAAGTTGATTCAAACGGGCCTCTTTGGCGTTGTCTACGCGGACGCCACTGAGATCGACACCGGTAACCTGACAGCCATGGGCTTTGGACAGCCAGATGGCTGTAGTCCCGTTACCGCACCCTAGATCCAAAACTCTAGCGTCTTCGCCGATGAGCCCTTTGTCAACCATTATGTGATTGAGATTGGCGGACGCTTTGAGAAAGTCTCCTCCGGTACTCTCGTCGAACACGCCCCAGTGGACGCTGCCATCCTCGTCCCAAACAACCCGGTAGATTCCATCCTCGGCGTCGTAGTAAGATTCCGTATCGGTTTCAGTGTACGATTTGGACATGTTTAACCCCTTCAAGATACTCAACGAAATTGTTCTTATCGTCGACCAATATCATCTTGGGTTCTATGGGTTCGTCTGTGAGATCAAAGGCCATGATGATAATGCAATCGCCGTTGTCAACTAATCGTGCGGCCGCCCCTTGAACGGCGACTACTCCCGAGCCGCGCTCACCGGGCATGGCATATGTTTCAAATCTACTGCCGTTGGTTACGTCGCATACCAGTACCTTTTCGAAGTTCCAGATATCGGTTCGGTCCATCAGTTCCGTGTCTATGAGGATACTGCCAACGTAGTCCGGGTTCGCGTCGGTTACAAAGGCCCTGTGGATTTTCGACTTTAACAAAGTTCTCATATACTACCTCCGAGTATTATTGGGACATGAAAATAGGCGTCATGAGTAGAGGAAACTTCTGGTGGAGGATACCCACGGGTTGAACTGAGGTTGCAAGTCTGGAGATGGCCCCGGAACCGTAGATATAGATTTTAATGTTGGGCCAGCTAAGTCTCGCAAGGTAAAGAATGCTTTCGGCTGCGCTGGGACCAATGGAGTGAAAGATTCCCACTTGCGCTATTAGATATAGATGCCCTTATAGGTATGTCTTCCTTCCACCCGCGAATATTCCAACTATGTGCCCGAATATGACCCTCCCATCCCATCCAGATACAGTTTTTACAGTCACCCGGTACGAGCAAACCCCGACACAATAACAGCGGCCAGCCGGTTTGTCAAACTGTTTGCAGGCTCAAAAATGCATCAAATAGTATCGGTTGCCTTCTATCAACATCCCTTTCGATTGCCCTACGATTCTTGCCGTGTGACAAGTCAATTTACCCATCAGCGGGATGATGTTATGTTGATCCACGATTTTGCCTGGTAGTCAATCCCTGCTTTACACATAACAGCCTCATGGTTATATTAAAAAATTGAAGGGAGAGAAATATGACCGAATCCATGACAGATCAAGTTCGGGGGTTGGCCAGGTTGGTGGGTATTTCAATTTCAGAAGAGGACCTGCCGGAGGTGGCCAACCGGTTCTTAAGCCTGATGACCGAGCTAAACGGTTTAACCGAGATGGACCTGGCCGATATCCAGCCCGTGTCAGTATTTCCTGACGAAGATGAACCCGACGCTTGAGCCTGCTCAAAAGCAATTAATGCCGCAGGTGTAAGGACCGCGTCCCGCCACCGCGAGGGACTGCTTAGATACCCAAAAGCCAGGCCGGCAGCCCAGATACAATAGATCCATCGCAATCCAGGGAGGATCGAAAAGTTGACCGCGAACAGCGATTTGAACGTTCCATTCCTGTCGGCCGCCGCCACGGCGTCGGCCATTCGAGCCAAACAAGTCTCATCAGTGGAGGCCGTTCAAGCATATCTTGAGCGTATCGACAAGCTGGACCCAACCTTGAAAGCGTACATCACTGTGTGCCGGGAAGAGGCCCTGGAAGCTGCTGGGCGCTTGGACAGCGACTTAGCCAAGGGCGGAACGGCGGGACCGTTAGCCGGTGTGCCGGTGGCGGTGAAGGACCAGTACCAAACCGCCGGCATCTTGACCACCAACGGATCCAAGGTGTACCAAGATTTCGTCCCCACCGAGGATGCCACGGTGATATCCAGGATCAAACAAGCCGGGGGCATTCTCCTGGGTAAGCTCAATATGAGTGAATTGGCTATGGGAGGGACCGAGAAACCGCCTTGGGGGACCCCAGGCAATCCTTGGGATCCGGAGAGGACGCCAGGGGAATCCAGCTCCGGGTCCGGCGTAGCCTTGGCCGCTCATCTATGCGCGGCCTCGATGGGTGAGGACACCGGTGGTTCGGGCCGCGGTCCGGCGTCTTATTGCGGCGTGGTAGGACTTCGCCCAACTTTCACTCGAGTAACCCGTCACGGCATGACTCCCATGTGCTGGTTCTTGGACGCCGCCGCGCCCATGACCAAGACGGTTGAGGACTGCGCGTTGCTGCTGGGGACGGTTGCCGGTTACGACCCCAACGACCCTTACACCAGCCGGAGACCTGTCCCAGATTACACCGCCAATCTAGGACAGGGGATCAGCGGGTTGCGCGTGGGTTTGATCCGGGAATTACACGAAACCGAAGATGTCCATCCCGAGGTCAAAGGCGCGATAGAAGCCGCGCTAGAGATGTTTCGGAGTCTGGGCTGCCAGGTGCGAGAAGTGTCGATTCCTTTGATAACCAAAGCCGGAGCAATCTTCGTGGGAATCGCCGACACCGAGGGGGCGGGCGCTCGTGACGAGATATTGCGTACCCGGCCCGAAGACTTGGACCGGGCCTCCAGAACCCGTCTGCAATCCGCGGCGTTGGTGCCCGCCAAAGTCTACAACCGTGCGGCCAAGGCCCGAGTTTTGCTCCGCCGGCAGATGATGGAGGTTCTGGACCAAGTGGATGTACTGGTCTCGGCCACCGCTCCTTACCCCGCTCCCAAGCACACGGACCTGACCGCCACCTTCGAAAATGCCGATGACGTTCGGAGCCGGTTTTTCGTCCGGCGTTCCTACACCGGGTGTTATCCCCTGGCCGCCCTTCCCGCTATTTCGCTGCCGGGGGGATTCACCTCGGATAATCTGCCCATCGGGCTGCAATTGGGGGCCCGGCCGTTCGCTGAGGAGACGCTTTTAAGGGCGGCGCACGCCTATGAGCAAGCCACTTCTTGGCATCAACGAATGGCCCCCGGAGCGCAACTCTAGACCGGCGGCCAGTATCCGGCTCTTACAAGGTCTCCAAGGCCGTGGCGATGCGTTCTACGCCTTCCCGTACCCGCTCCGCCGGGGAGCGCATCAACGCGATGCGGACATGGCCTTCACCCGACTCTCCGAAGCCGATTCCCGGGGTGATTACCACGCCTTGGCTCTCCACCAACAGCTCGGCCAACTCCACGGACGTACGCTCCATGGAGAAGCGTGGAAACACGAAAGTGGCCCCTTGTGGTAGTGGGCATTGGACCCCATCTACGGCGTTGAGCCTATCAACCACCGCCGTGGCAAGTCCGGCGCATTCGGCGCGCCAGTCCTCGATATGGTCCTGGGGGCCGGTGACAGCGGCTATGCCGGCCATCTGGATAAAGGGAGAGACGAAACTGGCCGTATGCTCTTGAATCTGCAACAAAGGCTCCAGCAACGCTTCCGGCCCCACGATGCACCCCAAGCGCCATCCGGCCATGGAATAGGATTTAGTGAAGGTGTAACTGGTCAATGTTCGCTCCCACATACCAGGCAGAGCTGCCAGAGTATGGTGCTTATTGGAGCCGTAAATGAAATATTCGTAGGTCTCGTCGCAGATCACCAGGAGGTTGTTCTCCGTAGCCAATCTGGCCACGGCTTCCAGTTCCGTCAGCGTGTAGACCCGCCCCGTAGGGTTGTTAGGATTGTTGATAACCATCGCTTTGGTCCGGGGCGTAATGTATCGGCGCAAGCCCTCGTAGGTTATGGCGTATTCCTCTTCCTCGCTCAGCGGGACCGCCACCGGTATGCCTTGGGAAAGTTGGACCTGCTGGCGAAAGCTAACCCAAGTAGGCTCGATCAACAGGACCTCATCACCCTCGCCGATGAAGGCATTGACGGAATAGTAGAGGCCCTGTTTGCTGCCGGGTGTCACCAGGACATCGCCGCCCGGGTTAACGTCCAAGCCGTTGTGCCTGGCCAGTTTTTCCGCCATCGCTTCACGGAATTCCGGAAGCCCCCTTGGCGACTCGATATTCGTCATTCCATCGCGCAGGGCCTTTACCCCAGCCTCTATGATGTGCTCCGGTGTGACGTGATGTGGGCTGGATTGCCCCAGGTCTATGATGTCTCGCCCTTGCCTGGACAATTGCCTAGCCCGCTCTCCGGCGGCGATCGTGGCCGGAGGCTCTACCTTATCGAGTCTTGAGGCTCGCCGTCTTTCCATACCTTCGCCTCCATCAAGTGCAAATGGCCTACCGTATAGGCGGCGCAATGGTATCATATGGTCATTCCAGTCAATGCCCGGCTGCTTATGCTCCGCCAACAGCTTCTAGTCGATCGAGATCCGGCGGATCGATCACAACCCGCTGGAGCGACTGAACGGCTTGACAGGATTGAGGCCTCTGCCTAAAATTCCTAGTTGAGACTAAGGAAACGACGGTTTGCCACCGCCAAAAGGCTAACCGAAAAGGCAGTCGCAACATAGGCGATCGAGAGTTCGGTGAAGCGCGGCAATCCAATGTTTATGTTTCGGAAAATTGGCAACTGGGACAGGGAGGGGCCGGTGGGTGGCGGGGGATTTTCCGTAGGTTCTGCCTGGTCACCGCGTGGTGGCCGGTTTTTGTTCAAACACCATGGCTTCGGAATGAAACTTCTAGACCTTCAACCGCCAGATAAACCGTGATGCGTGCAATCCTCGGTAATATAACCAGATTCCCCTTTACCAACGCCATCCTGGTGTTACTCATTCCAGGGATCCATCTGAAACGGTGGCTGGCTCTGGGAGGGTTAGGAACGATTGCCGTGGTACTTGGCATACTGTTTGCCTTCGAAGTCTCCCTAGCTCCCGGCCTACACTCCATAGTAGGCACTCTTAGTTTGAAATGGGCTCCCACGCCCGTCCGCAGCACCATATTCATCGGATTGGGCACGATATTCGCCGGCAGCGCACTGGTCAAACTTCTGATGTCTCTGGGCAGCGCCCGCGGCGGCAGACGCCACTGGTCGTTGCTGGATTCCCTCTACGTAGGCCGGGTGCTTTCGGGCGGACCGAGAGTTGTGGTGATCGGAGGAGGAAGCGGGCTTCCAAACTTGTTGCGTGGCCTGAAACACTACACCTCCAACCTGACCGCAGTGGTAACCGTGGCGGATGACGGCGGAAGCTCCGGCCGGCTGCGTTCGGAGCTTGACATCCTGCCCCCTGGAGACATCAGGAATTGTCTGGTTGCCTTGGCAGATTCGGAAACAGTCATGCAGGACCTGATGGACTATCGATTCTCCACCCAAGGCCAGCTGGACGGCCACTCCTTCGGCAATATATTGATCGCGGCACTGGCGGGGATCGGGGGTGATTTCTACAAAGGTGTGGAGATCGCGGGGCAGCTATTGGCCATCCGGGGTAAGGTGATACCGTCCACCACCACCAACGTTACCCTTGTTGGCAGCACCGTCTCCGGACAGCGCTTGGTTGGCGAATCGCGGGTCGGCTCCGCCGGTGAACACTTACGCATGGTCGCCCTGTACCCGCCCGATGCCCCGGCCCACCCCGATGCCATGAGAGCCATTGAGGAAGCGGACCTGATTATCTTGGGGCCGGGCAGCCTGTTCACCAGTATCGTACCCAACCTGCTAGTCAAGGATATCGCCGGAGCGGTGGCCAATGCCAATGGATTGAAGATGTATGTCTGCAACGTGGCCGGAGAAGCCGGGGAAACTGCCGGCTTTTCGCTCCTAGACCATCTGAACGTTATACGCTATTACGCCGGGACCTATTCGGTGGACATCGTTATCGCCAACGACAATCTACTTGGCGGAAACGTTCCCGAAGCGGTCTCATTGATCGACCCGAAACAGGCTTGGCAGGATCCGGCGGTTCGCGTTTTGGCCGACATCATCGACGAAGCCAGCCCTACCCATCATGAGCCGGCGAAGCTGGCGGCGGCGATCACCCAAACCTATCGCCAACACCGGGGGAAACGCCGCCGCTTGCCGTTATTGTGGCACAACGTACGGCAGCCGGCCCATTTCAACGGCGGCGAGCCCGTCGGCGCCAATCAACAGTCCCCGTAGTCGTCCTCGCTTGGCACCGGACCTAGCATATCTACTGGTTCCGGCGTAGGGGGACCTCCCCGGTGCGTTATAATCCACCAAGGATCGTTCTCACGCCTGCATACAGGTTGATTCACGCTGAAGGAGTTTCTAGAATTTGAGCGGCATCAGTCTCCGGGAACCCTCGTCTTAATATGGGACCGATAGGTCACACAGTCATTTCCAGCGCCGTTGCCGGCGGCACATGGGCCATAACCGGCTCTCCCGCCGCCGCCGGAGTAGCTCTGGGGGTGGGCGTACTGATGGACTTGGACCACCTCTTCGACTACTACCAGCGGTACATCAGAGGCAAGAATAACCGGGTCTACGTGCTCCTTCACGCCTGGGAATATCCCTTGGCAATGTCTTTAATCGGCCTGTTCTTTTATCACCCGTTTCTGCTGGCGGCTATCCTGGGACACGTGGCCCACGTAGCCACCGACCACATATGGAACCGCCTATCCCCTTTTGCTTATTGGATCACCTTTCGGGTGTTCAAAGGGTTCGACTCCCGTTATATCTCTCCCCATCACCACGTCATGGATTCGTACCGAAGCCTGCCCCATCTTTTACCCTTTGGCCATCGTATTGAACCCTGGTTCCAACGCCGTATCGAACCCTGGTTTCTAGCTAGAATCGACCGGACCTCCCAGGAAGAGGCCGCCTCAACCTCGTCGGATGATTAAGGCCGGGCTGGGTTGGCTTGGATTCCGTGAAACAACGCATGTGTACGGGGATTTCGCCACCGGCGCTCTCCTAGACCTTAATGCATAAACTGGACGATCAAAATATATACGCCGCGTTGGATCCCTCGCGGCTAGGCGCGAGAATAGCGGCCCTGCCAGGCCAATGCGGCGAAGCGTGGCAACAGATCAGCCAAGCCGAGTTGCCCGGCTTCCCTCAGCCCCAGAACCAGGTGGTGATTTGCGGCATGGGCGGGTCGGCGATCGCCGGGGATCTGGCCGCCGACCTAGCGCAGGCCCAGGGAGGCCTGCCCATCACCGTGGTCCGGGACTTCCGGCTACCGTTTAAACCGGATAGCCGAACCTTAGTAATCACTTGCAGCTATTCCGGTGAAACCCGGGAAACCCTGTCTCTCTTCCAAGAAGCGGTCAAGGCCGGATCGGCCGTGGTAGCCATTACCAGTGGCGGTACCCTTGCCGGCCTCGCCACCGAGAGCAGGGCCCCTGTCCTGCATGTCGCCACCAAGGGAGAGCCGCGCAACGCCGTCGGGTATAGTCTGATGCTGCTCTTGGGTCTGCTAAATCGCCTGGGATTGGTCGAAACAAGGGAATCGGACGTCCAGTCAGCTATCGAAGCTGCGCGGCAGCACATAGCCCGCATCGAGCCGGACCGGCCCACCGAGTCGAACACCGCCAAACAGATCGCCCTGGAGCTTCACGGCAAGGTTCCGTTGATCTACGGAGGCGGTTTTTTTCGGGGCATGGCGCGGCGCTGGAAAACTCAATTCAATGAGAACGCCAAGGTTTGGGCATTCTTCGAGACGATTCCGGAATCGCTGCACAACTCGGTGGAAGCCTACCCGGACTGGGCGGAATCCGGCCTACCGTTAACGGCGCTGATTCTTCAGCCCAACACGGCGCCGGAGGGATCGTCCGGCCACTATGAGGTTTTGGCGGAGCTGCTGAAAAGGCACACCGTACCGCACCGCGTGTTGAAGGGTGGGGACGGCAGCCAACTGGTCCAGTTATTGAACATGTTGGTTCTGGGGGACTATGTCAGCTACTATCTTGCCATGTTGAAGGGGGTTGACCCGTCGGAGACCCCCTCCTTACAAGAAGCCAAGCGGCTCCTGTCCGAACTCTAGCTTCATAGCCTCGTTAACGCTTTAGACGCAGTGGGGTTGGCCGGCAACCTTCGTTTAATAACTGTGTCAATGGTGCCCATGTTCTTCCTCATCGCCATGGCCGTGACCGTGGTGACCTTGTTCTTCCTCATGGGCGTGGCCGTGTCCATGGTCTTCTTGCCCTTCCCCATTTCCGCCATGCCCATGGCCATGTCCGCCGCCGTGACCATGGTGGCCGTCGCCGGCGGAATGACGTGGCGCCCCCATTGGCACCAACAGCAGGACGACAGTGGCCACAACGTACAGAACGGCGATGTATATAAAGGTGGATTCGATACCATTCGAGTCAAACAGATAGCCGGCGATGAGTGGCGAAGCAGCGGCAAGAGCGAATCTGGAAAAAGAAAACACACCGAGCGTGCTGGCGACTACCCCTTCTCCAATGGTGTCCAAGGCTCCCGCGGTTAAGATCGGCTGGTCGCTGAACAAGAAAATCCCTAACAGTGCGATCACCACGATCAGGCCTATTCCCTCGCCAAATGGGACAAGTAGCGCCGTTAAGACAGCAAGCCCAAGCATCCCGGGAATCAGCACGACCTTTCGTCCCACCCGGTCTGATAAGTAGCCCATAACCGGAGTGGATACGATACCCACTCCTACCAGGAGGGCGAAGTGTAGACCAAGCAACGGCTTGCTCAGTCCCAGTTGGGTCTCAAGCCCCAAGTACAATGCCAGGAATGGCAAGAAGGCCACGTGGGCCATACCCCGAATTCCCGCGACCGTCATGATGCCCCACAACCTGGGGTGGACTTTGAACGATTGCCAGGTCTGGCCCATCTGCTCATTGAAACTTGGCGCCTCAGTGGCCTGGGGCCCGGTCCTACCAATGTCACGAAAAGCCCAAAAAACTACGAAGGTCAACAGCAAAGGAACCACGGCGTAGATACTAAGGATTCCTCTCCAGCTAAGCACCAACAGCAGGCCTCCGGTCAACGCCGGACCCAACACGTCTCCGATGTTGCCTCCCACCCCGTGAAAGGACAGCGCCGACCCCCTTCGATGGGCAAATTGGTGCGATAGGGCCG
>JAKUQE010000126.1 GCA_022450395.1 Dehalococcoidia bacterium | reverse complement strand
GAGGCGTAACACTGGAGAATTAGCTACGGAATAGAGGATATGAGTGGAAATGGTGCCGAGGGACAGACTCGAACTGTCGACACCGGCATTTTCAGTGCCGTGCTCTACCACCTGAGCTACCTCGGCGCACGACCTTCATCTTAGAGCTACCCCTTTGAGACTGTCAAGACGACCCCTCTTGGGCCGAGCGCCCGAGACAGTCAACAATTACTCTGAGACCCCAATTGATTACCCACAAGTAAGCATCGTATAATACAGCTTGAAACGCAATATGATTCCCGGTGCGTTGTGTCCCGTGCGTTATCCCTTTGGAGGAAGTCAATCATGGTCGATGTATTAACCGGTACCGATACAGTTAAAGCAGGCCACGCCCAGATGCTCAAAGGTGGCGTCATCATGGACGTGGTAACGGCGGAGCAAGCCCGGATCGCTGAAGAAGCGGGTGCAGTAGCCGTCATGGCTCTGGAGCGAGTGCCCGCCGACATCCGCGCCGATGGGGGAGTCGCCCGCATGACCGACCCTTCCATCATCTGCGCGATCATGGACACCGTGAGCATTCCGGTTATGGCTAAAGTCCGCATCGGCCATTTTGTGGAAGCTCAGATCCTGGAATCATTGGGAGTGGACTACATCGACGAGTCGGAAGTTCTGACGCCCGCCGATGAGGTTCATCACGTGTGGAAACACGATTTCAAGGTGCCTTTCGTTTGCGGCTGTCGAGACTTGGGAGAGGCTCTGCGCCGCATCTCCGAAGGGGCAGCCATGATTCGCACCAAAGGAGAAGCGGGCACCGGGGATGTGGTTGAGGCCGTTCGCCACATGCGGGCCGTTCAGGACAACATCCGAAAACTTCAAACCATGCCCGACGACGAGTTGGTGGTTGAGGCTAGGGACCTGGGGGTTAGCCTTGATCTGCTAACCCAGACTCGGGAGTTGGGGCGCCTTCCCACGGTGAACTTCGCGGCCGGCGGAGTGGCCACCCCCGCCGATGCGGCGCTGATGATGCAGCTGGGCGCTGATGGTGTATTCGTAGGCTCGGGCGTATTCAAGTCAGGCGATCCCGCCGAGCGCGGCTATGCCATCGTCCAGGCTGTGACCCACTACAAGGATCCCAAGATTCTTGCCGAGGTCTCCAAGGGCCTGGGTGAGGCGATGGTGGGCATCAGCACCAGGAGTCTACCGGCAGAGCAATTGATGGCTCCCAGGAGCATTTAGCAATCAAACTAGCAGGCCGGCGGGGAGCGATCAATCGGAGAAGAAGGCCGAATTGGAAGTAGGTGTTCTAGCCCTGCAGGGGGACTTCGCCGAGCATATCGCTGTTCTGAAACGTTTGGGCGTTACAGGCCGGGAGATCAGACTACCCGAACAGCTTGAAAACATCAACGGCCTAATCATCCCAGGCGGCGAAAGCACAACGCTCAGCCGCCTGATGAGCATCTACTCCATGAGGGAACCCATCGAGCAGATGTCCCGTCAAGGTAAGGCTATCTGGGGCACTTGCGCCGGGATGATAATGGTGGCGCAGGAAATCACCGAGGAAGACCCGGTTCCCTTGAAACTCATGGACATCGGTGTGCTCCGCAACGGATTTGGAAGGCAAGTGGATAGCTTTGAGCAGGACCTACAGGTGATTGACCTTGGTCCAGCTCCCTTCCACGGGGTCTTTATACGAGCTCCGGTAATCACCCGGGTCGGTCGAGAGGTTAAAGTAATGGCGACCCTTCCAGATGGACAGCCGGTGGCAGTACGCCAAGGCAATCTGTTAGCTACATCTTTCCATCCAGAACTTACCGCGGACAACAGATTACATCAATATTTTCTTGACCTAATCCCCCAGGAGTCATCCCCTTCGGCGTGATGATGCAGACCGTCCGCATCAGCGATGCAGTGCGGTGTTTTCTGCTGAACGTGCCCAAGGGGCCTAATCTGGCGTGCCCCAGGGAAACCTCCCTCAGTGGTAAACAGCCTAGCAACACGGTACTTTGGCGGGAAACGTTGGCCCGCCGCGGGGGTAGGATCTCCCTGGTTTCCTGGCAGGGCCTCCGATTCACCGGGCTGGCTTCAGCCCACGCCATCAATGGTCACCGAGCTTGGGAGATTGACCGTCTTTTTGTCTCCGCCGGCCAGGACAAGACCCTGAACGATTCCAACGGAGCCGGCGCCAAGCTTCAGAAATCGTGGGACCATGCCTTCACGGACTTCCTGGAGAAATTGGTCCAGGAAGCCGGAGAGCGATCAGGCGAGCGCGTGATGTTGCGCCTCCCCTTCGACAGCCCTTGCGTACACGACGCCAGGCTTGCCGGTTTTTATCCCTTTTTCGAAGAGGTCTTATTAGAGGGGCAAGTGGCTGAAGATGGGCAAAACGCAGCGGCATCACCCCTGAGTCTGGGTGTGCGTTTACCCCATGACGATTACGGTCTGTTCCAACTGTTCTGCGCCGGCTCTCCCCAACAGGTCAGGGACGGCCTTGGGTCTACTTTCGACCAATGGCGCGATTCCCAGAATCCGTTCCGCCGGGAAATGCGAGAGTGGGTCATCAGGGAGAAGGAACGTATCATCGGCTGGCTGGGTCTGCGTACCGTTGATGGCTGGCAAGAGGGCGAGGTCATGTACCACCCGGATTTTCCCGACGCCCTACCGGTCCTTTTGTCTAAGGTCTTGGCCCAACCGGTTCTGAACAAGTGGTTGATTCCTGATTACCAGGAGATGGCGCGGGAGTTGCTGCTTCGGCGGGGTCTCGTTGAAACGGCCCGTTATGTTGTGCTAGTCAAAACGGTGGCCGCCCGGGTCATGGCGCCCGGTTTCGCGGCTGTGGAGGCATAGGATTGGCGATAGCGGAAGATCTGCTCCAGAAGGAACTCGGCCAGTTGCTGGACATCCTGCCCCCGCGCGTGGCGGATAAGCTACGGGCCCGCGAGGACGTGGACGAGTTGTTGGAGGTGGTCTTGGACTTGGGACGCGTGCCCGAGGCCAGATTCCCTTCGGGGGACGTCGCCTTGGACGACCAGGATGTCACCAGGGAGGACTTGGAGAACCTGGTATCGCGCCTGGGTGAATTTGGTGACGACAACCGGGCCGGCATCGAACGGACGCTACACCGCATCTCCGCTATGCGCAACCGAAAGGGCCAGGTCATCGGGATAACCTGCCGGGTGGGCCGGGCCGTCTTCGGCACCATCAAGATAATTGAAGACTTGGCTTTCTCCGGCAAGAACATCCTGCTCCTTGGCCGCCCCGGCGTGGGCAAGACCACGATGTTGCGCGAGATGGCCCGCGTGCTGTCGGAGGACGCAAAGAAGCGGGTGGTCATCGTCGACACCTCCAACGAAATAGCCGGTGACGGTGACGTGCCCCACCGCGCCATAGGGCGCTCCCGCCGGATGCAGGTAACCACTCCGGCTCACCAACACGGGGTGATGATTGAAGCCGTGGAGAACCACATGCCCGAGGTTATCATCATCGATGAGATGGGAACGGAACTGGAAGCAGCGGCAGCCCGTACCATCGCCGAGCGTGGGGTTCAGCTCATCGCCACCGCCCACGGTAACACTCTGGACAACCTGGTGATGAACCCAACCCTGTCCGACCTGGTGGGCGGCGTTCAATCGGTAACCCTGGGAGACCAGGAGGCTCGACACCGGGGGACCCAAAAGACGGTGTTGGAAAGGAAAGCTCCACCCACCTTCGACGTGGTGGTGGAGATTCAAGATTGGAGCCGGCTTGCCGTTCATGATGGCGTGGCCCATGTGGTAGACCAGTGGCTCCGGGGATATCCGGTGGCGCCGGAAGTGCGCTGGCTGGACGAAGAGGGGCAGGTAAACCGGAATAAAGAACCTGCCCGGCCCAGCGAAGCCTCCCTGGCGCCCTGGCGTCCCGACCAACCCAAGCGCTCCGGCCGAAACAGGCAGCCGGACCAGCAACAGATGGGCCAAGTGGGCCCGGCGTCGTTCGGCCCAGAGGCCGAACCAGACGCTAATGACCTGGACCTCAGGGTTTTCCTATTCGGCGTCGGGCGCGATAAATTGGAGGCTGCCGGTGTGGAAGCCGGGGTCCCGGTACAAGTCGCCAACGAACTACGCCGCGCCGACGTGGTCTTGACCACCAAGACCCATTACCGGCGGGGGTCCCAGTTGGTGCGCACCGCCGAGTCTACCGGAACTCCCGTTTACGTTCTCAGAAAGAATACCATGCCCCAAGTTCAGGAGTTTCTCCAAACCATCTCCAAAGAGTGGCGGGACAACGGTATGGGACCCAGGTCGGGGGGAGAAGATTACAAAGCGACCCTTGAGCAGGCGATGCAGGAGGCCGAAGACGCGGCCCAGCGGGTGCTCAGCGGCGAGTTTTCTATTCAGCTCGCGCCGCAACGGTCCTACGTGCGCCGTCTCCAGCATATGCTAGCCCAACGTTACAACCTGGCTTCCACCAGCAAGGGCCGGGACCCAGCCCGGGCCGTGCTACTCTACAAGCCCTGATCCCGAACGTCTGTGGCGTGCTTCATCGTTTTCGAGGGTGGCGACGGCTCGGGTAAGAGCACCCAGGCGCGCAGCCTCAACCGGCGGCTACGCCGCCGGGGTCTCCCCGTTCTGTTGACCAGAGAACCGGGAGGCACGCCCGCCGGTGAGTCGATCCGCCGCTGGCTCAAAGGCCGGCTCAACCTCCAACCATTAAGCGAATTATTGCTGTTCGAGGCTGCCCGGACTCAACTGGTAGAGTCGGTAATACGACCCGGGCTTGACGGCGGGAGCACTGTGATCAGCGACAGGTACACCGCGTCAACCATGGCATATCAAGGCTATGGGCGGGGGTTGGACTTGGGACTGATCCGGCAGTTGAACCAGATCGCCACCGGAGGTTTGGCTCCCGATCTGACAGTGCTACTAGACTTGCCGGCTCAGATAGGATTATCACGGAGGGGGGCTGCGGGAGCCGACCCGTTTGAAAGCGCCCCGGATGAGTTCCAGCGCAAGGTACGGGAAGGATACTTGACTCTGGCGGCGGAGGACCCCGCCCGGTGGTTGGTGTTGGATGGCGCCAGGCCGCAACGCCAATTAAGCCGGGACATTTGGGCAAAAGTTCAGCCCCTTCTCTAAGAGAAGGGGCTGTTGTTACCTAGGTGTTCCGGGCATCCCCACTTGGGAGTTGCCCAGACCGCTACCGGCTAGTTGTCGGCAGGGACGGGAACCGCGTTCGCGATTCTCTCAGCGATGACTTCGCGCATCTTCCGAACACGAGCCAGGTCCGGGTAGATGTTGCCTTCGCCCTTCTTGTCAAAAATCCGCTCACCGTCTACGAAGACTTCCATGATTCCTTGCCCTCTCGGTGAGATGGCCAGGGAAACATCGGGGCCGAAGTGACGGAAGAACTCATTCGCCATCCACGTGGCGGTGCCGAGGTGTTGTCAAGGTACGCAGTAGGTAATCTCTACTTGGACTTTTCCTTCCATGGAAGCAACTCCTTGAGCCTGAAGTTTGGGGTCATCCCCTAGTTTAACGGAATTTCCAGCACTGTCAATATCTATGAGCCAGCTACGCGGCGAATTTATACTCTGCCGCGTCGAGCACAGCGGCCGAGTAGGGTTGGGATGCTTGTATTTCGGGGTAAGGCGATGGGGTTCCGTAACGAGTACGCCGTCAGGCCAACACAATGGCTGATGTCGCCGAGTCTTCGGATTAGCCTGAAATCGCCGCCACTTCACGCCCGAACCGTTGGATGATTACACCCGGTGGAGGGCCTATCGCGACAACTAGCAGCACACCGACTCCGGCGCCTTCTATAAAACCTTTTCCCGGCACTGGTCCTGGGTGCCCACCACGGCGAACCGGTCTGCCAGGAAGACGGGCCGGATAGCGAGTATGGTTGAACATCAACTCGGCGGTACGGCGTCCAACCGGTCCCTTCCTCGAACAATACGGGCTCGGACCACATCATCGCCCGTGGCCCCACGGCGGAAACAAGCATTATTGTTTAACCGCTTCCACAGCGGCCCGGCGCGCACCCAGTGGTCATTTTCTCGGCAGCAGCACCACAGGCTGACCAGATCTTTGAAGGATTTCACGGGCTGCGGGGCGGCGCAACTCAGTGGCGGCCTGCCGCACTACATAGACCGCCGTCCTCATAAACACCACTGTAATCAGCAAGCCCACGGCCAGATCCGGCCACATGGAACCAGTGCCAAAGACAGCGGCGGCGGCAGCCATGACTCCCAGATTGGCGATGATGTCGTTGCGGGAGCAGAGCCAGGTGGAACTCATGTTCAGGTCGTCGTTCCGGTGCCGGGTCAGCAGCATCAAACAGGTGACGTTAGCTACGAGCGCCAGCGCTCCGGTTGCTCCCATCATCTGGGGGTCTGGGACTTCTGGTGAGATGAATCGATAGCCCACCTGGGCCAGCACCATCAAGCCAAACCCACCCATAATCACGCCTTTCATCAAGGCAGCGCCAGCCAGCCAGCGAGGGCTGCGGCCCACCACATACAAGCTAAACCCATAGACCAGGGCATCTCCCAGCATGTCTAGAGAATCGGCCAGCAGTGCCGTGGAACCGGCCAGCAGCCCAATGACCATCTCCACGCCGAACATACCCCCGTTGATCGCCAGAACGGTCCACAGGGTCTTGGATTGGCGACCCCGTAAAGCCTCCAACTCGCAGGCTTTGTCCTGGCAGCAGCTATCCATCAACGCTCACCCTTTAATCGCCCGATCCCGCGATTTTAAAACCTCCAGCAGCGGTGGTTCATCGGTTCGATACCAGGCCGGCCGGTGGCAGCGGCCTGTCGAAGGTTCGTCGAAGGTTCAATGGACCCTATGATGTGGCCGAACGTTTACTGGTATTTCAGCCGGGGGCCGACGGTGGCCATGTATCCTTCGTAATTACGGCGGGTTTCCGGGATAGAGTCGCCGCCAAATTTTTCCATGAAGGCGCCGGCCAAAACCAGAGCGACCATGGCCTCGCCAATAACGCCGGCAGGGGGCACCTGGCAGACATCGGAGCGCTCGTAATGGGCTTGGACCAGGTCTCCGGTGTCCAGGTCCACGGAAGGCAATGGGTTTGTTATGGTGGCGATGGGTTTGACGGCGAAGCGGGCGACCAAGGGCATACCGTCGGTCATCCCACCCTCGGTGCCTCCGGCCCGGTTGGTCTCCCTTTGCCACGGATGGTCGGGGTCGGTCACCGGCAGAATCACGTCATGAACCTGAGAGCCACGCAGGTCGGCGACTTCAAAGCCTGGGCCGATGGACACGGCTTTCACGGCGTTGATGGACATCAGTGCCTGAGCTACGAGGGCGTCGATCTTCCGGTCCCAGTGGACGTGGGAACCCAATCCGATGGGCACATTTTCCGCGATTATCTCCACGGTCCCACCGGCGGTGTCTCCGGCTTCCTTGGCTGCGTCGATCTCGGCCATCATCCTCGTGGCTGCCTCCGGATCGGCGCAGCGCACCGGGGACTCTTCAACCGCCTGCCAGTCAATAACTTCGGGTATCTCGGCCTTGATGCCGCCGATGGAGATTACGTGGCTATGCAGCTGGATGCCAAACTCTTCCAGCAAGCGCATCGCCACGGCGCCGGCGGCGACGCGGGCCGCGGTTTCCCGGGCGCTGGCCCGCTCTAATACGTCGCGAACGTCCTGAAACCCATACTTCATTGCTCCCGGCAGATCGGCGTGGCCGGGACGTATGCGAGTGATCCGCTTTGAACGCTCGTCGTGGCTGGTGTCCCCCACGTCTTCCACGGCCATGGCAGTTTCCCAGTTGACCCAGTCCTTGTTCTCTATCGTCATGCCGATGGGACTGCCCAGCGTGCGGCCATGGCGAACACCGGACATGATGTGGGCATGGTCCTGTTCGATGAGCATCCGCCCGCCGCGGCCGTAGCCCCGCTGACGCCGGGCCAACTGAGACGCGATGTACTCTTCGCCGATGGGCAGGGCCGCCGGGACGCCCTCGACAATTATTACCAGTCCCTGACCGTGGGACTCACCTGCAGTGAAAAACCGGACCATCTACGGCCCTCCCTGATACACGATCGCTAATTTGGCCGGAAAATACATCTGGGGAACCCTTTAGGCTCCCCAGACCATTGAAACCGTAAGAGATTACCGGGCCGCCATTGCCTTGGTGGCTGCTTCCAGCATCACCGCTACCGGCGCGTCTTGGCCGGTCCACATCTCGAAAGAGGCGGCGCCCTGGTATATCAGCATATGTATACCGCCCAGGCATGTGGCTCCCACCTGGGCAGCCGCTTTCAATAGCGGCGTCTCCAAAGGATTATACACTAGGTCGTTTACCAGCACTCTGGACGGGATGCTTGCCGCGGGAATGGGCGAGCCTGCCTCATCGGGGCCGTGGGACATTCCGATGGTGGTGCAGTTTACGATCAAGTCCGCCGCACCGGCCGCCTCCGTCAGATCCTTCCCGTCTAGGGGAATGGCGAGGCCTTCAGTGTCCGCCGACTGCGCCAACTCGGCAAGGCGCTGACCTCTTTCCAACGTACGATTGGCGATCGTAATGGTGGCAACCTTCGCCCGTGACAGCGCCAGCACCACGCCACGAGCAGCGCCTCCGGCTCCCAGAACCAGCACGCGGCTTCCTTCCGGTACGAAGCCTCCCTCGTCCCGCAATGCCCTCAAGAATCCCAAGCCGTCGGTGTTATGGCCGGTAAGGCGTCCTTCCCGGTTGACGATGGTGTTTACGGCCCCGGCGGCAGTCGCCCAATCGTCGACCTCATCAATATAAGGAATCACCGCCTCTTTGTGGGGGACGGTGACGTTGATACCCCATGCGCCGTCCCGGCGCAGATCGCCAACGAATCGGCCCACTTGCTCCGGCGCGACCTCGAAAGCCAGGTAAGTCGCGTCGATGCCGCAGTGGTCCAGGGCGGCCTGTTGGAAGATGGGTGAGATGGAGTGGGCTATGGGGTAGCCTATGATACCCAAGCTGGCAGGCAAAACGGTCTTTCCTACGCCTAGTGGTTTGAGGTCTAGCGACGAGCGGGCGGCTCAGTCGAGTATACAAGCAGCCTTATATCTCAGCAAGGCGGCCGAAAAACTGGAACGATGGGTGGACGCTAAAGAACGGACTCCGTAGGACTCAACAGATACATAAGGGTTGGTTTCTGGCCAAGGCTTGACATTCCAGGAACTGGAAGGATTATGCTAATCTTAGAGGTCAGCCATGCGAAGTACGTTTACCATCGGCCAGGTGGCCAAAGCAACCGGGATAAACGCCAAGACAATACGCTACTACGAGCAAGCCGGGGTGGCCCCGCCACCGCAGCGGAGCCAATCTGGGTACCGGATGTACTCGGAGACGGACGTAAGGCGATTCGATCTAATCAGGCGGGCCAGAGCCCTGGATATGACGCTGTCAGAGGTGAAGCAACTGGCAGAGTTGGCAGGTAGCGGAGGGTGCGACGTATTTCAAGAACAATTTCAGGAAGTAGTACGCCGTAAGCAGGAAGACGTGGACCGGCGTATCGCCGACTTGTTGACTTTGAAGCAAGACCTGCAACGGGTGGAAGCTCATCTCATGGTGGCTGAAGGCGAAGCAACCCCCGGCCACACGGTGCTAGAATGTTCACCGGAGACATGCACTTGCTTGGGTCCCACAGACAAATATTAGGGCGCAAAAAAATATAGGAGGCCCCAAAATGCCAGAAACAACAAACGTGGAAAGCTCTACCGAAAAGAATCTGAACCAGGATTGCGGTTGCGGCTGCGGCGGTAGTTCCGTTGGCCTCGGGAACAATGACTGTGGCTGCGGCTGCGGCGGGGGTTCGTGTGGCTCAAATTGGCAAGAGTTAAATTTTGTGGGAGAAGCCCAGGTCACCGCCGCGCGCCAACAAGGTGCTGGCCAAGATTGCGGCTGCGGCTGTTGCTCATCGGCGGAATGATCCGCAACCTATTTCATCGCATTGGCGAGGTTCCGGAGCAGCCTGGGGAGACGAGGTAAAACTACCCCTCCAACTGCTCCAGAATCTCTTTCAGACGCTGCTGGCGTTCCTCCAAGGACTTGAGCCTTTCTTCCTCTGTTTCCACAACTTCCGGTTTGGCTTTGGCGCGGAAATTCGGGTTGGCCACCAGCTTTCCGACCCTGGTTAAGTTGCTCTCACAGTCGGCCAGCTCGCCCCGCAGGCGTTCAGCCTCAGCCAAAATGTCCACCACCCCTTCCAATGGCAGCCGCACCACCAAGGGATCCACCACCAAGGTGATTCCCCGGGGCTGGTTGGCGGTTTCCCCGTCACCGGACACGACCTTCAGCGGGTCGATCCGGGAAAGGTTCCGGATAAGATCCGCCTCTTCTTCTATGGTGCTCTGGAGGCCGTTGGCATCCACTATCGCTTCCAAGAACTGGTTGGCGGGTATCTGCAACTGGGCACGGGTATTACGCACGGCGCGGATGGTCTGCATCACCAGAGAAATCTCTCTCTCCGCATTTTCGTCTTGGAGTCCGGAATCGGCTAGAGGATATGGAGAAACCATGATGGACTCGGGCAGGCCGCCTTCGCTGGGGAGCCGTTCCATGAGGTTCTGCCAGATCTCCTCGGTAATAAAGGGCATAAAGGGATGCAGCAGGCGCAATGTGCGCTCAAGTACGTGGGTTAGTATGGGCAAAGGTGACGGGGTCGCGCCGGACCGCAGGCGAATCTTCGCCATTTCGATGTACCAGTCGCAGTAGTCGTTCCAGATAAAGTCGTACAACTTCTGCTGGGCTTCACCAAGCTCGAAGGCTTCCAGCGAC
>JAKUQE010000125.1 GCA_022450395.1 Dehalococcoidia bacterium | reverse complement strand
GGACCGGTTGGACCGCCGGGGCAGCACTTTAAAAAATCGGATCCAATTCTGCAACTCGAAAAGGGGGCGGACTCGGCCCAGCTTTTAGACCTCCCGACACGGGCGTTTCGGCCGGTTCGGGGCCAGACGATAAGCGCGCTAAGAAAGGACTGGAATGTTCGAGCGTTTTAGCAATTTAGAAGCCAAACATCCGGTACATTCAACCTGATGCAGGGCCTTATTGCTATTTTTACGGCAACTATTACAGTCACAGATATAGACAAGGTTACGGCCACAGGCGGGGCACATCCGGGATTTCCCAAGTGATTGGGCCAGCATATCACGCAGCGTCATGACGCGGTTCCTCGGCGCTTGGCTGCCCTACTTCTTGATTATCCAGCCTCGACGAAGCATAAGTAAGACAACGGCGCAATTGGATTAGAGCCAGTATAGACAAAGACGTTGCTGGAACTTCTATCGCAGTTGATGCGAGTTTGAGTTGAAATCCTAGCTTGCGGGGCAGAGAACCTTTGACGATTCGTCTGACTACCCTCGCGGGTTCTAGGGGCACGGCCTTGTTACCGGCGTGGAAATTTTGATGGTAAAGTATTCTCACCGGCTAGAGCTTCTTCGGCTCCGTTGACGGCATGTTCAAACCCCGCTCGTGGTGAACTCGTCGAACCGCGGCCCGCATCTCCAATCCTAGGACGGATCCAGGGTGAACAGAGAGATGCCTGGGGTAACGTCACCGTAGCCAGATAGCTGCTAGGAGAACCAGAATGCGAGTCAATTTCGGCTTTCTCTGCGACCATTTCGGCCACAAAGACGGCAAACCGTCGGCTGAAGGCATCGGTTTGGACGCGTTTTTCGCCTCGAGCATGCCGGTACGTCATCCCGGGTTTGATACCGTCATAAGCATGCGGTTCGGCCTCGAAGAGACCGGCGAGAAGACGGTGGGGCTAGGCGTTACGGACCGGGACGGAACCTTGATCGCTCCAGCCCGGTACGAAGTTATTAACGTTGAGGTCTCGCCCGGCCAGACGTACCAAAACAAGACGCTAAAGATAACCGTCGCTGACACCGAATTTCTCTCGTTCGGCGACTACCAGGTGGTATGGCTTCTGGAGGGGCTGGAAGTCCAAAACTTGCCCTTCAAGGTGCTGCCGGAAACTATTTAGCTCGCTTCAACGTCGCAAGCCACTCCGCGCCTGCGGGCTGCAGGCTGATCAGTTCCCACTCCTCAGCTCCATATTCATTCAATTCCCCCACCGTTTCCTCCCGGTCGTGATTCTCGACTCCGAAGGATGATGCGCCGCCGCCTATGTCCAGATTTCGGGTCACAACGATTAGATACTCCCATTCCAAATCTCGGCCTCCTGAACGTATTCTTCAATCATCCATCCCTCTTGGTAATTAAACCACTGTCGCTATGTTTAACCTCCTCGGTTCGAGAACAGACGGCTACACCCGGCGTGCCTAGTCCTCAGCTACTTGACCGGCACAACACCTAGTGGTCTACTTGGTTTCGTATCAGCCAAAGGAGGTCCGCCGTGGGAATGTACCGGATATTTACCGGAGACGACGGGGAGAGTCACATCGAGGAGATGGACTTGGCCCAGCGCCCCGACCTGGGTTCATTAACCAATGTCGCCGAAGTACGGGTCACCCAGCATCACGAGCTCCGTAACATGGATTTTCACCCGCTGCCGGAGCGGCGGCTAATCATCCATCTTTGGGGTGAGGTGGAAATAGGATTTGGCGATGGCACGAAGCATATTTTTCGTGCCGGGGACGTGCGGCTGATGGAAGACGTTACCGGGCGCGGCCATACTCATCGCGACCTCACCCCGGCAGCGGCCGCTTTGGTCATACTGAAAGATTGACGCCAAGGGCAGCCTAAAAACTATGAGAGCCCAGAGTAGTTCTGGGCTCTTTTGTTTCCCCTACCAGGCGCACTAGGTTTGGCTCTGGTTTAGTTTTCCCACTCGCCTGGGGTTGCCCATCGTAAGGCATCGAACACCTGAATGATAACGGAAGCGCTGCCAAGCACGTTACCGCTGTCCAACGCCGACGCGGTGATCGTATGGGTGCCTGCGGTTAGGGTCGCGGAAAAGTTGCCGCCGGCGCCGATCAACCCGTCGATACTCGAGTTCCATACCAGGTCCTTGGTGACAGATCCGTCTTCAGCGTCCAATGCCGCCGCCAGGAAGGAGATCGAGCTATACCTGGAAAACAAGCCGTTGCCGCCAGGGCTGACGATAATCACATCGGGAGGCAGGTTAACCGGGGTAAGAGTGAGCACGACAGTGCCGAAACCGGTCAAACCGCCGCTATCTAGGGAACGCGCTTCGATGATGTGAGGGCCTATCGCGGGAATCGCGCCGTTAAAGTTGCCCAGTTCCAGGCCGGGCATAGTCATGGTAGGGCCGGTCACTCCCGCCGGCGTGCCGTCAATAAACCACTCGACAAAAGCCGTTAGAGTTGCCCCGTCGTTGTCGTCGGTGACCTCAGCACTAAAGATTAAGTCAGGCGTCGTGGCAAAGGCGACGCCCGTAATGTCACTGGTGACGGTTACCTGGGGCGCTCGATTCGGCGCCGCCTCGGTGGTGAAGGTACTGGCGAAGGGCTCCAAGGAGTTGAGCGCCGGATCGCTTATGCCGCCGGTCAGCGTCACGGTGTAGGTGGTATTGTTCGCCAGGTCCCCAGCTGGATGGAAGATCAAGCGCCGGCTTGCCACCCCGTGAAACGGGCCAAGGCTGATAGTACCCGCGATGGCGTTTGAGGCGGAGTCCAGCACATTGAAGCCGGCGAAATCAACTGTCGCGCCATTGACCGCCTCCGAGAAGAATACGTCAATCACCGTGTTGGTGGCCACGCCGGTCGCGTTCTCCAAAGGGGAAATTCCTAACACAGACGGACTTGTCGTGTCCGGCTCTTCCGTCGTGAAGATGCTGCTGTAGGAAACCATCCGGTTGCCGGCTTGATCGGTAATTCCGCTGGTCAGCCTAATGGTGTAGGCAGTATCATGCGCCAGGTCAATGGCCGGATCGAAGATTGCGCTCCTCCCATCCCCGGCAACGGTGACCGCCCCGGGGATGGGCCGGCTCCGTTCGTCTAAGAGCACGAAAGTGGTTTCATCTACCGCCGGGACGGAGATTCTCTCTGAGAAGCTTGCCGCGATGTCTATGCCAACGCCCACGCCGTTGGCCCCGTCATAGGGCGATATGATCCCGACCACCGGCCCAGTGGTGTCGGGTACCACGGTTGGAGTCACGATAACGGCGTCATCCCGGATCAGAACTGCCTGCAGACCGGCAACCGATTCGAAGATGTCTGCAACCTGGATAGTGGAATGCTCCTCACTGGTCCATCGGTATACGCCGGCTTTTTTGGGGTTGAGGATCAGCAGTGCACTGCCAGTTTCTCTATCGGAATAGCTGTAAATCTTCAGAACCCAACTCTCCGTGGATTCGTTGTGCGGCGTTCCAGCACCCTGGGACATGCCCATCCGCAAGGTAAGGGATCCAGGAAATTCTAAAATGCTGGTGGAAATATCTATCGTGTGGGTAAGGGTGGGCCCGAGGCCACGGGTAACCCCGTCCGCTTGAATCGCTCCTTTGACCGTATCGACGACATCACCATTATCTTGGCTGGTTGCCGTGGCGTAGTTGGGCGAAATTTCCCACATATCAGTCCGTCCTGTTGCTACGACCGGGGCGGAAACTTTCAAGACGTGGCCCGGTTTCCAGGGGTTGTCCACGTCGAAAAACACATCGAGCTTCCCTACTTCCACACCGGCGGGCAAAGACGGTCCCCCAAATATGTATCCCGCAGGTATTTGGATCACCAAAGTATCCACCGCCGCCCGGTTCTTGCGCATGATCAGCCCGAATGTTACGGCGGTTGCGGCGCCGGTGCTCTTGTTCGCCACGGTAACATTCAACCGGCTGGCGGACGGGGGAATCAGAGGGGCTTTAGCGGCGGCGGCGAACACATCGCCGTTGGTGGTAAGCACCCGGTAGCTCACCAAAGCGGCAGAATTCTGAACACCTTTGATGAAATCCGGAACAAATGTCTTGGTGGGGTGCTGGGGCAACCGGGCATTGAAGTCGACGAGACTGACATTGACGTACCCAGCAGGAAGAGGCGGGGAATCCAGGTTATCAAGAACTGCATCGCCGTTGGTGTCGGGATTGCTCACCGGGTATGTCTGGGGGAAAGATTCGCTGAAGAACCGGTCGGAGGCAATCTCCAAGATTCTCGAGTCGCTTTGAATCTGAGCGCTTCTACCGGCAGCCTCCAGGCCCTTAACGGACCCGGCTATCACCCCGGCAAGAACGCCGATGATGGCGAACACGGATAACAGTTCGACTAGAGTGAACCCTCTTTGTCGTCCCACCGAATGATTTCTTGGGTTCAAACATCTAATCATGATTCTGTAGATAGGAACCTTGACGTCACCTTAAAAACCTTGGCCCAATCAGGAATCAGCCGGAGTGCCAACAGAAGCCATCAAGGCGCAGCAAACGTCTTCGGTGATGCCCTTGGCTTGGCCAAGATCGATCGCTTCAGTCAATACTTTCCCTATCCATCCCGCCTAAAGTTTGTATCCAAGATTTTAGGTATGTTCCATCTAAGCCTGCGGCCCGCCAGCCGGATAGGGTGTAGCCCCCACAATCAGGATTCGGTTCCCCAGACATCGAAGAAGAGACCACAGCGCCAACTCTGTTAAAACCACTGGGATGAGATATATGGAGTGAAACATCCCTACGACATGCCCAGGAGAACCGGAAGGCGATATGCCCCAATACCTGCACAGTTCATCTACGGCAACGAGGCTCTGGGTGAATCGATCAAACATCCTCAGGACCGGGCCGAGGTGATCTCAGAACCTTTCGGCCGTCTGGGCGGTCCTTCTACTTCAGCTTGGGCGGGTATGACGTGGCCGTCATAGCGGAATCCCCCGGCAACGAGACCATGGCCGCCATTACCAACACGGTTCGAGCAACCGGAGCTGAGAGGGACCACAAGATAACAATCTTGCTGATCCGGAAAAGAGCGATAATGGCATTGAGGCGGGCCGGAAGTACCGGGTACAAACCACCTAGCTAACCAGTTAGGCGGCTCAAGGTTGCCACCTACGATAAAATCAACTCCGTCCAGCGGCTTGCCGCCCTCCCTGCTGTTGTGTAAAATGCCCGCACAACGCCGGACAACGGCGTAAGTCCAGGCGCTATTTGGACAGGAGGTCCTCAACATGGACTTTGGACTAAAAGGCAAGCACGCCCTGGTCACCGGCGGTAGTAAAGGCATCGGCAAGGCGATAGCCAAGGAGTTGGCCCGGGAAGGCGTAGACGTGGTGATCGTCTCCCGCACAATGTCGGACCTGGAAGCCTCCGCTAGAGAGATTGAAGACGAAACGGGCACCAGGGTGATTCCCATGGTTCTAGACGTTACTCAAACCGACCGGGTGAACAGCGTCATACCCGAAGCTGCCCAGCAACTGGGCGGCCTGCATATTCTGGTTAACAGCGGGTCCGCTCCCGGCGGGTCGGCTTCGGCCGTCGGACCGATAGAAACGGTTAACGAAGATGACTTGATGAGCGACTTCGACGTTAAATACGTGGGGGCGCTAAGGTGCGCCCGCGCCTCTATCCCTCTGATGAAAGAGCAAGGTTACGGGCGCATCATAAATATCAGCGGCGGGAACGCCCGCAACGCCGGGAACCTGAGCGGCGGGGCGCGCAACGTGTCCATGGTGCATCTAACCAAGACCCTATCCACTCAGGTGGGCCGTTTCGGGATCACCGTCAACTGCATACACCCTGGCACCACCCGCACCGAGCGCACGCCGGAGTTGATAGAGGCCAGGGCTGCTCAATTAGGCATCGACATCGACCAAGTGGAGGCTACAGACTTTGCTCCTGGCGCCGCCAGGGGTAACGCAATTTGCCGCATGGTCGACGCCGCGGAGATCGCCTACCTGACCGTCTTCTTGGCCTCGGACAAAGCCTGGGCCGTAACCGGCGAGCTCATTGCCGCCAACGGCGGCGTCGGCAACGCCGTCTATTACTGAACGCGGCTAATCACGACGAACAGGAATTTGACGCAGGCGATGGCTGAATCGAACCGTATTTTATTCATGGGCCGGGAATGGGCTACCATGGACACAGTGACTCGTATCCTGGAGGCGGTGGGCTGCACGGTAACCGGGACGGTTAGCGACGCTGTAGCCATTGACTTGGCCGGCTCTTCAGACTACGCCGCTTTGATAATCGATGATGAAGTGCCCCAGGCGGACAGCCGTTACGTCATCCGCGAGGCACGCAAAATGAAACCTTCCCTGGCGGTGATCACGGTCAGCAGTCCGGAGTCGGTCTTGACCCAGCTTCAGCAAGCAGGCGTGAAACTATAAACCGGACCAGCCTCGATGGAGGCCGGACCTTCCGTCCCAGATATTCGGTAATGCGATGCTAGAACATAAGGGAATTAGATGGGGCTACGTGTTTCTGCGGTCTGCCTCTTACCTAGGTGAAGAAGAAGCTAGAGAGATAATGGTGCAGGCCGTGGAAATGTTCCTGGTGGGTGAAGAAGAAAGGCACATAAAAGGCTCGGGTTTTGATGGCCGGCTGTACACCGAGATGCGGTACGAGATTATAGGTGAGCTGGGCGGCCAACGGTTCGACGCCGACCTGGAGACGCCCTACGGACGGGATAAAGCTTCATTCCTGGTCAGCGAACAGACCAGGGGACTAGGCGGAGCAATCTCAAAAAACTAACCCTAGGTAAACCCGAGGGGTTATCTGATTGGAGGATATAAAGATGAAACTGCTGGTTATCTCAGGAGGAAGACATCCCTACGAAGAATCCACCCCGGTTCTGGAGCGATTTTTGAAAGGCGCCGGCCACGACATCACCGTCACCGAAGACCCTTCGGTACTAGCCAATGCATCGGACCTGAACAGCTACGACGCCCTGGTGTTCAATACCCGCCGGGAGAACATACCGGACTTCGGCGAATGGGCTTTATCGAGCAGCGAGCAGAACGGAATGAAAGACTTCATCAGATCTGGCAAGGGCTTTGTTTGTCTCCACATCTCCACCTGCCTGCCCAGCGGTTGGCCGGAGTACCACGACATCACCGGGGGCGGTTGGGTCTCCGGAACCAGCTTCCATCCACCCTACGGCCGGTTCAGCGTCAACATCAGCAACTCCGGCCATCCTGGAGTAAATGGGGTCGCCGAATTCGACACCGACGATGAGCTTTACATGGGCCTGGCGATCACCGAGGGAAACGACGTGTTCCTCACCGGCCATACGGAAAACGGGACCCATCCTTGGGGTCCGGATCGGGCGCCCAAAGACATGCCCGGCGGGACCTTCCCTCTTGGCTGGACACGCCGGTACGGCCAGGGCAAAGTTTTCACTCTGCTGCTAGGCCATGATGGTAAGAGCTTTGAGTCACCGGAGTTTCAGCAGATGGTCTTGAACGGCGTAAACTGGTCCACCGCGTCGTAAGCCGCCCACGTGGCGCTTCGGGACCAGTTGTTAACCGCAGAGACGCTGAGAGCTTCGCTTAGATAATTAAAGTCTCAGCGTCCTCTGTGTCTCTGCGTTAAAATGACCGGCCGTTAAGCAACCACCGCCGTCTCGTAGGAATGCTCGCCGGTGTCGGGGAAGAGCTTCCAAGATGCCATCCACCGGTGCGTATCGTCGAACATCTCCTTGGTGTATGGCTCAAACACTAACCGCTCGCCTGGCCCAAATCCCTGAATATCTACCAGGTCATGGAAGCGCTCCGGCAGCTCATTCAGGAAGTAATGTTTGTATAGCGCCGGGTCACGGTCTATGTCGCACTGCGCCCGTTGCAAGGCTTTGAAGTAGGCCGCCACGTCATCGATGTTGGCGTCAGCGGAGAATAAGAAGCCAATCATAAACGTGGTGTCCACTACTTTCCGGAATCCCTGCTGCTCCATGGTATAAAGCTGCGCGCCGAAGACGTTAGCTACCGGAATTTCCCGTTCCAGCAGCAACGACAAACGGTCGTTAGGGCCGCCGACGAATCTCAGCCTGATATCATCGGGGCTGAGAAATTTCTCCAGCGCCTGAAGTGTCGAGAAATGGCTGCCTGAGTGATAGCCTACGCCCACCTCCACGCCTTTCAAGTCTGCAGCGGTCCGTATACCGCTTTCCGGAGCGGTATACAGTCCCGAAGGGGTGATCGAGTAGGCGTGCCCCCACATGAGGCCGTGCCCTTGCGCCGAAGCATGACTGACCGCCCAGTGACAGGCGGCGCTGACGTCGCAGGCCCGTCCGGCTTCCATGCTTTCAAAAGCGCCGCTTTTCACCTCCACCGGTCCACCAGGCAGACCGCCCACGGGCACGGGGGAGGTTTCGTCGGGGCCAAGCAGGCGTCCGTGGACAAACTCGTAGTCCAAGCCCTCTTCTGTGAAATACCCCTTTTCATCGGCCACCCATTCTTGCAATCGGCCGTGGGGTTGAATGCGAAACTTACTCATGCCGCCGCACCTCTTGCGCCTTTGAACGGACGTTCCTATCGCCAGCTGATTGTACCATGCCACGGCCGTTGCGCCTGTTAGACTAGCCCATGATCCCCATGAAGTTGTTTGGCAGACGCTGGGCCGCCCCCACCGATAGCTTTATTTGGAGACGCGCTCCTCTGATCAGGGGCACAGATCAAATTGGAACGAGTAGTAATCGTCAGCCCCAGTTGCTCGGGCAAGACCGCCATGGCCCGGCGTGTGGCCGCGATACTACAGGCCCCGCACATCGAACTGGACGCCATACACTGGCTAACGGGCTGGCAAGAACGGGATGATGCTGAATTCAGGGAGCTCACCCAAGCAGCAGTGGCGGCGGACCGGTGGGTGGTAGACAGCAGCTATAACGTTTTGCGGGACATCGTCTAGCCACGGGCCACCATGGTGGTGTGGCTGAATTATTCTTTCCCAGTGGTCCTTTGGCGGGCGTATCGTCGAACCTTGATCCGTAGTGCCCGCCGCCAGCCAATATTCTCGGAAAACAAGGAAACAATAAGACGGTCTTTTTTCAGCCGGAAATCGATACTGTTGTGGGTGTTCACGACCTATCGCCTTCGCCGGGAACAATTTCTGGACATCTGATAGCCGGGTGAGGAATTGGCCCACCCCGGTTGCGGCGCCTGCCGGTATCGCCCATAATATTCATGTCCGCATATTCGCGGATATTTTGTTGATTTTTCGCCGGAGGTAGCCGGTTTACTTATGGTCCAAAACGATGGGAACACACCGGGGTCTGGCAACGCCCAAAGAATGTTCGGTCCCCAGGCTGGGGTCTACGCAACCAGTCAGGTGCATGTCCGCGACGACAGTTTGGACGTATTGCAAAAGTTAGCCGCCCGGTCCGACGATAAGGCGTACGGTTGGGCCGCGGACTTGGGGACGGGAGCCGGGTTCACCGCTTTCGCCATGGCCCAATTGTCTGACCGCGTGGTGGCCACCGACCCGACACGGCCCATGTTGGAGCAGACCAGGCGCCTGGGCCGGGAACGCGGGTTGGAGAATCTAGGCTTGAGCCGGAATGTAGCCGAGTCATTGCCATTTGCCGGTGAGAGCCTGGACCTGGTGACCAGCCGAGTGGCCGGGCACCACTTCAGCGACCTTAACCGGGCCTTCGACGAAGTGCGCCGGGTTTTGAAAACGGGAGGTGTCTTTGTAATGGCGGACAGCGTCTGCCCCGAAGACGACGAAGTGGACCGTTGGATGAACGACATCGAGCTGCGGCGGGACTTCAGTCACGTCAGGAACCGGAAGATATCCGAGATTAACGTCATGCTGGCCGACCGGAGCCTGAAAGTGGAGCGGCAGGAAGGCGCTCGCATCTTCTTGAGATTTAACGAATGGGTTGCCCGCACCGTCGTCCCCGAACCCGAGGCCACCGCCCTGCGTAATGACTTTCTCCAAGCGCCCGCCGGCGCTAGGGAAGCGTTTCAGATCCAACCTTCAAACGGCGATATCGATTTCTCGTGGCCTTGCTTGGTTTTCCGGGCCGTCAAAGTATAGCAATCCGGACCTTTGCGCTGACCAGGTTAAAGCCACAACCTGTCATTCCCGGTAAAGGCCATTGCCTGTCATTTCGAGGAGTGGAGCGACGACCCCGATAGAATCAGGGTGGAGTGGGGCTGTTCCTCACATTCCGAGATTCCTCTCCTTCCGCCGAAGGACCGGAATGACAGGGTTGGGACGACGCGGCCGGAATGATAGGGTGGTAAGACAACCAGTCGAGCCACCACATTCAGATCGCTACGCCCTAGTCTCCCCAATCCTCCAGAGTGTAGGCCATCTCCCAAAACCGGTGCTCAAACCGGAGGCTGGTTAGGTAAGCTTTGCCCATGGCAGCCAGTTCGCTGGGGCCGGCCGCTTGTCCCAGCCGGTCGGCCAAATCTCGCGTCGTTTGAGCCAGCCGGGCGTACTCCTCAGAAGCGTACATATCGATCCATCGTGAATAAAGCGGCGCGCCCTCAGGCCGTCCTTGGCGGGCAAGGTGGTCACCCATCTCCCAGTAGCCCCACTGGCAGGGCAACAAAGACGCAACCAGTTCAGAGAAAGACCCCTGATGGGCCACCGTCAGCAGATAGCTGGTATACCCGAGTGTGGTGGGTGCGGGACGAGTCGCCTCCAGCTCTTCCCTCGTGATGCCAAATTCGCCGCAGTAGCTTCGATGCAACTCCATCTCCGTGTTGAGGATCTCGTCCAGCAATCTGGCGAACCAGCTCATTGATTCCAGGTCCGGCGCCCTGGCGGAAGCCAAAGCGAGCACCCGGCTATAGTC
>JAKUQE010000124.1 GCA_022450395.1 Dehalococcoidia bacterium | reverse complement strand
AATCCACGGTGAACGACCCCCAAGGTGTCACCGTGCTCTCCAGCTTACATCGTCTGGGCTTCGAAAAAGCCGGAGATGTGAGGGTCGGGAAGTACCTGCTGGTGAACATCGACGAGACCGACCGCGCCAAAGCCGAATCATCAGTCACGGAGATGTGCCAGAAGCTGCTGGCCAACCCAGTCATCGAGGAATTCCGGTTCGACCTGGAAGAGATACCGGCGCCTGCCGCCACTTCTTGAGGCACCGTAATCTCAGGCACATGCAACGGTCGAAACCGATCGGGAGGAAAACGATATGACCACCGGAAGCAATAATACATACGTCTACGCCGGAGCCGAAACCAGCGGCATCTACAGGCTTTCCCCCGGCGCCAGCCAGTGGGAGGAGTTGACCAAGGGACTGCCCGCCGACCCCATGGTTTGCGGACTCATCATCCACCCCGATGACCCTGAGGTGATCTACACCGGGACGCAGGACGGCCCCTACCGCAGCACCAACCGCGGCGCTAGTTGGGAGAGGCTGGACTACCCGAAGACGGGCGCTCCGCCGTGGACCTTCATGTTCCGGCCCGGAGACCCAACGGTCATGTACCTAGGCACCGCCCCCGGCGAGATCTACCGCAGCTCCAACGGCGGTGATTCCTGGCAGATCATCACCAAGTCGATGGGGTTCGCGGAGATCTCCATGGCCTTTCCCACCCGAGTGATCGCCCTGTGCGCCGACCCCAATTTCCCTGATGAGATGTACGCCGCCCTGGAAGTGGCCGGAGTGATTCGGAGCTCCGACGGAGGCGACACCTGGGAGGATATCGCTGGGAGCCTGGCCCCAAGCGAAGACACCCTGGACCTGCACGGCGCCCAATGCTCCGCCGCTATGCCCCACACGGTGTTCATCACCACCCGCCAGGGGCCGTTCATCGGACCGGACCGGGGCAGCGAATGGATTCCCGTGGAGTTCGGCGATTTCTCTGAGATCACCTATACCCGTGATCTGAAGGCTGCGCCCCACGACCCCAACATGCTCTATGTGTCCATCGGGGCGGCCGCCCGCAGTACCCAGGGCGCGCTCTACCGCAGCCGGGACCTGTTCAAGACCTTCGAGCAAGTGGATCGCAGCATCGCCCCCAACTCGACGATGATGACCGTGTCCGTGGACCCCAGAGCCCCGGACCACGTCTTCTGCAACTCCAGGGACGGCCAGGTGTTCGGCTCGCTGGACGACGGCGCGACCTGGACCACCTACGACCTGCCGGAAAAGGCCAAAGAAGTCAGAGCCCTAGCCGCCGGCTAGGCGGGCGAGCGGGCGGTACAACCGCTTTAGGAATTAAAGCCCCCGGCGAGATTAGCGTCTCACCGGGGGCTTTTGTTGTTGCTAGATGCCGCCATTTGGCGGGTTTCGCCTATACGAGCCGCAAGAACTGCTCGGCGTTGCCTGACATGTGCTTCTCCAGAGCGTCGCCGCCCATCTCCTTCCAGAACGGCCAGTCGATGACCATCTCGGCCGTGTCGGGGAAGTGCGCCTCGTTGTGGGGATAATCCGACTGGTGCATCAAAGCATTCGTGCCGAGGATATCGATGCACGCCTTGGTCATCGCCGGACCCTCGAAGGGCTCGGCGCCGCACCGGAACCGGCCCATCTGTGCGTACTCGATGGGCTTGTATTTCAGCGTTGGCGTCGTGCCTGCTACGTAGTTGCACATCTCTTCCAGCCGGATCAGCCAGTGGGGAAGCCAGCCGTGTCCCACCTCGGCCGCACCGGCGTTGAGATTCGGGAAGCGGTCGAAGATCTGGCCGACGATCAGGTAGGACAATAGCCGCGCGGCACCCCAGGGATGGGCCGCCGTCCGCGCCACGGCCACGTTGCCCCACATGTCCCGGTAGCCGGGGAAGTAGGGAGGCTCAAAGGTAAAGCTGTGGTGCAATATGGGCAGATGAGCATCGTTCATCACTTCCCATATCGGGTCCAGTGCGGGATGGTCCACGGGCATGCCCTCGGGAAGGATCACCATCACGGCCGACACCCATGAATCGTTGACCAATGACTTGATCTCGGTCACGGCCCATTCGATGTCGGCCGCGGGGGCTAAGATCAGGCCCTTCAACCGGTTGGGCTCGTGGCTGCAATACTCCCGCATATAGCGGTGGTACGAGGCATAGAGTCCCCGGGCCAGCGTCGGGTCTTCCAAGTGCGACAAACCATTGGCCCAGGTCCCGGGGATGATCACATCGACATCCCGGCCCTCCATGTCCATATCTGAGATTCGACCGGCGGCGTTCTCGTCGCTGACACCGTGTTGAGGATCAACCCGGTGGTGGCCCGAGGACTTGGAGACCCGGCCTTCCAGCGCCCCTTTTCCTCCAACCTTGGCTGCAAGATCCTCGTCCTGAGGGGCCTCCCCGGGAAAACGGTCAAATGGAATGGAAGCGATGCTTAGGGCTTTGTACTCGCCGACGGTGCGTATGTAGGGCTTCAGTTCGTCCAGCCGGCTTCTGAAACTGGGGTCCACATATTTGACCAATGTGTCGTAGCTGGGGTTCACGTGAGTGTCGATGTCGATAACCCGGTATCCGTTCTTCATTTCTACTCTCCTCAGATGCGATCTTAGGCTCGTGGGTTTAGTTTTGCCTGCGTCGTTAGGGTTTCAAGTACTTGGAAAGCCATTCCAAACATCGGCCCCAGGCCATATAGGCCGCCTCGGGCCGGTAGGAAGCGCGCGTGTCAGAAAAGAAAGCGTGACCGGCGTCCTTGAACGTCACAAGTTCGAAGATTTTAGAAAGTGACTCCAACCTGGATCTCAGCAGTGCAACGTCTTCACCGGACGGGTTGGCGTCCTCGGCCCCGAACATACCCAGCATCGGGCAATCAAGGTTTTCCAACATGTCTCCAACAGGCGTCGGATTGGCGTCCGTGGCCTGGAAGATGCTGTTGGAATAGAAATTGACGAAGGCGCTTAGGCCAGTGGTGTTGCAGGCGAAAACCAGCGCCAAGCGTCCGCCGGAGCAGAACCCGACCAGTCCGATGAGTCCATTAACAAAGCTGCTGTTTTGCAGGTACGCCAATGAACCGGCAAGATCGCCGATGGTCTGGGCATTGGGCCTGCCACTAAGGGATGCGCTTGCCTTCGCCAAATCTTCTTCTTCCACCACGGTAAGAAAATCGTCGCGGCAGTACAGGGCGGGCACGATGCAAGCGTAGCCAAGCGCGGCGAACCGGCGGGCCACCTCTTTCATGTGCTCTTCGTAGCCGTGAACACCGTGTGTGAGGACCAATGCTGGATAAGTCCCCGGGTCCGATGGCCGGGCCACATAGGCTGGCACCGAGTACGAATCGTACCCTGGATGACGAATCTCGTAGGCTTTGATTCGCGACGGGTGGAAAACTATGCCGGGAGGTAAAATTTGTGAGACCAAACCGCCTCCTTTCAGGTAGGGGGATTCTCTAACAAATCTCCGTCGATGTCCAGCGAGCCGGCCTCAGGCAGTCTCTATTCCCGCCGCTTTATGCAACCCCAGTTCTTCGATGGCCATCTCACGCATACGGAACTTCTGTACCTTGCCCGTAACCGTCATGGGAAATTCGGTGGTCATCTTGACGTAGCGGGGAATCTTGTAATGGGCGATCTTACCCTTGCAGAACTCCCGAATCTCCTCTTCGTCAGCCGTTTCTCCGGGCTTGAGCATCACCCAGGCCATGACCTCTTCCACGAACCGCTCGTCGGGCACGCCGATGACCTGGACGTCCGCTATCTTCGGGTGGCTGTATAGGAACTCTTCGATCTCCCGTGGATAGACGTTCTCGCCGCCCCGGATGATCATGTCCTTCAACCGTCCGGTGACCCGATAGTATCCCTCGTTGTCCACAGTGGCCAGGTCGCCGGTGTGCAGCCATCAGCGCGTAATGTACCAGTTTCTCTATACCCAACACCGGCGCCGCCTGGGAGAAATGGTGGGCAAGCTCAGCCGCGTGATTCTCCGGCCGATTGCCATATAGAGTTTCCAAGACTTCCCCGATGCGGGCGTGGAGGCGGACCTTTCGGCTAGCTGAAAGGCTCTCCGATAGCGTCTGCTGGACCAGCGCATGGGTGAACTGATACCGGTCGCTTCGCCCCGGCGTATCTTCAACCAAACGGGCTTCCAATGCCTCATCCAATAGCTCCAACAGGTCGATCTCGGAAAAATCTTCCAAGACAGTTCCCAGCATCCGAAAATCAAAATCGCGGCCTACCACCGAGGCCGTGGTCAAAGCCTGGATGCACCGGTCAGAAAGGCGGCGCAACCTCTGCCCGATGACTTCCCGGACGCCTTGAGGTAATCCGAGCTCACCTTGGCCGTGCCTCCCTTGGGAGGCAAGCAAACGAATGACTTCACCCAGGAAAAATGGGTTGCCTTCTGTGTGGGCAAGCAGCGACTGGGCTAGGTCTGCATCGGCGTCTTGGCCGGCCTCCGACCTGAAGAAAAGGCGCACATCGTCGATCTCCAGTCCGCCAAGGATGTGCCGCCGAAACGCCGGAAGACGGGAAAGCTGGGCCAGGGTTTCGGTCACGGTGGGGTTGCCGGCAGCCTCTGCTTCCCGGCTGGTGAGCACGATCATCAGGCGGCTGTCATCGATCTGCCGGGCGATGAACCGCAACAAAAGGAGGGATGGTTCATCGGCCCAGTGAATATCGTCCAACACTAAAAGCAAGGGTTCATCAGCGGCGGCCCGTTTCAGGAAAGATGATACGGCTTCGAACAGACGGAACCGTGATTGCTCTGGGTCCACCTGAGTTGGTTCAGGCACATCGCCGAGCTTGTCGCCAACCTCCGGAACCAGTCCGGCGATATCTGCGATCCCGGGTCCTATCTGGCCCCGCAGCAAGTCGGGCTCGGTCTGCTGCACGTAGGTTCGGAAGAGACCGGCCCAAGGCCAATACGGCGGCGCTCCCTCTCCGTCGTAACACCAACCCCAAAGCAGCCGGAATCCCTGTGTCTCGGCGTACCGGGCCAGCTCCTGAGCGGTACGGGTCTTGCCGATACCGGGTTCGCCCGACAGTAACGCGACCTGGCCCCGGCCGTCTTTGGCCTCAGCCAGCGCGGCCCGTAGGAGGTCCATCTCCCTGGAACGCCCCACGAAACCGCGGTCCTCTGGACCGGCCGGTGGGGCGGGGTTCTGCTGGGATTCGCTCAATCCTCTTTGTCTTCCTCATCCGGATTGCTGTATCGGTATTTTATCCGACTTGCCTGGTAAGATGCTGAGATTTCAGATCACCTGGATGCCCACTTGTCGGGCCAGGTCCGGGAAGTTGTCGGCGATTATGTCATGTTGCGGGTTGGGCTCTGGGTCGGGTGGTCCGGCGGCGCCCCACTCGTCCGGCCGCCGCACGAACGCGGTCTTGAACCCGGCCTTCTTGGCGGCGTCCAGATCGAAGTTATGACAGGCGACCATGCAACACTCTCCTGGCTCCAGATGCAGCCACTTGGCCGCGGTCAGATAGGCCTCGGGCAAGATTTTGTACTTACCGATTCCCTCGCAAGAAAAGACCGCATCCCAACTCAGACCGTTTCGCTTGGCCGTGTCGATGATCATCCTGAAGCTGAGGATGGTGAAAGACGCTCAGATATAGTTCTCCCGCAGAATGGGTAGCACCTTCGGGAAGTCGGGCCATGCCTCCAGACTGTGGGCCGTCTCCCACCAGATCTCCCGCCGGTCATCGGCGGTGAAAACATCCAGTCCGTTTTCCGCGATTACCTCATCCAGCGCCATGCGGTGGGACTCATCGTGATTGCGGTCCGGCGGAGAGTGCTCCCCCATGTTCACCGTCAGGCCCAGCGACCGGCGGCGCAGCTCGTTGGCCAACTCCGGCCAGTCTTTCACCAGCCCATGCTTGTCGCCCGCTTTGGCCAACGCTTTGCTGAATCCGGTGTGCCAATCGAGTATCATGCCGCCGGTATCAAATGTAAGGGCTTTCACATCATCCAGACTCATATCGAAGTTTCTCCTGAGCGGTGGTTGGTCGCACGGCTAGTGGTCAATTATTGTAGAGTAGACCGGCTATGACGGGTAACCTGATTTCCCCCGAATAAGGAGTCTGGATATGCAAGAAGCTCCCATTCATTACAATACTATCTCCCAAGTGGCCAGCCTGATCGAAGCAAAAGAACTCTCTCCCGTTGAGTTGACGGAGGCGATGCTGGCTCGGATCGATGCGGTGGACGGCCGCTACCTGAGCTACGCCACTGTGATGGCCGACCAAGCGATGGAGTCGGCCCGCGCCGCGGAGACGGCCATTTCCGCAGGCAACTATCTGGGGCCCTTGCACGGCGTGCCCATCGCGGTCAAAGACCTGTGCTTCACCAATGGAGTCCGGACCATGGGCGGCTCCAAGGTATTGCGGGACCACGTCCCTGACTTCGACGCCACTGTGGTGAAGAATCTGCTGGCGGCGGGCGCTGTGATCCTGGGGAAGTTGAACCTCACCGAAGGCGCGATGGCCGGGTACAACCCCGAGTTTCAGATTCCTCTGAACCCCTGGAACACGGGCCGTTGGTCTGGGGCGTCGTCCAGCGGTTCGGGCGTGGCCACCGCCGCTGGCCTATGCTTCGGCTCTCTGGGCAGCGACACCGGCGGGTCCATCCGGTTTCCCGCGGCGGCCTGCGGCACCGTGGGAATCAAACCCACCTGGGGCCGGGTCAGCCGCTACGGCGTCCTCGCCTTGGCCGAGTCTTTGGACCACATTGGGCCCATGACCCGCAGCGCCGCCGACGCCGGAATCATGCTGCAGGTGTTGGCCGGCCACGACCCCATCGACCCGACGTCGCTGACGACACCTGTGCCCAACATGCTGGAGGGCTTGGACCGAGGTATCCGGGGCGTGCGCATCGGCTTGGACGAACGGTACATCACCGACGGGGTGGACAGTGCGGTGACCGAGGGCGTGCTGGCCGGGATCAAGGTCCTGGAGGGGCTCGGCGCTGAGGTGGTTCAGGTGCGGATGCCTGAGACCCCCGAATTCTTGTCGGCTTGGGGAATTTTATGTCAAGCGGAAGCTGCGGCGGCCCACCGGGAGACCTACCCCTCCCGCGGCGAGGAGTACGGCCCTTGGTTCCGGGGATGGTTGGAGCGCGGAGCGGCGGTGACCGGGGCCAGGTACGCCGAGGCTAACCAGAAACGTCTGGCCTGCAACGGGCTCTTGGCCGAGGTCTTCGACGGCATCGACGCGCTGGTCTGCCCTTCCATGACCACCACTGCCGGTCCGGTCAAACCCGAGGAACTCTACGGACCCATGGGAGAGGACGACTGGACCTGGGGCCAGTTCACGATTCCATTCGACTTTAACGGCACTCCCACCATATCCCTACCCTGCGGCCTAGACGCCGACGGGCTGCCCCTAAGCATCCAGTTCGTGGGCAAGCACCTGTCGGAGCCGCTGCTGTGCCGCATGGGCCACGCATTTGAAGGCGCGACATCGTGGCATGACCTGCATCCAGAGGTCTGATCAGAGGAGTTCTCAGAAAGGATGGTGAACACGGAAGTGTTCGGGATCTGGGGCCCAAGGAGGGGAAAAGGTGGTGGAGGTGAGGGGAATCGAACCCCTGGCCCCCTGCATGCAAAGCAGGTGCTCTCCCGCTGAGCTACACCCCCACGTTTGGGCCACTTAGAAATCTTAGCACAAGGCCCGGAGCTGGGCACTGGGAATCAGGTGTTCACTGACCGGCTTGTGTGCCCGGCGATTCTTCTACAACCGCCGGTAACTTCATGGTGAAAGTAGACCCCTTGCCGGTCTCGCTTTCCACCAACACCGTACCACCCATCATCTTGCAGAAATGACGGGTAATCGCAAGTCCCAACCCCGTTCCCCCGAAGCGGCGGGTGGTCGATCTCTCAGCCTGGGCGAACGCCTCGAAGAGCCGGCCCATCTGTTCGTCGGTCATGCCGATGCCTGTGTCGCCCACGGCAAAGTTGATCCACTCCCGGCCGTCATCGGTCCCCCGGCTGACCTTCAAAGAGACCGTGCCCTGCTCCGTGAACTTGCTGGCGTTGCTGAGCAGGTTGAACAAGCATTGCCTGACTTTGGTTGTATCGGCGTGGATGGAGCCCACGGATTCTGGGCAGTCGACCTCCAGGGAATTGGAGTTCTTGTCGACCAGTGGTTGCATGGTGGTGACCACGTCTTGAATCATAGGCGCGATGGGAAAAGTCTCCAGATAGATATCCATGGCGCCAGCTTCGATCTTGGAGATGTCTAGGACATCATTGATCAGCCCCAGCAGGTGCTTTCCGACACCGTTGATGCGCTCCAAGTCTTCCTCAAATTCCGCGTTCGCCAGGTCCTCAGCCTCTTCTTGAAGCATCTCGCTGTAGCCGATAATGGCGTTCAGAGGGGTGCGCAGTTCGTGGCTCATGTTGGCCAGGAACTGGCTCTTTGTCCGGTTGGCTTCTTCTGCGTCTTCTTTGGCTTGCTGTGTCTCTTCAATGAACCTGGCGTTGCCGATGGCAACCGCGGCGCTGTCGGCAAGTGACTGAAGGAGTTGAATCTCTCCCTCGGAAAATTCGTGGATCTCTCGGTACATGACGTTCAAGACGCCGTAGGCCTCTTCGCGAATGATGATAGGCACCGACAATCCAGCACGCAGGCCTAATTTTTCAACTATGAAATTCCCTACGGCGGGGTCTTGTAGGAACGATTCGTCCTCTAGGTAATCCTGGCTCCAAGCTGGCCGCCGCTCCGCATACGCCCTCCCCGATGTTCCGACCCCGGGGCGGATGACGGTGTCCTCCATCAATGCAAAATGTTCTTGATCAGCGGAAGGCAACACGATAGCAGACGTCGGCATTACGAGTCCGCCTCGGACTTCTTCGTATTTTCCGATGCCGCAGGTATCGCTCCTCAGCAACTCCTTGGCCTTTTCGGTAATCAAATCTAGGATACTGTCCATATCTGTGGTCGAAGCGAGTTGGGCCGTGACTTCCTGAAGCTGGGTGGCCTCGTCCCGCGCCTGCTCGGTCTCCTCTATGAACCGGGCGTTGTTGATGGCCACGGCCGCGCTGTCGGCCATGTTTTGTACCAGATTGGCGTCTTCGCCGGTAAAGTCTCTAGTTTTGTCAAATACCACATCGAGAACGCCCCAAACGTTGTTGTTAATGATGATGGGCGCCGCAATGATGGACAATGAGTCATTCAGAGGAATCTGGCTCCTGACAATGCTCTGCCAATTAGAGTCGGAAATCGATAATGTTGAGTCATCAATGTCCGCCCCATAATCTGACGTCGACTCGACTCTGCGATTTTGGTAGGCCCGTCCAGCTACACCCTCTCCAGGCATAAAAACCGTGCCCTGCATCTCCGCCCCGATCTCCGCCCCGAAGTTGTATAGGTTAATCGCGACTAAGCCACCTTTGGATTCATCGAACCTAAATAACACGCCTGATGTTCCACCAAGAAGCCCAGCGGCCTGCTCGGCAATAATGTCCAACACGCTCTCCAGATCGTGGTTGGAGGCAAGTTGGGTGGTAACCTCATAGAGTTGGGTAGCCTGCCGCTCTCGGGCCTCTGCCTCGTTCAAAAGCCGTGCTTTCTCGATGGTTAGCGAAGCCTGGTCCGCGAAGGCGGTCAGCAATGAGACCTCGTCTTCTGTAAAGAGGCGGACTCGGGTATCGATCACGGTTAGCGTTCCTATAGACCGGTCGTTGGCCAGGAGTGGGACCACGATGGCCCCGTGGAAGCCGTGATCCTGGACAACCGCGCGGGCCTCCGGACTTAATTCATCAGCTTCGGTAGCGTCCGGCATCAATACCGGCTGTTTGGTGATAAAAGCCTTGCCCGATGCGCCTGACCCGCGTGCGAGGCCCTGGCTCAAGTCCCGAAGATAATCGACCGCGGATTCCGTGGCGGCGCCGGCCACCAAGGCTTCTTCTTTATCCAACAAACGAATATACGCAGCCGACGCGCCAATCAACCGGGTAGCTTCGTTCACGATCAGGTCAAGCACTTCGTCCGTGTCGTGGGCGCTGGCCAGCTTGTTGGAGACCTGGTAGAGGGCGTCCGAGCGTTCTTTTTCCCACTCCGCCTCGTTCAGTAGCCGGGCTTTTTCCAGGGCGAGCGAAGCCTGGTCAGCGAAAGCCGTGAGAAGGGAGACTTCATCTTCATTGAACCTGCGGATGCGGTGGTCGTACACGAGAAGAACCCCGATTGACTGGTCATTTGCAACAAGCGGAATGATCGCTCTACCGTGAAACCCGTATTTTTGGATCAAGGGTTTCAATTGCGGAGGCGCCTCCTCCAGAGCGTCTTCCGTAATCACGGGGTTCCTGGCGGCCATCGTTCGGCCCATCAGGTTCGCCCGTTCTCCCACTTCGATAGCTGGACTCAAGTCGCCGGTCTCATCAAGGTAACAGGCTGCCGACTGCGTGGCGGCGCTCGGTACCAAAACGTCGTCCTCTAGCAACCGAATAAAAGCCGCGGGTGCACCTACCAGCCGCGCAGCCTCATTCACGATCAGGTCCAGCACTTCGTCCGTGTCATGCGCTCCCGCCAGTAGATTAGATACCCGGTAGAGAGCCTCTGAGCGTTCTTTCTCCCGCTCCGCATCGTTCAAGAGCCGGGCTTTCTCAAGTGCCAATGACGCCTGGTCGGCGAAGGCGGTCAGGAGGGATATTTCTTCCTCGGTGAACTGGCGTACGCGCGTGTCGAACAAAGTGAGCACGCCAAGCGCCAGGTCATTGGCCAAAAGCGGGATTGCAAGGGTTCCATGGAAACCGTGTTTTTTTTGATCTTTTTTGGCTTCGGGAGATATCAGGTCATCATCCTGCACTTCCTCTGCGGTCCTCGGTCTCTTGGTGGCCAGCACATGCCCCGTAAAGGACATGCCTTCCCCGACAGTTGTATTTGGTTGAAGCTTCGGCTAAATATTC
>JAKUQE010000123.1 GCA_022450395.1 Dehalococcoidia bacterium | reverse complement strand
CTCGGGCTTGCAGATTGATCAATCCCCAGCCGTTTTTCAGCATTTCAGGCAGTTGTTCGAAGTCGGGATATTCCGGGCCGGCCTCCAACAGGAGCACTGAGCGGCCCTGGTCTTCCGAGAGTTTGGCCGCCAAGATGCAACCGGCGGTCCCACCGCCAACGACTATGTGATCGTATTTCATGACTTAAATCCTCCCATCAGCGTCCCAAGGTGGCTGAATGTTCTACCGGACCAAGGCGCCAGCCATCCGCTCCAACTGATCTCCCATCTCCTGTTCGGTTTCGCAATGGACCGGCCACACTGAAACCCGTATCGCTCCGGCGCTTAAGAAATCATCTACTTGCTGTCTGGTGGTCTCGGGAGGCTGGCCGAACACCGATATGGATAGCGATGCCGGGTTCCGCCCCCGCTCGGCGGCTAAAGTGTCGAGAATCTTCCGTCCTTCTTCAATCCGGCCAGGGGTTACCCGGTTTGGGAGCCATCCGTCGCCCCACCGGGCGACCCGTTGCAGTACATTGGGAGCGTTGCCGCCCAGGAGGATCGGAGGGTGCGGCTTCTGCGCCGGTTTGGGATAGCAATAAACCGGTGGGAAATCGTAGTAGCGGCCATGGAACTCGGCTTCATCCTTGGTCCACAATTCTTTCAGCGCCGCGACGGCCTCCCTGGCCTGAGTCCACCGGTGGTCGAAGTCGCCGCCCATCATGGTGGTCTCCTCCCGGTTCCAGCCGGTCCCGATGCCGAAGATAAACCTGCCATTACTGTGCTGGTCGAGGACTGCGATCTGCTTCGCTAGGATCAATGGATTCCGCTCGGTGATCAAGGTGATGCCCGTGGCGAGCTTAATCTTGGTGGTGACGGCGGAAGCCATGGCCAAAGACATGTATGGGTCGGAGAAATGGCGGTAGGTCCAAGGGATCTCGCCGCCGGTGGCGGGAAACGGGGTGGCGCTGTTCACCGGCAGGATTGGATGCTCGTGGTAGAAGATGGACTCAAACCCCAGATCTTCGGCCTTCTTGGCGATGAATGCCGGGTCAAGGGTGTAAGCCGGTAGGGGTACTACTATTCCAACAGACACTTCAACTCTCCTATTTATTCAAGTATGGCGCTCGGGATATGTACTGGATCAGCGGCCGTATTGCGCCGATCCTATCAACACTCCTCGTGCCGCCATGGGCTAAATAGTCTCCTTAACGACTTGTCCTCCTTTGACGACCAACCGTACGTTGCCGCCGTCAGCCAACACGTTGATGTCTCCAAGTGGGTCGCCGGCTATTGCGATAAGGTCCGCCTCCATGCCCTCTTTAACACGGCCGATACGGTCCTCCATGCGGAAGAGCCGGGCGTTGGTACTGGTTGCGCTCAGGATAGCGTTCATAGGCCCGATCACCTTGGCCTTCAAGGACAGCTCGGCGCCCCGCCCGGATTGCCGTGCTCCCAAGATGTCGGTGCCCGAGCCCAACGGAACTCCAGCTCGGGCCGCCAGGTCTACACTTACCGGCATTTGAGTATGAACTTGCCGCAGTTTCATCTGGCTGTAATGCGGAATGTCTCCAGCCTCCGCCGATTTTGCCAACACGTCCATCACCAGCAAAGTTGGCACCATGAAGGCCCCGTGCTCCACTATGCTCTTGGCTGTTTCCTCGTCCAGAATGCTGCCGTGCTCGATCGACCGGACTCCGGCGGCCAGCGCGTTTTTGACCGAAGGTGAGGTGTGGCAGTGGGCCAGAACGTATTTGCCGGCCATATCCGCCTCATAGACGGCCGCCTGCATCTCGCCGACGGTAAACTGGACACTTTCCAGAGCGTCTATCGGAGACATGACGCCGCCTGAAGCCATCAGCTTAACCTGGGACGCGCCCAGCCGGAGTTGTTGGCGGGCGGCCGCCCGAACCGCTTCAGGGCCGTCCACCAAAACCGGCGCCGCCAAGATGCCAGGCACTGACCGGATCGGGTTCTCGTCATACCGGCTACGGCGGTCTCCATGACCTCCCGTCTGGGAAAGGTGTGAGCCAGATGGCAGAATCCTGGGACCTTTAATGAGGCCCTGTCCGGTGGCCCGGGCGAAGGCTGCGTCCAGACCTCCCGCGTCGCGAACAGTGGTGAATCCTTCTTGCAGGGCCAGTTCAATGTTCTCGATAACGCTGATCACGTAGGTGGCTAAGTTGTCGTCGGTGGAGCTATCCATGAGGGCATTGACCCCTACAGCGCCAAAGTGGACGTGGGCGTCGGTTAACCCGGGCATCAGGGTCATCCCTGACAGGTCGATGACCCTCCCCTCGGAGGGCCGGCCCATGTTTTCCATCGAGGCTACCCGCTGGATGATGCCGTCCTCTACCAGCACGCTGGTCCCCGGCCTGGGGTCTGCACCGGTACCGTCGATCAGAGTGGCATTGTGCAATATCAGGGTGTTCATCGCAACAGTTACCTCCGAGCTGGGGTAGATTGGAGGAGCGCCCCGGAATACTTCGCGGTAATCCGATCCTCTGAGTCCGCATGTGTGGCAACAGCGGATTCGCTCCTCTCATGTATAGACCGTTTCAAACAATCAAGAAGTTTGAAATGGCATCTGCTATCATCTGTCTGAATCTCAGAGAGATAAGGAGCAGGTGCGGGCATGGGTAGATTGGACGGAAGAGTAGCCCTCATCACCGCCGCGGGGCGAGGTCACGGTGAAGCCATGGCAAGAAGATTTGCCAAAGAGGGCGCCGCTGTTGCCATTTGCGACATTATACCTGTCGCGGTGTTGGAAGAAACAGTTGGCGAACAGATCCGGGCCGAAGGGGCACAGGTTCTCTGCTTCCGGGCCGACGTGTCTAAAGAAGACGAGGTCGAGCAGTTAGTGCAACAAACCATCGACCGGTTCGGCGCCATCGACATACTGGCCAATGTTGTCGGTATCGCCGGCCCGACCAAAGATGTGTGGGACACAAGCCTGGCCGAGTGGCAGGAAACCCTGGCCGTGAACCTGGATTCGGTCTTTCTCGGCTGCAAGTATGTCTTGCCCGAGATGATCCGCAAGCAGTACGGCCGGATCATCAACTTTAGCTCAGGCACGGGGAAACAGCCGCTCTCCCATCGGGCGCCGTATGCCACGTCGAAGATGGCCGTCATCGGCTTTACCCGGACCCTGGCCGCCGACGTGGGCCGGTACAACATAACGGTCAACGCTATCTGCCCCGGCGGGCATGAGGAACGGAGTCTGGAATTGGCCAAGGGACGGGCCGAATATGTGGGTGAGGAGTTCGACGAGGAAGCTTTTCGCGTTGGTTTTAGGGCAACGCGGGAGAATGCCGTAATCGCCGGCCGTTGGTGTGCCGACGAAGGCTATACTCAAAAGGGCGCCGGGCCGGATGATGCGGCGACCATCGCTCTTTTCTTGGCTTCTGAAGAGGCCGGTAACTTTACGGGACAGGATATCAACTCCGGCGGCGGAGTCATGTGGTAGCAGGTTGGATCAGGTCGGCGTTCTGCCTGGCCGGGCCAAGGGTGACAATGAATCGCACAATCTCTTCCGCTGGTTCGGCAAGATCTCTACGAGTTGAATAGCGGGCCACGGCTACGCAAGCAAAGAGGCAAATGACTTCAAATCAGAATAACCCGGTGGTCAAGTCTGGGCCCGCCAAGTCTCCCTTGTTCTTCGGCTGGTACGTGGTTGCCGCCGTAACTTTCATCGCTTTCGTCAATACTGGGTCCCGCAGCAGCTTTGGAATCTTCGTCATACCCATGAGCGAGGAATTCGGCTGGAACCGGCTCACCATCTCTGCGGTGGCGGCCCTTGGGGCCATAGTCGGCGGCGCGGCTCAGCCTTTCCTTGGGTATGCTTTCGATCGGGTAGGGGCCAGGAAAGTGATTCTGACTTCCCTGGTCGTGGTTGGACTTGCTACAGCGGCCTTGGGTCTTACGTTCAACTTCATCTTTCTGTTACTGGTGTTCGGGTTTGTCACTTCTATCTCCAACAGCGGAGCTGCTCTCGCCAGGGGCGCGCTGCTGGCCAGGTGGTTCATAGATAAGCGGGCCACCGTGGTCAGCGTCGCCGCCGTGGGGACCTCGGCCGGCAGTTTGTTGCTGGTGCCCTTCGCCATGTTTCTGCTTCAAGCCACCGGCGGCAACTGGAGGATCACTTGGGCCGCCCTTGGGCTTATTATCCTGGTCCTGGCGGTGCCCCTGGGATTCCTGTTCATTCGTGACGACCCCAGCAAGGTTGGACTGAAGCCCTACGGTGAACACGTTCCGTCTAAAGATGGCGCCGGCGATCGATCCCTCCATCGGCGCGGGCCGTTGGAAGCCGACGTCTGGAGTGAGTCCTTCCGGTCTCTTCCCATCTGGCAAATGAACGGAGCCTTTTTCGTCTGCGGCTTCACTACATTGATAATGTCGGTCCACTTTGTGCCCTACGCCATCGGCATAGGCGTTTCACCTAGTCTCGCGGCTATAATATTCGGGGTCATGATGGGTCTGAACGTCCTGGGGGGGCTGGGATCTGGGATACTGGCGGACCGGTTCGGCCGAAAAAACTTGCTGGCTGCCGCCTACTTCATCAGAGGCTGTGGATACATCGCTTTGTTGCTAGCTCCTTCGACCCTGGGACTGTGGCTCTTCGCCGGGTTCGCGGGATTCTCCTGGATCGCAACTGTGTCCCTAACCAACACACTGACCGCCGACGTGTACGGCCTGCGGGCCCTGGGAACCATCTCGGGAATCACGTTCCTCTGCCACCAGATCGGAGGCCTGTGCGGGGTTCTATTAGGAGGGTTCTTCTACGACCTTACCGGCACTTACACGTTAGCCTTCGCCATCGTGGGGGCGTTGCTCTTTCCGGCAGCGCTGTCCGCGTTCACCATAAATGAGCGGAAGTACTCCACTCGCTACGATGGTCGATTGGTGACGGTGGCTGATTCCGGGAACTGATATGACGGGACAGAATCTCAGCTCCGGCGAGCGGATACGAGGGAAGTTGACGTCCCCGGAACGTGGAATTATAGTTCGTGGCATCGAAGAAATAACTGAGACTTAAGGACAGATCAATGGCCAGATTAGAAGACATTCCCGAAGGCGAACGGGAGATGCTGAAAGCGCTTGCCCTGCCGTCGTTTGATACGGCGCCGTTCGTTAAGGGTAAGCCGCTGTCGCAGCGCCGGGTTTCCCTCCTGTCGACCGCCGCGCTGCAAAAACGCACCGATAAACTATTTTATCGGGGAGAAGCGGGCTACCGGGTCATTCCCGGCAGCACCGCCCCCAACGACATCATCATGGCCCACGGCTCGGTTAATTTCGACCGCTCCGGTTTCCAACAAGACCTCAACGTTTGTTTTCCCTTGGAACGGCTGCATGAGCTAGTCAAAGAAGGATTCATCGGCTCGGTTGCCGATTTTCACTACACGGTCCAGGGAGGATTGCCGCCGGAGCGCAACGAAGGCGCCGCCCGCCAGATCGCCGGACTGATGAAACGCGAAGGCGTCGACACAGTGCTCTTGGTGCCGATTTGACCGAGATGCACGTGCGCCGTAGGCGGACTGGCTCATTACTTTGAAGAGGAAGGACTCAGCACCACGCAGATCAGCCTGGTACGGGAGCATAGCGAAGCCATCAAGCCGCCCCGGGCCCTTTGGGTTCCCTTCGAACTTGGCCGGCCCTTGGGTCAACCCAACGACGCCGAGTTTCAGAAGCGCGTTTTACGGGCCTGCCTGGGCTTACTTGAAGCAGAATCGGGCCCCGTGTTGGAAGACTACCTGGAAGACATTCCCGCCGGAAGCGCCGAATACGATTTCACCGGCATGTCCTGCCCCATCGATCTGCATCCCGTGCCGTCGAACGATAGTGAATTAACCAACTCCTTGGTTCAAGAGATCGGACAGATCGCACCCTGGTACGAGTTGGCTGTCGATCAACGGAAACGGACCACGGTTGGGATCAGCGAATTGGACATCCTCGACGCGGCCCGCTTTCTGATCGATTTTATCGAGGACCCATCTTCGCCAAGCCCCCGTCCCGAGATGGACGTAGGGCCGATGCTGAAACATACTTGTGAAGACCTAAAGGCTTTTTATTCCGAGGCTATGTCGGCGCAACCTGGGATGTCGTCGAGCCTGGCGGTGGAAAACTGGCTGTGGAACGAAACCGTGCTGGGCAAGGTGCTTTGGAATTTTAGGGAAGAACACGTGGATGATCCTGATGCTTACATCGGGTATCTCGCCCGGCGCGGTTTGATCCCCGACCGGCAGATCCAATCTAAAGGCGCCCCGGTTTTCTGATCTGGCTAGGCGTTCAAGGAAACCGCATTCGAGAGAAATGATTCGATATCCAGTTCGAGTAAGGAGAAAGAACCATGCAGACAGCAACTAAGGACCAACTGTGCACCACATTCGACGCCGCCAACCCCCCGTCGTTGCGGGTCCAACTGGGTGAGACCTTCGTCATGGAGACCAACGACCGGTTCGCCACCTACGATGGCCCGGGTTCCTCTGCTGAGGCCATGGATATCCTCAAGACCATGGCTGGTCCGGTCTACGTCGAAGGGGTAAAACCTGGAGATACCTTGAAGATCGAGGTCTTGGACATCGCCCTGCCCTTGGACTACGGCTGGATCGGCGCCACGCCGGGCCGGGGTCCGCTGGGGGATCGCATCCCCGAGTTTCGCAAGACCAAGGTGAAGATAACCGGCGATGGAGTGGTGTTCAAGGACAAAGTTACCATGCCCCTCCGCCCGATGATAGGCCGTATCGGCGTCGCGCCCAGAGACGGACCTGTGGCCAGCGGCGCCAAGGGAGAGTTTGGCGGAGGGATGGGCAACACCCAGATAGCCAAGGGATCTATCGTTTACTTGCCCGTGTTCCACGACGGCGGACTGATCTCCATCGGCGACTGTCACGCCGCCATGGGAGACGGCGAAGCCACCGCTTCGGCAGTGGAATGCGCCCTGGACGCCACTTTCCGGGTGACGATTGCCGATGACTTCCAGGTAACTCGCCCAGTCGTAACCACAGACACCGAAGTAATGACCACCGGAGAAGGCCCCACTATGGAAGAGGCTGCCAAGGTAGCCTTGAACGCCATGGCCGATCTCATGGTGGACCGGCTAGGCATAGACTATACCGATGCCGCGATGTTGATCGCCAGCGCCGCCGACGTGCGCACCGGCCTGGCCGGCCACCCACCGAATACGATGCGGGTCGCGATACCCCGGTCGATGTTGTCCGTATAACGCGTGGAGCCAGCGGTTTCCCATGGCCCTGGCTCCTCGGCTGATTCTCGATTAACCTTCTTGGCTTCTTCGGTCAAGAGCCCACTGCCGCAAGAATATGTCTAAGGGCTTTTTTGAGCTAGGCGGCAGGTTGCCCAATTGTCTGACGTAGCCGGTCGCGCAGGGGAGCCCATTCGCCGCCTAGCAACAGCTCGCCATAGCGCCACGAGAATCTATCCGGCGTGACCCCGAAGATAGAGCCTAAACTCCCATCAGGTTGTTCAAGGCGACGATCTCGGGTGCGCTGGAATCAGCGGCTTCCCAGCCCTTCGTGGCTTCGTTGAAGCTAGAACGCGCCATGGTGGTTTGACCTTGCGCCGACTGCACCCGGCCCATCCAAAAGTTGTCACGCACTGACTCTCGCTGCTTCAATCGGCCGCGCAGCATGTCCTCCGCTTTTTCGAACTGCTCAGCCCGGATGTACGCCTCCAGCATCGTGTCCTCAAACACCTCACGCTGAGCGTGGCTGCCGCCAACTCGAACTAACTGAGGAAAGACCGGCTCCATCAGGCGGACAGACTCGGCGTAATTCTCGTTGGCAAAGGCTTCGATACCCTGGACCAAGGGCAGGACGACTTCCCGGGCGAAGGAGTCGCCCTCTTCGGCTGACTTGCGTAAGCGGCTTGTGATCTTGGCCATCGCTTCGTGGTCTCCGCCGCCGGCAAAGGCCAGGGCGGCATGGGCATCTCGAAAAGCGGCGCCGGGGCGCTCGGCCGCCGGAGCAGCGATCTCCAGCACTTCTTCCCAAGGTTTGGGAGCCGGGCCGCCACCGTACATCTGCAGACGCCACATCAAGGACGCGCTGTCGTTCAAAGTCGACATGCTCTTGGCGACGACGGACGGACGGATGTATCTCTCATAACGATCCAGGGTCTCTTGGTACTTGCCCTGAGCCAGTTCGAAAAGGGCTAGGTGCCAGGAGAGATGTACATAGGAACTGGCGGGAGCGTCGAAGCTTCGCAGCCAGGCGTCCAGAAAGTCCTCGCCGCCGGAGGCGTCGCCCCTCTCAAAATGCACGTGGGTCATGGAGTGGCAAGCGACGGCGTTGGTGGGATTTATATCCAAGGAGCGTTGTGCCAGTTCCATCGCCTTATCCAGTTGACCGGTCTCATGGTGGGCAAAGGCGTATTCGGCTAGGAAAGCCCAATCGTCCGTGCAGTGCGCCTCAACGCCCTTGAGAAGCGCTAGATATTCGGGAGGGAAATTGGGCGAGCCCGCTCCGCTGCATCCCAGCATGTATAGCCGATGGGCCAGCCGTAGCAGCAGCCCGTCCCGGGGAAACTCGGCGAGATGCACCTTGATGAGGGCTATGGAGTCACGCCCTTGACCCTTTATCCAGAAGCTGACAGCCTCGATCTGCTGGCGTTCCCTACGCGTGACCCCGGAGGCCAGAGCCAGCGCTTGTTTTACGGTCTCCCGGGCTTCCTCCGGGCGGGCGCGTTGCTGGTACCAGTAGGCGAGGCAACCATGGGCCATGGCGAAGCCCTCGTCGAGGTCGATCGCCTCCTGAAACTTGAGATCCGGACCGTGGTTCTGGGACAGTAGTCTGTCGATGCCGTCCTGCCAGGCATCCGCGGCGGCTGTCGAGCTTGTGCTGAGGGTCATTCCGAATCGGTCCTGGGTTTGGTCAGGCATCATAGTCTCCGCCAAGCCGGGTTAAAAGCAGTGTTTCCTGTCGGGCCATAATGGGGAATATTACGTCGAAGACAGGCGATTTGTCCATGGCAATGGACGGGGAGATTTACAACTACCTGCTAGTAAGCCGGGTGTTTCGCCAATCTCTTCGGAATCGTTCATGCTGATTGGAACCAGCACGACAGCCCAAGAAAATGGGCGATTCGTGTCACTCCGGTCCTTCGGCGGAAGGAGAGGAGTTTCATGCCTGGTTGTCGCGGTGACGTGAGATTCCTCGCCGCCCTTCAGCGGAAGGGCTGGTGTCGGAATGACGAAGTGTGCGGCCGAAGGTTGGCAATTCTATTTTCGGAGCAATTACGCCGCCCACCGTCGATCTGGCCTATGAGTAGATCATTGTGGAAAGCGCTGGCCGCCGCATCGTCGATTCTTGGACGCTGGTGCTTCATGCCTTAAGTATCTTCCTCGGCGGCCAATCCCGCTTCATCAACGGCCTCATGCCCGGCTCGCTGAATCTGGCCAATTACTCGCCCAGCAGAGAGGCCGCCTTGACGCCTCCAGCGTATCCAGCGCTCACTCGAGTTTCCTCGCCAAACGTTCACCGGCGGCACTCTCTCACACATTTCATACACACCTCTTCCGCGATTCTTACACCCGCCTGTGATACTCGAAACTAACCATTCGCAGGTGTCCCTAAGGCGTGCCTTTCGTCAGTGCGGGACAAAGGGATATGAGACTAGCCCGCGAATGTTCTACCCAGGAACCACCGGCGGCCCCCCTTTGACGGAGGTACAAGAAAAGTGGCTGATAAGGTGCTCGTCGTGGATGATTCTCAGGTTATCCGCGGACTTATTTTAGAACTTCTGGAACATTCCGGGTTCGAAACGTGCTCGGCCTGCGATGGGCGGGAGGCGCTTGAGGTATTTCAACGCGAGCAGCCTGATCTGTTGATCTCCGATCTGCATATGCCGAAAATGAATGGTTTTGAACTAACTCGGAAGGTACGGGCGTTCTCAGATGTCCCAATTTTGATTTTGACTGGGGGGTCAGGTAACATGGGCGACGACAGGGTGGCTGCCATCGATGCGGGCGCCGACGCGTTCTTAATGAAACCCTTTAGTCTGAACGAGCTTCGAGCTCGAATCAAAGAATTGCTCCCAAAACCGAGCTGCGTGTAGGAAGCACCGATAGTTAACCAGGAGAGGAGACTTTATACTAGGATGAGGGGCTTGTTTGTTTCCCACAACTCGCCCATCCAATCCGCGGATCAGTGACTTGGGATTTTAGGGGCGGTTGGTACCGATGTGCCCGTAATCATGAATAAACGGTCAACCAAACAGTTGCACGATATTTCCACGATAGCCTGGGATCAAAGCGGCATGTCGGCTATCGAGACGTCCATTGTTCTCATCGCCTTTGTAGTAGTCGCCTCGGTGTTCGGCTTCGCAATGCTTAATACCGGCATTCTAAGCTCCCAGAAAGAGCAAAAGGTGGTTCAGGCTGGTATAGACGAGACCTCGTCTAACTTGATCCTTCGGGGCGGAGTGTTGGCCATCGGGAACGGAGGAAAGACGGGCATTGACACTATCAAGTTTTATCTGACCCCAGTCGTTGAATCTGGGGGATCCACCGATCTATCCAGCTCCGGGGTTGTGGTCACATACGTCGACTCCGCCAATAGTCTGAACTGCACTTCTGGCGGCTCAGGCAGCTGCTCATGGGCAACCAACTGGGTGATTGGATCCGGTGACCTGGTTGACCCGGGTGAGCGAGTGGAGATGATCGTCACCCTGTCGGGTCTGACACCGCTCCTGGGTAAAAACACGGAATTCACGATCGAAGTGAGACCTAACAAGGACGCGGTAGTGGTTGTAAACAGGACTATCCCCGGTGAAGTGAAAGCGGTCATGGAGCTATATTAAGTTGGAGCGCAAAAACCGAAACTAGGTTATTGGCATCGTGGATCGCGCTTGCGCCGGCCGCCCGTAGTAAATTCTGACAGCAAGTGAATCTCTGTGGAAAGCGCTGGTCCCGAAAGGCGCGTAATCCCATCGTCTAGGGGTTGAGTGAAGGGTCAACTACGCCTTGTAGGGTGTTCCGGCTGTCGGCCCGCGGTCTTCACAGCAGGTGGACCACGGCTTCCACCTCTACCAATAGCTCCGGCCGCACCAACCCAGCCACGATGACGGTAGAACTGGCGGGCGGATTGCTGGGGAATGTCTCCGCCCTCACTTTGCTATAGGCGGGATAGTTGGCTACATCGGTAAGGAAACAGGTGATCTTTACCACGTTGTTCATGCTTCCTCCAACCGCTTTCACCACCGCCTGTATGTTGGCCATGACCTGCCGGGTTTGAGCTTCGCAGTCG
>JAKUQE010000122.1 GCA_022450395.1 Dehalococcoidia bacterium | reverse complement strand
TGCTCGTGGCTCAGGGTAAATCCGAGGTCAGATGCCTCCACCGGGCCTAAAACCGTGTTAACCGTCGACATGTCGTGGCCTCCTAGCCGATTATCGCTGAAATTCCCACCGGGCATGGGCGCCGCTGGTCCGGATTTTACCATCGAAATGGTTCGCACAACGTGGCGGATGAACGGAGGGCGGTCCAACTCATTATCGCCACATGGAAGGGCAGGGAGATTTGGCCGTATCGGTGCAGTTGGGACAGCGAGAGGGGTAACGGCGGCCTGAACCCGCGATAACCCGGATAAGCGTCTCCCAACAGGACGTAAGGCAAGTGCTAAACTGAGCGACGGTCCGGTGGACGTTTGATCCCGGTGGATCTTGAAGAATCGAACCGAGCAAGCCGGATATACGCGCCGATTTTAATCTGACACGAATGGATCTCCGGAATGATTTTCAAGTTTCTTGGTCACCGATCGGTTTTATTCTGGCAAGTCGTGACGATCGTAGCGATGATATCGGTCGCTTGTGGCCAGAATGACGATATATCCACGGCTTCTCCGCCGACGCCGGAATACGCTGGCGCGGGCTTCACTGCCGGGGAACAAAAGTTGCGCATCGACTGGCAGTGGCAATTGGCGGAGGAGCCGGTGTCTTGGAGATTTGGCACGTCTACGCCGTTTCGGCTCTCCTGGCAAGGGTGAAAACTATTCTCAGGGCTTTCGTGACTGGAACCACCCAATGTTGGAACATTATTGCCTCAATATCGACCTAATATCGCCCACTTAGCAACTATCTTTGTATCATTAAGTGACAGCTCCGAAACGCACCTTTCCACCGGCGGGGTCCAAGGGGGTATCAAACGTGTCCTGGGAATACCACCGTGACACCCTCTAGATTGACGGACCACGGACGGGGATAGATAGTGTGTCGGCCTGGTCTGGTCCGCTCCGGTCCGCTAAAAAGGTTACCGAAAGAGCCCCGTGGTCCCGGAGTTTCGTATATGGAGCCAGGCAGGTCCGGTAACCTGGGTAGCAACAACATCGGCATGGCGGCAGCGAAATTAATCCGGACGCCACCAAAGGTGGCTGGAGTTCACTCGAATGGGGTCCTATACGGACGACGGCTGATGTCACCTACTGGCGACATATTCTTGCGGGCTCAACACCGCTACTGGCATCAAACCAATCCCGCTGGACTTCAGCGCTGACTTTATCGTCGGTAGGGGATAGCGCCAGACCATTCACCGCCGATGCAGCTGCGTTCTCTTTCCTCTATCCAACCCAGAGAGAGGCCAGACTCGCTTCCAGCCTCGACCACCCAAATGTCACCCGTGTCCATGACTTCCAAGTGGAGGGTGACACTGCCTGCATCACCATGGAGTACGTCCCCGACTCCCTGGACAAACATATCCGTGCGGGACAGCCTCTGTCGTATCAGCGAGCCGTCCAGATAGCATGTACAGGGGGACGTCCAGCCGGTGCCGCCGTAGATGTTCGAGACGGTAGACAAGTGCACGTTCTTAGTTCGTCAACAGGCTGACTCAAAATGATAATAATATAGAGGCTAATTTTCGCACCGCTTCTTGAGGCGAACGAGATAAACAGGAGCAACATGTACGCTGACGCCAACGGAATCCGGGTTCACTATCAGGTCGAAGGCCGAGAAGGCGCCCCATGGGTGACCTTTGTTACAGGTATCGCGAATGACACGACCATGTGGGACGGCCAAGTGCCGGTGCTGCAAGATGATTTTCGAATCCTGAGAATCGACTCCCGAGGCCACGGTGGCACGCAAGCAACCGAGGGAGATTACACCTTTGATATTCTGATTGGTGACGTACTTGGCTTGTGGGATACGCTTGAAATTCGTCGGTCACATTTGGTTGGGCTTGGGCTTGGCGGCTCTACCTCACTTGGTCTGGCGATCGAACATTCGGACCGACTTCTGAGCCTGGTGCCATGCGCCTGCCGTGCGGTCATGGTTACGGAGTTGGCGTCCATATGGCCGGAATTGGTCGAACAGGTAAAGGCCGGTGGAATGGAAGCGATCGCCGAAACCACGGTGCAACGGTGGTTCACCGAAGAATTCAAGGCCGCCAATCCAGATGTGTTGGACTCAGTACGGACTCAGATCCTAGGCACCAACCCCCTTGGGTACTTCGGATGTGTCGCTGCGTTCTTGAAGTTGGATTTTGGGAACCTAATCGAGCGGATCAGTGTTCCGACGCTTTTCATAAGCGGAGCAGACGATCAGCGAGGCGGGCCACCGACAGTTATGCAAGACTTGGTTGGTATGGTGCCAGGCGCCCGGCACGTATCCGTACCTAATGCTGCGCATATCTGCAACATCCAAAACCCCGATGGGTTCAACGAAGTGCTTGGGACCTTCCTAAGGCAACCGGTCGGGTAGGCTGCCCTTTAAATTCGGGTCCTGTCCTCGAAACGATTTAGCCTGCGTTCTTAACCATGCGACCGACCCGGTTTGTACCGACCGGGATTCTAAGCAAGTTATTTGCTGGGCGCTTGGAATTCACTCCAATTCCAATGTCCTAAGTCCGTTACCGTCAGCCATAATATCAGAGAGAGCGATCGGACCGTGTTTCGGTGTCCAGAGAGTCGGCGAGTTGGCCTAGAGCTTGGGAAAGGTTACGGAGTGCATCCGCCACGGCGGATGAGCAAGGAGTTCAACTCCGACCCGTCTCGACCAAACTTTCCCCCACGAGGACAAGCTGTGTGCGGTTTCAACCGATCTGAACACCTCGGGGAATGATGAGTTACTCCAGATACGGTTTCGGGAGTAAACTGCTGTACTCCCGAATTGGCCACGTACAAGTTGCCCTCCGTGCCCACTGATATGCCTGTCACGCCACCCTCGGTTTCCCAGGAGGTTATAAACTCCCCATCCCAGTTACCGCAACCCCCGGAAGAAGCCTCGGATGTCCTCAACCAACCTAGTCGGCTCTTCAAGGGCGGCGAAGTGCCCTCCGCTCGGCATGACCGTCCACCGTTGGACGTTATAACAGCGTTCGGCCCACTCTCGGGGCGGGCTATTTATCTCATAGGGGAAGACTGCGATGGCGCAGGGGACATCGATCCGTTCGTCCTTGGCCAAATTCCACGGCTTGCGTCTGTTCTCGTAGTAGAACCGAGTAGAGGAGTTTATAGTCTGTGTCACCCAGTAGATGGTTGCGGTGGTAAGGAGCACATCCTTGGAGAAGCGGGATTCCACGTCGCCGCCGCAGTCGCTCCAACTGCGATATTTCTCCACGATCCAGGCAGCCAATCCGGCCGGAGAGTCGTTCAGGCCGTAGGAAAGAGTCTGAGGTTTGGTGCCCTGGATATGTGAATATCCACCTTCGGCCGCCGTCCACTCATTCCGCTCCCTGAGATGTGCTTCTTCCGCTTCAGTCAGTTCTCTTGAGCCAGGTCCCATGTAAGGAGTAGGTCGAGCGGAAACAAATGTTGAATGGATTCCGATGACGTTTTCGGGGTATGAGAAACCCAGTTTGTTGGTAACCATGGCTCCCCAGTCGCCGCCTTGAGCGGCGAATCTCTGATAACCGAGTCCCTCCATCATCAACTTGGCCCACATATCTCCCACGGTGGCCACGTCCACGCCCCTCTCCACAGGTTGATCGGAGAAACCGTAGCCTGGCATCGATGGGACTACCACGTCAAACGCGTCTCCAGCATCTCCGCCGTGGCTGGACGGGTCGGTGAGCAACGGGATGATCTTGTGCATCTCGAAGAACGTTCCTGGCCAGCCGTGCGTTATCACCAGTGGCATAGGGTTTGGCCCCTTGCCTTTCTCGTGGATAAAATGGATTCCGATTCCGTTGACAGTGGTCTTGAAATGGGAAAAGGTATTAATGAACTCCTCTTGGGATCGCCAATCAAACTCGGTGCGCCAGTAATCGACCAATTCCCTGATGTAGTCCAGATTGCTCCCGTAATCCCAGCCGCTGCCAGGAATCTCGTCAGGCCACCGAGTACGGTCTAGCCGTTCCTTTAGATCTTGAAGGATGTGGTCGGCTACTTCTACTTTGAATGGAGCGATCGGCATCGTTGCCTCCCTGTTTGGCGATCTAAAGAGCGAGTAATCGTCCACGCCATAAGTTAGTCGCTTGGATCTAAGCATTGGAAGAGCTTTTCTGGCTAGTCCAGTCGGTAAATTGTTTTGTGGCGCTGATGCATTATACGATTCACCTAGTGGATTTGTGCTGTGTCTTTGCGGCCGCAATCATTACGGCGAGTTCATCTGTGTCCGTATTGAAAATTCCCCGCAACTATGGTCATCAAATCTTTCAACCAATTCTCACATTAGCTTGAGCGGTCTCACTCGCTGTGAGAGCAGTGGTGATTCTCTAAAGATTACTCCCACCGCGCTCTACCCGAGATATCGTGTCGGGAACTTAATCTAGATTCATAGGGCCCTCGTTTCTAGATATTTGTGTCTGATCTGTATAAGTGGCATTTCTGTAATCTTAGAAACCTACTTCCAGGTGAAAGGGTTGAAGGGGAAGGCCGACTCGAGCGTTTAGCATGTTTTGAAGGTCGGTCTGGAAAGATGCGAACCCTTGACGGACGAAGCTTAAAATAACGGGTTTATGGCTGGGCTGGCGGAAGGGCACATCATTGATTGTGATGACTCCAAGGAACAAGTCATGGTCATTGCGAGAAATGTGGACTGCGAGGCATCTAAGTAAAGCTAGACAAGTTTTGATCCGTGTCGGACCATCGGGGTTACTTGCGTCGCTATTACCTCGCTATACTGTGTGGCAACGGCGATATTCTAACTTGATTCAGCCCGCAATCAGTAGACCAAGATTGGGTGACTGAATGCTGACCTGGAGGCGCGTCAGATGATTCTCAACATCATCAACGGTAATGTTTTGGACCCGGCAGCGGGCGAGATAATCGGTGAACGTTCCATAGTCGTTGAGAACGACGTGATCGTTGATGTGCTTGAAGGGCAACCCAGTGTCAAGCCGGACTTGGAGATCGATGCCCACGGACGTTACGTACTTCCCGGATTTATCGACGCTCATGTGCACTTGTCGATGACTACCATGAACTTTGGTCGGGCTCTTAGGCTCTCTGAGGTTGAGTGGTCTCTTGCTATGGCGGGTTTGGCCGAAGCAACAATACAGCGGGGCTTCACAACCGTCAGGGATACTGGAGGAGCGATCGGGGGATTGGTGCGGGCGGTCCAGTCTGGGCTCTGTCGGGGCCCGAGAATAGTACGCTCTGGCCGTGTGCTTTCTCAGACCGGAGGACATGGAGACACTAGGCCTCAAGACGTGCCTCTACCTGGGTGCGGGTGTGAGCTTGTTTCAAGCCGTTTCAGCCATATCGCCGACGGCCCTGACGCAGTTCGGAAGGCGGCTCGCCATGAGCTGCGTGAAGGGTCTGATTTTCTTAAGATCATGACTTCTGGCGGGGTTGCCTCACCATCGGATCCCTTTGACAGCATCCAATACACGGCCGAGGAGGTCAAAGCCATCACCATAGAGGCTGAACACCGCCATACCTACGTCACCGCTCACGCCTACTCGCCCGAGGCTATCTACCTAGCGGTCGACCATGGAGTGCGCTGTATCGAGCACGGAAACCTCCTTGATGAAACCACAGCTAAGCACCTCGTCTCTCTCGGTGTGACGATGGTTCCTACCTTGAGCACCTACCGGGCTATGGGTGAACTCGGTGCCAAGTTTGGGATGTCAGAGCGGAATCTGGAGAAAAATCGTGGTGTGTTCGAGGCGGGACAGCGATCGATTGATATCGCCCGAAGAGAGGGGGTTGAGCTTGGGTTCGGTACCGACTTGCTGGGCGAAGCACAGGTGCGACAAAACCAGGAGTTCTCGATCCGAGCAGACCTGGAATCTGCAGCCGACGTCTTGCACTCCATGTATGTAGTAAACCCGAGGCTATGCGGACTCGAAGGAAAAATCGGCCTGATCCAGCCTGGGGCGTACGCGGATCTGCTCATTTCTGAAGTAAACCCAATCGAGGACCTGAGCAGACTCAGCGAACCAGAACCTAACTTAAGTGTCATTATAAGCGCTGGTAAAGTGGTGAAGGAGATCCTCGGCTGAACGGTACGGTGTAATGGATTACGATAGTAGATAAATGCACTGTGCCGACGAATTAAGTGATTAATTGGTCGGGGTGAGTGGACGCGAACCACCAGCCTCTTCGTACTGACGTTGATTTAGTAGTATAAATATCAATAGTACGAGGCACACTTGAATTCCGCATCAGCAACCAAAAGGGCTCTAGGCTACCTGTCGGGTCCCCACCCCGGCCAGGTGGGCGGCCAAGGCTTGGAGTCATCGGCCGGGTTGTCGGTCAGCCCGCATGCTTGAAGCCCGCGGATTCCATGGTTAGCGGGTCACCGGAGGTACGATGACCAGCTCCTATAAATTCGCCTAAGAAGATGACCGAGTCTCCAGAGTCCAACTCTCTTCTTGCCTGACATCCCACGTAAGCGAGGGCTTCAACGAGCAACGGAGCGCCGGTAACCCCTGTATCCCCAGCGACTCCGTCGAATTTGGCTGGCCTGCTTGCAGAATACCTCCCCAGCTGTCCTGCCAGTTCACGCTGGTCTGATCCGTACACACTGATCGCAAAAACTTTGTCTTGCCGCAAAAGAATTATCGTCCGGCTGGAGTTCTCTAGCGAGATTGCTAAGAGAGGAAGATCAAACGAACTTTGGGTGACCAGTTGATAGTGGCAGCATGTCCCTTCGGTAGGTCGGAACCGTCAGAGCATACAGCCCATAGGTGAACATTCGAAAGACCGTTTTCTTGGCGTCAACATTGAATATGCTTGAGTCCACTTCTAGCCAATATCTCCGGTCGTCGGTAGTCACTGGACAGGCCAATGGGGCCAGCGTGGGGACGTCAGTCTATTTCAGGGGGTGCGAAAACCGTAAGTTCAGGCACCGGACCCTCGTAGCGCTCAATCTCCACCAGCGTAGTCTGGGCGGAGGTGCTTTGAGCGAGCTTTGATGTCCCCTTATCCATGGTCAGAACGTTGGGATTGCCATGCTTATCCAGGCTGCCTACGGCACCGGGCTCCAGAGGGTCGTACCACGCCCCGGTGGCCAGTTGCACTACCCCGTGCCGAATCTCGTCGGTGACCAGGGCACCGGCTAAACAAGTGCCCCGGTCGTTGTAGAGCCGGACCACGTCGCCGTCAAGAATGCCTCTCGCCGCAGCGTCCTGAGGATTGATCCACACCGGCTCTCGCCCTGAAACTTTGCTCGCTTGGCTGACCACGCCGCCGTCAAGCTGGCTGTGTAAGCGGGCCCGAGGCTGGTTTGATATCAGATGTAGCGGGTATTGCTTCGTTCGTTCCGAACCTAGCCATTCGGCGGGCTCAAACCAGGCGGGGTGGCCCAGACAGTCATCGTAGCCGAAGCCGTCGATGGTCTCCGAAAAGATTTCAATCCTGCCCGAAGGTGTCATGAGGGGGTTAGTGTCAGGGTCCTCCCGGAATGACGCGAACAGCACCGGCGGGTCTTCGGGAACCGGAAACTCGACGTGGCCGATTTCCCAGAATTGTTCGAAGCCCGGCAACTCTAGATTGTGCTCGCCCACCTGTTGCCTCGCCTCCTCATACAGATGTCGCAGCCAGGCATCCTCAGTCCGTCCTTCTGTGAAGACCTCCTGAAAGCCCAGGCGTTCAGCCAGTGCCGTATAGATATCGTAATCGGTGCGGGCCTCGCCTATAGGGGGGATCGCTTGCTGCATCGCGAACCAGAACCGGTCAGAAGAGGTGGCGCCGATGTCATTACGCTCCAAAGAGGTGGCGCAGGGCAGCACAATATCGGCTCGGCGGGCTGCTGCGGTCCACCAGGGCTCGTGGATGACGATAGTGTCCGGTTTGCGCCACGCCTGCAAGAGCTTGTTTATGTCTTGTTGCTTGTGGAATGCGTTCCCACCGCACCAGTACACCAGGTGGATGTCGGGATAGGTTAACTCCTGACCGTTAAATTCGAAGTGCGCGCCAGGGTTCATCAGCATGTCGGTGACTCGTGCCACAGGTATAAACGCATTGACTGGGTTACTGCCTGTAGGCAACCTGGGCGAGGGCAATCGCATTTTCGGGCGACCTCCATTACTGGAGCCATAGCCGTATCCGAAGCCGCCTCCCGGTAAGCCGATTTGGCCGAGCATGGCAGCCAGGGTGGCTGCCATCCAATAGGGCTGCTCTCCGTGGTCGGCTCGTTGCACCGACCAGCTGACAGAAATCATGGTACGGCCCGCGGCCATTCGTCGGGCCAAGCTTCGGATTGTCGCCGCGTCAATCTCGGTTATCTGGGCCGCCCAGTCGGCGGACTTGGCCACGCCGTCGACATTTCCTGTGAGGTAGTCTTGGAAGCGTTCGAACCCCACACAATAGCGGGCGAGAAACGCAGTGTCGTGAAGGTCTTCCGTGGCGAGGGTATGCATCAGTCCCAGCATCAGGGCCGTGTCGGTGTTGGGCCGGATCGGCAACCAATCTGCGTTTACGGCACCACCATCTCCCCGCAATGGGCTGATGCAAACGAATTTTACGCCAGCGGCGCATACTTGTTCTAGCCAGTCTGAGCTATCGTGAGCGCCGATGCCGTCCTTGTTGACTTGAGCATTCTTGGGCGACATGCCGCCGAATAAAACCATTAAATCTGTGTGTTGGCCGATGGTAGGCCATGAGGTGATCTGCCCAAGCACCGGCTCCATGGTGCCCAGAATTCGGGGCACGATCACCGATGCTGCCCCGAAACTATAGTTAGTTACTTGACCGACGAATCCACCAAAGCAATTGAAAAACCGTTTCAGTTGACCCTCGGCGGTATGGAAACAACCGGCGCTGCCCCAACCCGAACTGGCATAAAATGCCTGGTTACCGTGGGTGGACTTTACTCGCTGTAGCTCGGCCGCGAGAAGGTCCAGCGCCGTGTCCCACGACACGGCAATGAAGGGCTCGACACCGCGTCCTGCTGTATCGCTTTCACATCCCCGATTCAGCCAGCCCTTACGCACCATTGGACGCATGATCCGGTTTTCAGCGTGGACTGCGCTGGGTATTGCTTCGATGAGTTGGCTCGGATGGGGGTCTTTATGAAAGGGTTCCACATCGACGACCTTACTATCCTCGACGTCGACGGTGTACATTCCCCAATGGGAGCCGGTCTTGACCTTGCTCATCTAGTCTCCTTTAACCGCACAAGATGCGTGTAATGGCTCCTTCGCTGGAAACCCTTGCCGGCAATCTGTCAGCTGGAGCGTAGCCTTGCATGATGATCATTCCAGCGGCGATGACGAAGGCCGCGTCCAATCCAAGATCTCGGACCGTTACGCACTCATTATAGCCGCTGGACAGACCCTTCCCTTGGGCTGTGGGCTTCTTGTTTGGGAACACACGACTCAGCATGGAACTGAGGAAGCTATCCCTATGCCAAATACTGTAGCCTTTCCATCCGATATACAGCCTACTCTAGTTCTACTTCAGCGATCGCAATACCACTTTCTCCGGCCACTGCATAGAGCAGATAGACGTGGTCGTCTTCTACGAAGACGGCCGGATCGCGCAATTGATTCACGTGGCCATACGCAGTGCTGCGCACAGAGGGTTCCAGTGGCGCATCGGCGCCTTCCCATTGACGTTCCGGACGCAGTACCTCTATGGCTTCGGTCTCCTTCCATGCCTGCCATCCCATCGACAGATCGATCGTGCTCAGCAAGATCCGTTCTGGGATGTCACCCACCCGGGTCCAAAACACGTGCAGTATCCCATTCCTTTCCAACAAAGCGGAGTGCCGCATATCTCTGTTGAACAATAACGGGCCTTCTTCAAATGGTGACAGACCATCCTTGGACCGATAGAACTGGCCTGGCATGACCATCGCGTAAGTGTAATCAGCATGAGTGAAGGTTCGGAAATAACTTCTGCCAAGAATCTCAGGGCGGGCTGCGAAATGGATACCATCTGTAGACCTAGCTACCCGGGTTACTTGATCCCCAAGCCCCTGAAGCCCGTGAAAGTACATCACTATAGTCTGATTCTGGGAGTCAACGTGTACGTCGGGTGAGGCGATGTGAGGAGTGGTCAATTCCGTAAGGAGATCGTGGGACAGAGCGTCAGGCCCTCTTGACGATTCACGGCGTATCCTCAGTTCCTCGACTGCTTCCGCCGGGGCATCCGGTGGCTCTGTGAGGAAGTGGGACTCGGCAAGTTGTAGGCTGCCGGGCTGATACACTTTCCAGGGTCCCCGAAGATCATCAGCATAGGCTAGTCGGATATAGCTCCCTTTGTGATCAGCGAAATACAGGTAGTAGGTCCCAAGCCTAGACTCCACCCAGTCCGGCACGCGGATCAACGACGGGCCTTGGATGTTCTTCCCGATACTCGGATGAAGGTCAGGTGCAATGATGGGGTCATCAAGGAGACGGGTAGCGCGCATATTCACTTCTTCCGCATGTCTATAGTCTAGGACCTAGGGTCTCCCTTACATATACGTTAATTACCTCATAGTTGTCTACCGGAGTTTACCATCGCGCATCTAGCTAGCAGTCCTAAGATATCTGATGCGAGCAAGTAAGGTTGCCAAGATTTCTCCCAACAATAGACACCAATCAGTATTTTTAAGGTGCCTGCTTGCAGTCTAGAGCGTTCGAGAGTTGTGCCAGGGCTTGGGAAAGGTTACGGAGTGCATCCGCCACGGCGGATGAGCTAGGAGTTCAACTCTCATTCTCCACTTCCCCAGTATCATGTTTATCATACTAATTCGACTAGACTCCATGGACATCTGAGGACACAAAGTGCTTCATGGTAGAAATTGGGAGTGTCCACCGTTAGGTCTTACAATGCTTTCAACTAAACAAGCCGAAATTTTAGGGGGTTGGTATGACAACGCTGAACGAACGGGCCAAAAGAGGCGCGGAGGTTCGGGCAAGGTTTGGTGGTGGGACACCCAGTAGCGGCTCGGTTCCAGCGTCGAGGGAAATGGCGCCTGATCTGCACCGTATAGCTGAAGAAGCGTTGTTCGGATCCATATGGCAGCGGCCTGGCCTAAAAATTGAACACCGGGAGATGATAGTGCTCTCGGTTTTGACCGTACTCCAAAAGGAGAACCAGCTGAGGCGGCATGTGGCCAATGCGGTTAATCTAGGGCTGCCAGCCCAACAGGTCATAGAAGTCATGATTCATGCCTCATTCTACGGCGGCGTGCCCGCCGCCTTCACCGCCATGGGGGTGGCTCAAGAGGTATTCACGGCCAACGACATCCCTTTCACACCCCAGTTAGTGTTCGACACACACGAAACCACCGATGACATCTACAAAAGGGGAGTCGATCGACGTGAAGAACTGATGGGGGCTCCTACC
>JAKUQE010000121.1 GCA_022450395.1 Dehalococcoidia bacterium | reverse complement strand
TTTAGTCAGGACAGGTGGGACAGATATTGGCCCACGTAGTCCATGCCCGCCAAGTCGCTGAAGGCGGACATCAGACGTTGGGTGATCGGTCCGGGCACTTTGCCATCCCGGATGGGCGTGCCGTTGACCGCCGAGACCGGGCAGATGCATAGGCTGGTGGAGGTCAGAAAGGCTTCGTCGGCGGTATACGCGTCGAACAGGTCTATATCCTTCTGCTCCACCGGCATGTCCAAGCCCCTGGCCAGGTCTATCACCGTGTCTCTGGTGATGCCCTCAAGAACGAACTGCCCTTGAGGAGTGGCCACGACACCGTCTTTGACCAGGAAGATGTTGGAGCCCCGGCCTTCGGTCAAGTTGCCGTTTTCGTCCAGCAGAACCGCCCAGGAGTCGGGTTCGGTTGCTTGGGCTTCCAGGTCTCCCAGGATCAGGTTCAAGTAGTTGTGGGTCTTGGCTCTTGGGCTGACGAATCGGGGTGGGATCCGGGGAACTGACGGAGTAATCACCCGCGCCCCATCCATATATAGGGGGGCCCGGCGGGCGAAGGGAATGGCGTGGGTTTCGATCAACACGGTGGGGCCCTGGCGGTCGTTGGGACCGGTCGAATCCAGACCGCGGCTGATCCTCTGCATCACCCACAGGTCCTGGTTGGGCGGCAGCAAGGGATAGTTATGCTGGACCACCTCTCTGGACCAACGCTCCATCTCGTCCATCTCCATGCCCACGTCGATGCGCAGGTACCGGAGGGAATCGTACAACCGGTGGATGTGCCGACTTAGCTTGAAAGGCGCGCCGTTAAATGTTCGGGTAGCGTCGAAAACGGCGTCGCCATACAGGTATCCCCGGTCGCGGATGGAGATGCTAACCTGGCTTTCCGGCTTCAGTTCTCCATTAAAGTAAGCGATATTTTCCGTCGGCGTCATGTTATAACCTCGATCTCCATACTCGGTCCGATCTGGGTAGGGAAACTATCACGACGGGCGCTACCGCTACTTGCGGAAGGCATTTGCCCCGGTGACCAGGGCCGGCATCCCGCCAAAGAGAAAGGCGACACCAACGGTTTCGGCGATCTCGTCTTCGGTTGCGCCGGCCGCTCTGGCCCGGTTGGCTATGTTCGCCACGCCATCTGCGTGTCCCAACAATGCGTCACACAGCATGGTCATCATGGTTTTGACTTTTAGTGAAAGGGCGCCTTCTTGTAACACCGCCTCTCTTACGCCGGCGACGTTCTTCAACAAATCTGGGGCGTTCTCTTCCAACATGGTCTGCCATGGCGCTGCTTGGGGTTGAGCCATCTCTGCACCTCTAATATTTATTTAGGTACCACCGCATACCGGGCCGGATACTGTCCTAGACAGCGTTAGACCTGGGCCACGGTCTAGCAAGGTACCATAATACTAGCAGGTAAGGCAGTTCGCCAACGGCAACCAGGGCATCTGCTTAATGGGGAGTTAGCCGGAGGGAGAGCTGGGCGGCGGAGGACCATACTAAAGATGCCCGCACCGTTAGGGGGCGGGCTGACAACAAGACATATTAAAAGTAGATGCGCCCAATGCAGAATAACTCTAATCTTTACCCTGATTGAGCCTCAACTGAATCATCTCAAATCAAGGCCCTCAAGGGGCGAAACGACTAAGTGATGCTCACCGACGCACGGGAGATGCGCTCCCGTGTATCGGTGGATACTCCAGCACTCCGAGCCTGGTAACCCGGAGCGCGATTTGCCTTGAGGTATTTTAGGAGCGGGGAACTAGGTTTCTTAGCGGCTGGCGCCGATTCGGAATACCTTGGTTCCACAAGAGGGGCACGTGCCCGATGTCGCAGGCTTGCCGTTCTTCATGGTGATAGCCTGGGGGTTAGAGATCTCGCGCTTGCTTCGACACTTGACGCAATAGGCTTCCATCACAATCCTCCCTCTTTATGGGTCCATATACTGTATAGGGTAGATGTCAAATTGTCAAGATGTGGTATAAATCCGTTTTTTACTACAAAATGTGGTATGCGATTACACCAAGTTTGGTCCGCTGCCGGCCCGCCATCTTTATGGAGCGCGAATCCAAGAGTAGTCCGGCCGGACCGCAACGCCTGGAATCGAAGCCGCTCTTGGTCAGGTACAGATGCGTCCCTACTCTGTTAAAATGCCCTGCACAGGCTCCCACCAACCCATCGAACACTTCTTGGTACAGAATATTTTGGAGCGGCTTGAATGAATCATGGGTAGACTGCTTTTGGTTAGGCATGGGGAGACTGCTTGGAACGCAGAAGGGCGGCTCCAGGGTAGCGAAGACATCAGTTTGTCGGAAGAAGGCCGCCGGCAAGCCCGGTTGATCGGAGACCGCTTGGCGGATAGGTCGATAGATGTCGCCTTTAGCAGCGATCAAAGCCGGGCCCGTGAAACCGCCCAACATATCCTGGAGGGCCGGGACGTGGTCTTGAACCCCATTCCAGAGCTACGAGAGCGTAGCCACGGGGTGTTTGAGGGGCTCACCGTTCGTGAGAGGAAGGACCAATACCCGGAGATGTTCGCCGCTTCTTTGGTGAAAAACCTGGATTTCGCTCCGGATGGGGGCGAATCCTTTCGTGGGACCAACCGCAGGATGGCCGGGTGGGCACACGATTTTCTCCAAAAGCACCTGAAGGAGACGGTGCTGGTAGTAGGCCATGGCGGGTCCCTGAGAGGGGCAATCATCGCCTGGATGGGATTTCCCGACGAATCAACCTGGCGATTCATGCTGGCCAACTGCGGCCTGTCCATTATTGACACCTACGCCGACAACGCAGTATTGCGTCTTTTTAACGATATTTCTCATCTGGGTGGCTTCGAGCCGGAATCGTGATCGCGTTAATCGCTGATAAGGATTGGATATGCCTGGTCGTGTGCTAATGGTCCAGGGTACCGCCTCCCATGTGGGCAAAAGCGTGCTGGTATCGGCCCTGTGCCGCATCTTTCGTCAGGACGGGTTTCGGGTAGCGCCCTTCAAGGCCCAGAACATGTCCAATAACTCCTACGTCACCCCTGACGGCGGCGAGATCGGCCGGGCCCAGGCGGTTCAGGCCCAGGCCGCCGGCGTTGAAACCCAAGTGGAGATGAATCCGATCCTCCTCAAACCTGAGACTGACCAACGGTCTCAGGTGGTCTTGATGGGCCGGCCCTACACCTCGGCCCGGACCATGGACTACATCGAGTTGAAATCCCAGCTCTGGGAATCGGTTCACACGTCGCTGGACATTCTGAGAGATCAATACGAAATCGTGGTGATCGAGGGCGCGGGCAGCCCGGCGGAGATCAACCTTAAAGCCACCGAGATCGTCAACATGCGGGTTGCCCTCTACGCCAATGCTCCCGTGCTGCTCTGCGGCGACATCGACCGTGGCGGCGTCTTTGCCTCCCTGGTGGGAACTTTGGAGTTGTTGGAGCCTGAAGAGCGGGAGATAATCAAGGGCTTCGTCATCAATAAATTCCGGGGCGACATCGATCTGCTGACCGACGGCCTGACCTGGCTGGAAAACCGCACCGGAATCCCGGTTATCGGTGTGGTGAGGCATTACCACGACATCCACATCCCGGAAGAAGATTCGGTTGCTTTGGACCTACCCATGAGGGTCAAAGGGAACGCGGTATTGGACATTGCGGTGATCCAGATTCCCCACATCTCCAACTTCGACGACTTCGACCCCTTGGCCCAGGAAAGCGGCGTGACCCTCAGGTACGTGGACTCGCCAACAGATCTAGGCCGCCCCGACTTGATTATCCTGCCCGGCACCAAGACCACCATTCCGGACCTGGCCTGGATGGACCGGCAAGGGCTGACCCAGGCCGTCATCGAAGCCCATGGCAACGGGAGCGCCCTGATCGGCATCTGCGGCGGCTATCAGATGTTGGGAAAAGAGATCAGCGATCCCGACGGTGTGGAATCCACCCAGGCCCAGATTTCCGGCCTGGGCCTGCTGCCCATGACGACTATTTTCGCCGGCTCTAAGGAGACTCATCGAGTAACCGGGAAGGTTGCCTTGAACTCTGGACTTTTGGCCGGTGCGAAAGGCCTTCCGGTTCAGGGATATGAGATTCACATGGGTAGGACGGCTGTTGAAGGGGTGGGCGTGCCCTTCGCCATCGACGACCGCTCGGACCTGCCGGTTACCCAGGACAACGCACTGGATGGCTCGTTGGATTCCTCCGGTTGGGTTTTGGGCACCTACATCCACGGACTGTTCCACAATGGCGGTCTGCGGCGAGCGCTGCTTCAAGCGCTGGCCCGGCGAAAGGGAGTCACTCTGCCGCCTACCGGCGATGTGGCGGGGATCGACGGAGAATTCGACAAGCTGGCCGACTGGGTGAGGGGCAGTCTGAATATGGACTTGATCTACCAAATGTCCGGTCTGGCCCGGGACTTCGACAGCGTGGGGTCCGGCCGCTGATGAATAACCGGCTCTCGTTGGTTCTGGGCGGAGTGCGGTCAGGTAAAAGCGAGTTCGCGGAAAATCTGGCCAAACAAGAGGACAAGCCGGTCGTATACCTTGCCACCGGCCTTGCCAGCGACCCGGAGATGGAGCGCCGCATTCAACGCCATCGGGAATCCCGGCCGGACAGTTGGGAGACGTTGGAGGCGCCAACGGATCTGGCGGGTTGCTTGCAGAATGCCCTGGAAGAGACAACCCCGCCGGCGGTAATGCTGATAGATAGCCTCGATTCCTGGGTGGGCAATCTGCTGCAACAGCACGAGGATGAGCCTGGTGACGTTCTGGACTCGCTCGTTGAGGAATCTTTGGGAAAGATCTTGAATGCCTGTGAGCGGTCTCGGGCTTCGGTTATCCTCGTCAGCAGCGAAGTAGGCCTAACTCTGGTGCCGCCGTTCCCTCTGGGTCGCCGTTTTCAGGATCTGCTGGGCCTGGTGAACCAAAAAGTTGCCGCCGCTGCCGGCAATGTGTACTTAGTAGTCGCCGGAGTGCCCATGGCGATTAAAAGCCCGGACAAGGGCTGACCGAATAAATAAGGTTCTTCTCCGTTCATGAGTTCTCCTAAACTAAATAGCAACGAGACTTCTGCCTTGGAATATCATGGCGAGTTGGTGGGCAGCGCCACTGTTCGCGCGCCGGGGGTCTGCGGCGAGCTGGTTCAGGGAATTCGGGAAGATATCTACTTCCTGGTCACTTGTCCCGTAGATTTTTACTCCAGGGTGCGAGTGGATCTGTATAGCAATGGCGAAAACGAGGATGCGCCAAAGGTCGAAGCTACGGCCGGCTGTCCCAAAGCGGTCGAGGCCCTGTTGGCCACTTTGGCATACCTGGACCGGGACGAGCTGGCCGCCCGGATCACTGTCGGCAGCCCCATACCCCGCAGCAAGGGTATGGGCAGCAGCACCGCCGACGTCGCCGCAACCATCGCGGGCACCGGTTTGGCGCTGGGCGTGGAGCTGGCCCCAGAGGTCGTGGCGCGTATCGCCGTGTCGGTGGAACCCACCGATGGGGTGATGTTCCCCGGAGTGACCCTATTTGACCATCGTGAAGGACGCATAACAGAGACGTTGGGTCCACCACCCCCCATGGAGATAGTCGCCCTCGACTTCGGCGGAGTTGTCGATACCGTGGAATTCAACAAAGTGGACCGGCGTTCGCTGTGGGAGTCCGTCCAACCGGAAACGTCCCACGCGTTGGAGTTGGTACGTTCCGGCGTAGAAAAGGGGGACCCAGGCTTAGTCGGGCAGGGCTCCTCCATCAGCGCCATCGCCAGCCAGCACGTCTTGCCCAAACCCCACTTAGCCGCGGTACAGGACTTCGCCAAGGACGTAGGGGCGGTGGGGGTCAACGTCGGCCACAGCGGGACCATAATCGGAGTGTTGTTGGACGCCCGGCAAAGAAGGGGCAAGTCCACATTCCGCCAGGCCCGCGAAGCATTCCCCGAGGCCGAGATGGTGCACCATTTCCGCCTGTTGGGCGGCGGGCTTCAGCCGGTGCCGATGTAAAATGGAAACTTACCTCCTTCCCCTTCACTCAAAACCGTCATTCTGGTGACCGGAGGGACGAAGCTCCGGCTATGTCGCGAGTCCTCGACATAGTCGGAAAATCTGGGCGGAGGTTGGTTACGTGATTCTAGGGCCATCACCCCAGACCCTTTGCTACGCTCAGGGTGACATGGTCGAGGAGACTATCGAGGCAGAGCCACTATACGGGGGAAGGTTGGAATGGGGGGGATGTGCCCGCCCTCGAGGCCTCATCGAGGCCCCACCAGATCAGAACGAATCCATACACTCAGGAGCAAGAAAATATGGCAGAGTACAACCTGGCGGTGATTGCCGGAGACGGCGTGGGACCCGAGGTGATTGCGGAAGGCAAAAAGGTGCTGGAAGCGGTGGCCGCCGGCAGCCCAACGATCACCTTCAAGTTCAACGAATACCCCTGGGGGTCGGCCTATTACCGGGAGACCGGCCGCATGATGCCCGAGGATGGCCTGGAAACCCTCGAGTCGTGCGACGCCATTCTTTTCGGAGCGGTTGGCGACCCCAATATCCCGGACCACATAACCCTCCACGGGCTGTTGCTGCCCATGCGCCGGGCCTTCGACCAGGGGGTCTGCATCCGTCCGTCCTACCTCTTTCCCGGCGTTACGTCGCCTTTGGCGAACAAGAAGGCCGGCGATATTGACCTGGTGATCATCCGGGAGAACACGGAGGGAGAATACGCGCCGGTGGGCGGCCGCCTGTATCCCGGCACCCCCCACGAAACCGTGATTCAGACCAATATATTCACCCGCCGGGGCACCGAGCGAATCATCCGCGCCGCCTTCGAATACTGCGTCCGCCGTAACGGCAACAATAATGGCAAGAGAAAGGTAACCTCAGTGACCAAGTCCAACGCCCAGTCCTTCGGGATGGTGTTTTGGGACGAGGTGTTCGTCGAAGTGGCCGCCGAGTATCCCCAGATCGAAACCGAGTCTCTCTTGGTTGACCGGGCCTGCATGGACTTCGTCCGCTGGCCCGAGGACTTCGACGTGGTGGTGGCTTCCAACCTATTTGCCGACATCCTTTCAGATATAGCGGCGGTGGTTACCGGAAGTTTGGGGCTGGCGGCCAGCGCTAACATCAACACCGAACGGGAGCATCCATCTATGTTCGAGTCGGTTCATGGCGCCGCCTTCGACATCACCGGCAAAGGCATCGCCAACCCCCTGGCCACAATCTCGGCGGTAGCCATGATGCTGGACCACCTGGGGGAGCCCGAGGCATCCAAAAGCGTCGATGATGCTGTGTCGCGCTGCCTGATAGAGCGCAAAGTAATCACCCCCGATCTAGGCGGCCAGTCCTCCACGTCTCAAGTCGGCGACGAGGTGGTGCGGATCTTGGGTGGGGGGTAGGCGGTCAGCGAAACCCTGGAGATATTTTGGGGAAGACCTACATCGTAACTGTGTGGGAGGAGCCGCGCTGGGTTGTGGCCCGGTGCTCTGAGCCCGACGTGACGGGCCAAGAGTTCACCCGGAAAGAAGCCTTAGATAATCTGAAAGAAGCCTTGAAACTTCATTTTGATCACCTCCGCGCTACCGCCACACCTAAGATACGGACTATCGAGGTTGAGTCAGCGCCTCGTAGGCGGCTCTAAGCTCCTTAAGCCGCACCCAACACCACCTGAACGATGCGTTTCTCCAGTGACTGAGCCAGTTGGGTGGCCAGGTCCAGCCTTTCGTGGTCGCCAACGGTGCCCACGAAGGCTACCCCCAGTATACGGCCCACCCGGAAGTCGAGCACGGTTGAGGAGATCAGACCCGCCGCGCCTCCCTGCAGGACCTTCAAAGCCACCGCTTCATCGAAGAAACCGCTGGTTTCCAAGCGCTGGGTCGAGATTAACTGCTGGTCTTCGCCGACGCTCTCACCCACGTTCTCCTCGAAGTCCTTGACGAACACCTCATGCATCCACTCGGTTACCGACTTGGGCTTATCGAACAGGTGGGCGACTGTCGCGCCCAGGAAATTGAACCCGTCGCCGGTTACAGCGGTGGACGTTTCGCCCAATTCCCTCATGAATCCGGTGACCCGCCCAACGGCGCGGAACCGTTCCGGGGTATTGCCCGCAAACCCGTGCTCGGCCATGGTCTCGTTATTCAGCGGGCCTTCCCGCACCACCTGGAACCCTTGAAACTCCTCCGGCATATCCTTCTTGTCCAATACCATGAATTGCAACGACTCTTCTGTTATGCCGAAAGTGGCTCTGTCTAATGCCATAGCGATGTAGGGAACCTCCTAGTGGTTGTAAGCCAGCTATCAGCCATCAGCTTTCACGAATTAATCGTGTTCCCAAACCGCTGACTGCTGACGGCTGAGCGCTGAAAGCTTCCCGCTACCTAGCCACAGACCATGGGATATATGTGGCGGCTTCGGGACAATTCGGCGGGTATCTGGTCTTTGCTCCAAGAGGAGCCGCCGTCGTAGCTGCTGTAGACCTGTCCGTAGTTGGCGCAGCAGTAAACGTGGGACGGAGCTGCCGGGTCTATGGCGATCTGGAACATGCGGCCCGGCGGTGTGTCGCCCAGGTCCACCCGCTCCCAGGTCTCGCCCACGTCGTGACTGCGGAACAAGGCCCCAGCCTCTTCGGTACCCTGGGGAGCGCCGCCACCTCCTGCGCCGGCCGCCAGGTAGATGGTCCTGGGGTCGCTGGGGTCAACCAGCAATCCCCGGCAGTACGACCCGCCGGGAAACATCTCGCCGAATTGTACGTGTTCCCAATGGCCGCCCCGGTCCCGGCTGCGGAACATGGCTACCTGGGTAATGATGTGGACCGTGCCGGGCGACGCGGCGCTGACCTGAACGCCGTGCAGGTCGAGGGTGTTGTTACGCACGTATGGGCCGTCGATGATCGAGTCCCAGCTTTCCCCACCGTCCCGGCTGGCCAGCAGGCCGCCGACCTCGATGGCGCCGTACATGTCCTGGGGATCGGACGGGTCGACGGCGATGCCGATCACCCGTTTGCCCAAGGGGGGCATGTAGGTGGTGATGTGGGGATGTTTTACTCTGCTGGTGTCCATTTGTTCCCAGCTCTCGCCGCTGTCCTCGGACCGGTAGATTGCACAGGGCTCGTAACCGGCGAAGATCACGCCCGCATTGGAGGGGTGCAAGGCCAATGACCACACATCGCCTCGGTGGGAGTCCAGGGCTTGCCAATGATCGCCCCGGTCATCGCTGCGGTACACCCCGTTTTGAGTTCCGGCGTAAATGGTTTGGGGATTCTGCGGGTGTACCACCAAAGCCCGCACCTGGGGCTCGTTTGGCAAACCATTGTTGATGGCTTGCCATTCCTGGTCCCCGTCGGCGCGGCGGTACATGCCCCCAAGCCCGATGTTCCCACCTTCGCCCCCCAGTCCCACGTAAACGTATGTCGAATGGCTATCGTTGACCATGGTGGACCTCCTAGATTAATCTACCAGGGATTTTCGTCCATTTGCCCGGCTTGTCAAGTGGGGTGAGGGGGTCCTGCACCAAACCGGTCTTGGTTTGCGGGCGGGAGCGGCATACTAATCTCTATAATGCCGCCTATGGCAACGATGCCCGGACTGCGTTAGTATTGACAACGGATTGTCCCTAAGCGAGATTTCCGGAGACTACCTGAATGAAGAACAAGATATTCAACAGCTTTGACGAGGCGGTGGCGGGCCTACCCGACGGCTCCACCGTTATGTTCCCCGGCTTTGGCGGGGTTGGACTGCCCCGCAATCTCATCGCCGCGCTACACCGCCAGGGAGCTAAAAACCTGACCGGTGTCTCCAACAACGCCGGCGCCCTGGACGATAAGGTTGACGTGGGGACTCTGGTGGAAGCAGGGCAGATGAAAAAGATGATCTGCGCCTTCACCGCCGCCACCCATCCGTCGCGCGTAACCCCCTTTGTTGAGATGTACAACAAAGACGAGATCGACGCCGAGTTGGTCCCCCAAGGGACCTTGGCCGAGCGCATGAGGGCTGCCGGGGCCGGAATCGGCGGTTTCTACACACCATCCAGCGTGGGCACCGAGTTGGCCGAAGGCAAGGAACACCGCGAAATCAACGGCCGCATGCACGTGTTGGAGCATCCCCTTTTCGGCGATTATGCGTTCATACGCGCTTGGAAGGCTGACACTTTCGGCAACCTGCAGTTCCGCCTCACCCAACGCAATTTCAACGTGGTTATGGCCATGGCGGCCACGGTGACCATCGTCGAGGTGGAAAACGAGATAGTTGAGGCCGGGGAATTGGATCCCGATCACATACATGTGCCTGGAATCTACGTGGATCGGATCGTAACCATTCCACCCGATGGCATCTGGTACTGAGGCGAGCGATCAGCAGTCAGCCCTTACCCCGCTGAAAGCTGACCGCTAAATATCCGGAGGATTTTTTATGGCGGAAAAACCTAAACTGGAACGGCAAGCCATGTGCGACCGGTTGGCCATGGAGTTCCAGGACGAGTGGATCGTGAACCTGGGAGTGGGCATGCCGACATTGTGCTCCAACTACGTTGACCCCAGTCGTGACATCATCACCCACTCGGAGAACGGCGTGATCGGCTACGGGCCTCTGGCTGAAGAGGGCAAGGAGGACGGGCATCTGGTCAACGCCGGCGGTCAGTTCGTCACCGCCCAACCCGGTATGTCCATCCTGCATCACGCCGATTCGTTCGCCGTGATCCGGGGAGGTATGGTGGACGTGACGGTGATGGGGGCCTACGAGGTGGCCGAGAACGGCGACTTCGCCAACTGGCGAATCCCCTCACGCAAGGGCGGCGGCATCGGCGGGGCCATGGATCTGGCGGCCTGCGCCAAGCGGGTGTTCATCGCCATGGAACACAATACCCGGGAGGGCGGGCCCAAGCTGCTCAGTCGCTGCACCCTGCCCATCACCGCTCCCGGAGTGGTCAAGCTATTGGCCACCGATCTGGGCCTTTTCGAGATCACCCCCGAAGGTTTCGTGCTTAGGGAGCACGCCCCCGGCTGGAACCCCGAGGAGATTCAGGAACTGACCGATGCCAAGCTGATCATTCCGCCCGATCTGAAGGAATTCCGGTTCAGGGCTTAGGTATACGGGCGGCCAGGGCTTGTTGACATCACCCGTTCGCCCTGGGTTGAGCAATCGCCACCGACATACAAATTAGTGTCGGGTATCGTGGTATTTGGTGTCAACTCGTGGCTTGATAGGCCCAGTCAGGCAGCTTGATTCTGTTGTTCCTGGTGGAGACCGGAGAGGGAGCCTGTCTCAAAAAGCCACGCTAGGACGAGTCATAGCGGCTAGAATAGTAAGGAACTCCCAACGAGGAGGCCGTG
>JAKUQE010000120.1 GCA_022450395.1 Dehalococcoidia bacterium | reverse complement strand
TTCTGCCAACCGTCCAACTTGGTCCAGGTCGGGCACTTGAGGGAGGAAGACCATCTCATCGAGGCCAACTTGGGTGAATTCCTGGATGACCCCGCGTACGTCCTCCGGGGTGGTTAGTACACGCCGGGCCGCCTGATCTGCCGCTTCCGGGCCCAAGAACTGGTTGTAATTCCTGGCTTGGGCTGCGCCGCGGTCAACCGCCTGTGGACCCAGGGCAAAAGCATTGGTAGCCACGAAACGGGGGTTGCCGAGCCGGCCGTGCTCCTTCCATGACTCTACGACGGCGTTGTACAGCTTAAGGGCTGCCTGGGGGTCTCCCCCACCTCCCAAATATCCGTCTGCCCACCTGCCGGCCCGGTGAATGGCCGCGGGAGCGAATGCACCGATCAAGAGCTCGGGACCTCCCGGCTGCACCGGCTCTGGACCTATGGGGCCCGCTCCGTCCACGGGACTCTCACCGGCCCACACCCGTTTCATCAGGGCAAGCTGTTGCTCAAAACGGTGGCCGCGACGGTGGAACCGGCCGTGGACCGCCGCGTAATCGTCTTCTCGGCGACCCACTCCCAATCCTAATGTAAGCCTACCTTCAGTTAGGACATCGATGCTCGCGGCCTGCTTGGCAAGTAAAGCGGCATCCCGAACCGGTGCGATGAGAAGGGTCGTCATAAGGCGCACTCTTTGGGTCACTGCCGCCGCTGCCGCTAGAGCAATGAGTGGGTCCCAGTTGGGATAAACCATCCGGTCGATTACGCTCACACAAGAAAAAGGCCCCGAGTCTGCCTGGCGGGCCCACTCTAGGACTACATCTCGGGACACTCCGGGGATGTTGACCGGGAGACCAATGCCTATTTTCATAAAATTCCCTCTTGCCGGTTTAGAGGTTTTTGGTTAGATGATTTCTGGATTGAGGATGTACCATCGGTATAGCCAAGAGCCCAGCCGTCTACGGCACCGATCACCGGATTGGACAGGCCCCACCCTGAGATGTTGATCGTAGAGCGGATATTCGTAGGGCATCGCCGGTCCTCCAACCCGATGTTGATTTAGTGTGTAGCAGAGTGTACCATCATGGCCCTCCAAAACTTGGGCGCGACACCTACATGAGTCGACCGCCGGGCATAGGTTATCATCGGAGACCGGTAGCGAACGGGCATATCGGCAATCCAGACGAGGCGTTGAGTATGTCAACGGTTGGGTCGGTAAATTCTAAGGCTCTATCAACCAGGTATTCGGTTCCGTTGGTAGGTCCAATGGACGGCCCACGCCCCGGTTTCCTTTCATCCAACGGGCTAAGATCTACTCGTCGATGGCGATGCCCAGGCTTCCGGTGTTCCTGGCAGAAATGCTCCAGTGGTGTCCACCATCTCTCTTCTCTTTTTCTCCATTGGCTCGGGCTGGGTAGGCGGCTGTATGGCCGTCGGCCCACAGACTCTTTAGATCTGAGCCAAGGTAGGCGCACAGTTGACGCGCTCAGGGTGCCGTCTTATAGTCCACGGCCGTCAGAGGGTCCCAGGTACAGGGCAATCAGTTTGATCTGGGAAATACGAGGTTATATGGCCAAGACCATAATCTTCGACCTGGGTGGCGTTCTAGTTCACTTGCATTGGGATAGGCTCTGCGAATCTTTGGCGGGGCTTTCAAGCCGGAGTATCGATTTCGTCCGGAGTGAGGTTATTAACGGACCGATCGTCGCCGAGTGCATGAAAGGTGCACTGAAGCCTCTCGATTTCCAACAGAAGCTGTGCGACAAGCTTGGGATCGAAATTACCTACGAGGCGTTCGCCGACATCTGGGACCTCCTCTTGAGTCCAAACGAAGGTATAAATCCCATTGTGCGAGAGCTGGAGAAGGGATACAGGCTGGTCTTGGGCTCGAACACCGACCCGATCCATTTCGCCTATTCCCTCGAGCAATTTGCGGTCCTCAAGCATTTCGACCGGTTCTTCCTGTCCTACGAGATGGGTTTGCTGAAGCCGGACCCGGCCTTCTTCCTAGAGATTTTGCATCGCATCGATATGCCGCCTTGCGACTGCCTGTTCATCGACGACCGCCCGGAAAACGTAAACTCGGCGCGCACCACGGGCATTGCCGCACTTGTGTTCGAAGACAACGAGAAACTGCAAACCGATTTAGCCGGTCTACTTTAACCGGAATCCGGGCCGGCAGGGAATCCTCGATAGCCGTGGAGCCTCGCGGCCATAGGAGACGCCTCATCAATCGCCCAAAAGCACGGTGGCGAAACAAGCGGTCAGTCGCTGGTCAGGGAGTGGGCCGCACCTTCCTTGGCCAAGCTTATGGGGGACTATAACGCAGTCAAGAAAGGCAAGGTAGGCCAACGAATGGGGCGCCGGGCGGCGGGGAAGGCTACCGGCAAGGCCATGCTGAAGCTGTTCAAGTAACGGATCACCCTCGCGATTCGTGTCTGGGCCAGTGGAGGCTTGAACTAATAATTCTCCCACCTTTGTTTTTTGGAATCTACGTTACAATATACATCCGAGCCGTCCGATACTGCGTGAAGAACAGGTTAACGGGTAGTTTCTAGCTAGAAAGGAGGGACCGGCTTTGAACAAATTTTGGATAGGCGTATTCGCCATAGCCGCTCTGCTGGCGGGAGCCGCAGCCACCGGCATAGTGGTGGCCCAAGATTCCAACAGCGGGGAGGACACGGCCCCCAAGACTATTCTGGGCCGGGTAGCCGCCATCCTGGGGTTGGAGAAAGCAACGGTCGAAGATGCTTTCCAACAGGCCCGCAAAGACCAGCGCACCCAAGCCTACAGAGAAATGCTGAACCGTCGAGTGGAGAAAGGGCGCATGACTTCCGAAGAAGCGGAGGAGCAGTTCCTTTGGTTCCAGTCACGCCCCGACTCCTTGGCCGACAGCTTCCAACGGGGCGGCCACCAGCGGCCCGGCTTCGGCCACCCACGGTCTTTCAAGGAAAGACATCCGGGAGTCGGAATGCGCCGGTGGAATAAACGCCATTCTCAAGGGTCCAATCAGTAAGAGGTGACTCCCAACAGTCCGTCATCGGAACCCGACCCAGCTTCCCAATAAAGGGATGGGATGGGTAGACTTGTCCAAGTAATCACGTACAAGAGCGCCTTCCTGGGCCAGCGGTTCATCGCCACCACGGCCACCTACCTGGCCAGGATGGAAGGGCGTGGCCGCGGCCCTGAGCGGGGAATGATGTTAAAGGTGTTGAGGAAAGTCTTCGCCATAGTTGCAGGATGTATCGGATTTGTATTTGGTGTTGCTTCGGGGCTGCAGTTAAACAATTATGTGGTTCTGCCTTTCTTAACCTACACCCTGTTCCCCAACACTGCAGCTTATGGAGATGTCCCTGTTTTTCCGACCTTGGTCCCGTTTGTACTTGGCCTACTCGGTGCCTGGATTGGGGTAAAGGTACACTCCAAACTCTTTCCAGCGTTCTAATCAACCGTAAAGGGGGACAATCGCATTTAGCGTTGCAGTAGGCATAATTTCCTTTCCCCCCGTACGGTCTATTTCTGGACGAGACCAATGATAGTGCTATGTTTCGATTCGCTGCGAATCTCTCCAGCTGCCGCTCGCCGTCAGCAGTATTGGCTGCCTAGAGAACACGCTTTGGCAAAATCAGCCTCCCCCGGAAAGAAGCCTAATCATCGAACCACAGTTATGCCGCACGGACGGGGGTTATCACGACATCCCAATACCCTATAACTGGTTGCATCAATGTCTGTAATTTCTCCATGTTGTCCGCTTCAACAAACATGAAATGCATATGCAAGGGTTACAACCACCACCCGCCACGAACTCCACGCCGACTTCCTCGCAACGTGCGCGCTAGCCTGTAACGGTGGCCGTGCCATCGCCACGATGAACGGCGCAGTTGTTGGGAGTGTGATGTGATGAGATGTGAAAGCGCATAGTTCCCTCCAAGCCTCAGATAGGATTCGTGAATACTAAAGCAAAATCCCCTAGTCGTCGAACCCCTAAAGACCCGCAGTGACATTCCAAAGTTCCATGCTAAGCTCTGCAAATGTTAGGTAGATTGTTATCTTGGCTTCCATCCGTCGTCAGCGGTGGACTGACTGGTCTCATCGTCGCCCTAGGCTTCCAAGTCATCCCGGATATTTGTTGCGATGAAAACCCGATGGTTTTTGGTTTCAATGATTTCTTGGCGACCGTTCTGATGATTCTGCTGGCTGTGTCACTGTTCGGTTTTTTGCATTACGCCGCACGAAAGGTTTTGAAATTGGGATTCATGTTGCGGTTCAAGTCCGTGGTGTCGGTTGGGATTTTGACTGGCCTCATACCGGTTTTCGGTATAAGTATGGGAGCTAGCGGCTCAGAGCCATTATGGCAGTTCTGCTTGGCGGGAATCATCGGCGGAGCGGTTTGGAGCATACCCTTTGCGATACGTGACCCGAAACCAACTTGATTCCTCTGGATTCAACAAGTGCCCATCCGTTAGCTTACACGTATTTCTTGGAGGCCCGATCTTGTATATCCGGTGATGTCCCATCGCGCTCCCGGACCGCCTTACACACCATGTCCACATCAAGGAGATGAACGGAGAGAGCTTCCGCCTCAAGCAGAGCCGGCAAACAAACCAAAATCAGCCGACTGACTAGGCCAAAGCTCTTACAGACCACGACACGTCGATACTCACACCCCATCTTTCAGTGGTACAGTTTCCCTCTGCCCTACTGTACAATTTATCTCCGCCCTTGACACATAGTCGATGGTCAGAACAAACCCGCGATCCAGGGTTCTGGTAAGCTGGCTGGTCCAGTCCTCCACCTCCAAGTTCACTTCACCTCGACACCCTTCGGGCAGGGATAAGTCCAGACCGGCCAGCCTTTCTTCGATGCGAGGTGATTATGGCTCGTCCAAGACCTCGGTGAGATTTTCTCCCTCCAATGTGACCAAGACTTCCTTAACTCTTCCATCTTGGATGGCAAACCGGGAGCGTGAAAGCCACCGCCCTGAACCGTGCCGACACCCTCCAGCGTCAGGGCGGTTATCCTTCTCCATCAGGTAGCCCATCTGCCATTTCCGGTTTGGAGTTTGCTGGAAGAGCTCTTGAGGGCGGTGAGAAGGTGATTGGCATGGTTAATGGGGGCCGCGGATCCTGAGATTGCTCCGCATCAACAAATAAAAGGAACAAGAACATATCTTGTGACATCGATGCCCAGCGCTTCTTGCAGTTGTTCAATGAAGATGCCGGTCAGCCTTTCAGACAAAGGTATTTTTAACAAGCAGTCGAATACACCGTCGAAGAACAGCCAGGCTAGGATCGCCGAGGACACCGAGACTACCCAGCTTTCGCGCCCAGCTATCTTTAAGTAGAGCAGGACGGACAGAGGCGCCGTTATCACCCAGCCTACCAGACAGATACCAAGATAGAACCCTACGATCCACGCCAAGATCACAAGCGTGCGCCGCCGTTCTACTCCCGGTTCTAGGATAATAGGCACCGCGGCGCCGAGGTCGGCCTCGATGGGTGTGGGCTCGTGTTGTGGGGAATTCCTGTGCTTTAGCAGTTCTTGAACCGTTGCTAGCGCTGCAATGACCACCGCCGGCACTAGGATTGCTATGGGGAAAAGTGCGGCTCCTGCACTAATCTGGCCGAAGCCAAACCAAGCTTCCCAGAGCATCCAGGCGAACAACCCGGTGAAGAACAGGGCGAACAGGAGCCTGGGCAACAGCCTCAGATTAAAAATCGCCATCAATCGGTGCCCCTGGAGCAGGCTGGTGGGAGTCGGCGTTGCGGAGCCGACGTCGCTGCCTCCTCTCTTGCCAAGACGGGAAGAACAGAGATACCAGGATTATCACGCCGATGATGATTACCCCAGGTCGGTCGATCCAACCGAAATCGCCGTGGATCTGAGTTGATATAAAGAGACGGTTTTCAGCCAACCTGCCAAGCACTAACCCCAGGAGCATCGGTGGCCGGGGCCAATCGTACTTCACCATCAGCCACCCCAGCACTCCAAAGATGATTACCAGCGCCAGGTCCTGGGGCCGGTTGGCGACGGTGAAACCTCCCAGGTAGACCAACAGTAATATGAATGGGATTATCAAGGCGCCGCGAATCTCAGTGATGCGGGCAAGCTGTCCGAGGAACAAGAAAGCTACCGCGACAGTGATGATGTTGGAGATTATGAGGACCCAGACGAATGAGAAGGTCAGTTCGAGGCCGGTGGGCACAAACTCTCCTAACGCCGCGGCATCTGGCCGAACAGGCAGGTTTGGGTCTAACATGTTAGGGCCTGGCACCAGGCCTTGGATGATAAAAGCGCCCAGAAGCACAGCCATGGACAGGCTGCCAGGGATACCGAATGCTATGGTAGGAATGAGCGAGCCGCCCTCTTTGGAGTTATTCGCTGCCCCAGGGCCTAACACACCCTCTACGGCTCCTTTGCCGAAACGCGATTTGTCTTCCGCGCTCTGTACGGCGTGCGCGTAGGCCATCCATTGGGCTGGCCCGCCTCCCAAGCCCGGAAGGATCCCGATGTATGTCCCGAGGGCACTGCACCTGAGCACTAACGCCCAGTGCCGGAAAGTGTCCTTGACCCCTTCTGTGACGCCACCCAGCTTGTCGGAGGCCCGCTCGGCGATTCCAGTGCCCTTGACGCCTAGGTCAATGATTTCGGGAATCGCGAATAGCCCGACGGTGATTGCGACGAAGTTAATCCCATCCCACAGGAAAAGAGACTCCTTCTGTCCAAGGAGCGGCTCCAGCGTATACCGGGGGATACCTTGGATGGGGTCCAGGCCGATCATAGCCAACCCCAATCCGAATCCACCGATCGTGAGCCCTTTGAACATGTTGCCGCCGCTGAGGGCAGCAACAAAGGTGATCCCCAGGATGGCTAACATGAAGAATTCAGGAGAAGCAATAAGCAGCACCAACGGCCGGATGATGGGAATAGCGATTGCCAACATTAGAGCGCCGAAAATGGCTCCTACCAAGGAGCTCATCAGGGCTGCACCCAAGGCACGGCCGGCCTCACCGTTTTTGGCCATCGGGTGCCCGTCGACGATGGTGGCGGCGCTGATACCCTCACCGGGCACTCCGAAAAGTACCGAGGTGATATCGCCGGTGGTGGCGGTTACGGCATTGGCACCTAGGAGGAAAGCAAAGGCCTGGGTGGGGTCCATACCGAAGGTGAACGGGAGCATGAGGGCGAGGGTGACGGCGCCGCCAAGCCCTGGCAATATGCCCACTACGAATCCGATAGCTACCCCGAGCAACAACGCTATGAACGCATCAGTCCCGTGGTCCGTCAGGGGCAGTATATTGAGGAGCCCGGAATAAAATGCGTCCAGGTAGTCGATCAAAAGCCCATCCCGTAGTCAAGGGCCGTACCGAAACGACGATACGGCTCCCTGATTTTCGACCCGCAGGCCGACTTGTTCTTCTTAGTTATTTCACCAACTAACAGGAGCCACGGTCTAACACCAAGAACTGTAACGCTTTGCAGTCGTCCTTGCCGAGACGAAGAATTGTGGCGACGTGTTGCTCAATCTCTTCGCCCTTCATGGGGTTTAGATATAGTCCTGCCTTGTTGGCATCGGCCAGGAATTCCGGGTCCTCCATGGTAGCGTCAAAGGCCTGACGGAGAGTCTGAAGCCGGTCATCGGGTGTTCCAGGAGGGGTAGTCCAGGGGCGTTGGAACCTATAGCCCGCGGACCAGATGTCCCACAGATTCTTCTTCACCTCATCTGTGGCCAAGTCTTGCAGTAGCGGGAGATCCGAAATCTCCGGATCCTCACTAGGGAACAACTTGGCAAATGGTATAAATTTATCCTCTCCCTCAGCATCCAGCATGGCTCTCCCGGTCACTGACATGGACTCCCAACCCCAACAGGCCGCGTCGACTTCTTTTTCTTGCAGGGCCAGTCTGACCTTAGAAGACCCCTTGTAGCCTGAAATAATGTCCCATTCGGTGCCTACTGTATAGTTATGCAACCGAGGTACATCGGCAAGCGATGAGCCGAACTCGGATGTTGTTCCAAACTTAATTCTAGTCCCTTCTTTAGAGGCCTTGACCATCTCATCCATTGTCTTCGGACCAATAAATCCCATCACTCCGCATACCGGATTCCCATCACTAGGTGCTCCGATCCAACCAAACTTCTCACCGGCGAACATGATTCCCGGGTTCCCGTCTAAGGCCTTGATAAACAGATGATTCGAGTTCCAAAGCCCCAATGTCAACCCGTCGGGTTTAGCCTCGCTGAACAGGTAATTGGCGGCGATGGTGCTCCCGGCGCCTGTCATGTTCTCCACTATCACATCTGGTTTGCCGGGGATATGCTTCCCGATGTGTCTGGCGATGGCACGACCATAGGTGTCATAGCCCCCACCGGCCGAGTAGCCAACGAGAAGGCGGATGTTCTTTCCCTCGTAAAAGGGTGCCTCCTTCGGGATTGCTTCGGACACCGCCGATTTCACCGCATTGGCGACGGCCGCTTGGAGTTGTTCTGCGGTCATAGCAGGTTTGGCGGCGGCCTTTGCCGCTTCTTGGGCGGCTTGCGCGACCTCTTTGGCGGTAATCCCTTTAGGAATTACAGGAGCATTGGCAGCGGCTGCCGCATCCGCTGCATCTTTGGCAATCTTTGCGATCTCTGCGGCGGAAACCCCTTTTGGAATCGACTTCATCGCGTCTTGGATCAATGACGCGACATCCTCGGGACTAACCCCTGGGGAACTGGCTGCTGGCGCTGCCGAAGCCGCTGACTTCAGGGCCTGTTCCACTGCCTCCTTGACTATTGCCCCAGTGTCAACAGGTGCAGGGGCTGGTGCAGCCTCACCCCCGCAGGCGGCAATGACTGCCGATAACATTATCGCCAGGCCGAGAGATATAGTTCTGATGAAGATTGTAGGTTTCATTTTGGTACCCCCGTGGACGATATAGTCTAACAAGTTTCTTGCGGTCCTATCGGATAGACCGCAGGGCTGGTTGGCTTATGTAAGCCATCAAACATAAGCCGGCTTAGGTGAGCTACCATGGTCAAATATCTAGCCTTACTGTATCTCCGTAAGTACAGCCAAGCTGGCACGTGGTATACGTTGTTCCGATCGCTTTGTCAAGCCGCGAGCGAACCAACCAAGGTTTATGCTTGGCGGGATTTCCTTATCCGCCACCTGCCCGTTCGTGCTTACCTTCTCCGGGCATAAGTTCACCATGTTCGGTGACCTTCCTGGCGATTCCTTAGCCGCTAGGCCATATCTGTGAAAAGCATCAAGAAGAACTTTTGTGTAAACGGCGGAGTAATGATGTGCTAGCGGGGCGGCAAACGACCTGGAGAATTGAGTCGGGGCACCCGGGAACAACTATACCTGTCACTTCGATTCGGCCTGATCCGCGAGTTCGGGGAGCGGACGGAACGTCTTCCGGTTGTTGTAGATGAAGTGCTAGTAAACTTCGACCCGAAACGGGCAGGGCGTGCGGCTCGCGCTTTCGCCGAGCTTGCGAATACTAATCAAGTGTTGGTATTCACCTGCCAACCAGAGACAGTCGCTCTTTTCACCGATGTAGCTTCGGAGACTCAAGTTATCCAGATCGATCCTGCAGAATAGTCGGGGTCGTAGCTAGAGCGGATCGTGCCGGGCGAATCGCCCGGGACAAGTTGCAGAAACTCGCCAGCCATCCCCGGACAACCCGGAGCGATCCCGTGGAGTCCGCCGTGGCGTCCGCAATCACAGAAACGGAGGACGTCAAAGGTCTTCCGTCGCTTCCTATGACCGGTGGGTCCGCCGTTTGGATGGCGTCCGGGGTTTATTCGGTCTGCCACGTCATCATCTCCAGCGATCGAGGGTTGGGGATAGCCTGCCCTACACCCAATCATCATAAGCGGGTTCCGGTACCCGGACAATCCCGCGTGGAGACGTGACAGGTCACAAGTGGCCTGTATGTCGGGGATACAGAACGCCCTCGGACGCGGTGTTTCCGGGCCATCCCAGGTGACTCCTGGGATGGTCTATGTGCCGGCGTTTCTGCTCGTCACCAACGGTACCGTTCGCTCTGCCCACTCCAGGGGGGAGCTGCCGCGGTCGGGGGTTGTAGAAGCCGTATCCCGAGGCCCCTTCACCTCGCCCAAGCCATCCCGGCCGTCACGGCGTTTTCCATTCGACGCAAACGTTTGTCGGACCCAGCCGGTGGAAAGGCGCGTTTCGGAGCTGTCGCTTAATGAGACAAAGATAGTTACTAAATGGGCGATTTTAGGCCGATAATGAGTCGATAATGTGCCAACATTGGGTGGTTCCAGGCACGAAAGCCCTGAGAATGGTTTTCACCTTTGCCAGGATCACGGCAGTCTCGTTTTACAGTATGAAACCCATGTGTATTTAATGGAGAATACCGGTCTCCATATCGCGTTTTGACTGTCATAGTCTGTTGGGAGTCTAGTGGGACGTAAAACCATATTTCGGGGCTACCATGACCGCATCGAGCGTTAAACTGGCGACAAAGATATGTTCCGGTGCCAAAGTTGAGAATGTCGGAACGTCACCGATAGTCGGCGAAGCATCTTACTTAACCGGTGCCAACAATGCCTCGGCAAAACCAGGCTGCGGTTGCTTCAGCCTTTGCTACTTACACGGTTTTAATCCCTTCCAACGCTGCTCCCGGGCATAGACATAGGACCGAACCATTGGAAACGTTACTTGTGACGTATCAGTACCAGTAGTCAGAATGGGTGGGACCAGAGCGCCTTAGGTGTTTCTTCGTCCAAGAACGCCAAAGAGTTGTTAGAGGGCTTGGACAACGCTGTGGAGTGCGTCTGCTAGAGGTCCCGAGAAAAAGAATATCCCCCGCCCGGAAAGTCAAGAGGCTAAATCGATGTTTTCTTGGTGGACACGGGAGAGCGTCGAACTCCTAGCTCAACATCACCTTCCTCATCCTCCGGCACCTCCACTTCTCCCGGGCAGTGGGGGCAGTTGAGGTACTCGGCCTCCACCTGTTCGTCGGCCACCATGAACTCCTTGTGGCAAGAATCGCAGCGAAATCTCAATATCAGGTCCATCTCTTCACCTTTCACATTTTGGGTATCCGGGGCACCGGACAGGTCTCCTTTCCGTCGGCGTTCCCCACCGTTCGTGGGCTCGTACGGCCCAACGCCCGCGACCAAAGCGGCGGACCACGCTGAATCGGTATGCCCTGGCATCGCCCATCCGAGGCGAGGTGCGGTGCCAAAGGTCTTTACTCCTCAACCTGTTTCTCCCCTTGCTCAACGGGCACGGTATCCCCGCTTTCGCCTCGGGCAGCAACCCGCAGGAGCAAACGGAAGGCCTCGGCGATCCGGCTTTGGCCGTCGGGAGCGGCTACGAAGAGCAGGTTGACGGCCAGTGAAGGCTGGGAGATGCGTTCCTTGGCACCACACGCCTGCTTGCACTCGGCAAGCCGCGCCTGACATCTCTGTGTGGCCTCTGGGTCCAATACGACTCCTGGTAGTTTCACCGTGTTCTCTTAGCTTAAGTGAAGAACAGTAATAGTGCTTTTAAA
>JAKUQE010000012.1 GCA_022450395.1 Dehalococcoidia bacterium | reverse complement strand
TTACTATCAGATGGACCGCGATCTGGTTTTGGGACTGGCTGTTCTGGCCGGATCGGTCCTCATCCGCAGTAACATTGCCCGCCGGCGCAGATTGAGCCTTCCAGGAAAGGAAGAGATACTCCTCGACCTGGAGTTGGAGCTCGACCTGGATGCGGATCCAGACCTGGGTCCTGCCGCACCGGAGAACCGCTAGGCGCCGGCCTCTCCGGTACCCCTTCCCCGCTCTTGCTTAAGCTGGCGTAGCTTCAAGACCCAGCCCAATTCGTCATCTTCGTCTGCATCCGAGCGCAGTTCCGGGACCAGCCGCATCGCTTTTTCCAAATGGGAAAGGCATTGATCGACATCCCTTAAGCGAGCGTATAGCCTGGCGGCATTGTAGTGAGCGGCCGCGAAGTTGGGCGCCGCTGTTAAGGCCGCCAGGTAGTCTTCCAGCGCCTCCTCCGTTTTCCCCAGGGCCTCCGAAGCCGCTCCTCTATTGCTAAGTGACTCGGCGAAATCCGGCCGCAAGGTTACGGCCCTACTGTAATCCTCCAGGGCCCGATCATAATCTCCCAGGGCGTCGAAGGCCAGACCACGGTTGTTGTGGGCCTCCGCGTCATCGGGCGTGAGGCTCAGGACCTTGGAATAATCCTCAATGGTGTCCTCCATGTTTTCCAAGTAATAATTGGTTCGGGCCCGATTGAAATAGGCGTCGGCGTTTTCGGGATTGCATTCGATAGCCACGGTATAGTCGTTGATCGCGTCTTGATGCCGCCCCAGCTCGTCCAGGGAGGCTCCCCGGTTCATGTAGGCGTTGGACAAACCTGGCCGGAGGGCAACCGCCTGGTCGAACTCCGCCACCGCTTCATGGTGCCGCCCCAGCTTGGCCAGAGCCACTCCCTTGTTGTAGATGGCTTGAAGGTAGCCGGGCTGCAATGCTTTCGCTTGGTCGTACCCTGCCAGGGCCGATTCCCCTTCGCCCATATCGTCGTAGGCGTTTCCCAGTTGATAGTGAGCTTCGGCCATTGAAGGATCATGGGCAAGGACCAGATTCAGGTTCTCTACCGCCCGCCGGGGATCCTTAAGCCGGAGATGGGTCAGGCCCAGATTAAACCTAGCGTCTAGGTCATCGGGTTGGAGCGTCAAGATGCTTTGATAAACTGCGGCCGCATCGGAGTATCGCCCCACGGCAAAGCAACCATTGCCGTAGACCAAGCAGCCCAGGGAAGAGGGAGTGTCTTCAAGGAAGGCCAGCGTCTGTTCCAGAGCCCGCCTCGGATCCCCAGTCAACCTTCCGCCCCTGGGTCTGGGAGTCAAACGGTCCACGCCGACGGCATTTTCCGTCAGCAACTCGCCAAGTTTGGCTAGCAATCGGTCGGTGGATGGCATAATCGCTCAATTTGGCCCGTCCGGCCCTGTACAAGAGCCGGAAGCTTGGCCCGAGGGAGTTGAAGCTTCTCTTAAAGTGTCTCCAAAAAAGCATACCACGAAATTCAGGACCATCGGCAGGTTATCTCGTTGAACATCCGGGCGTGCGACCTTACAATAAGACCGTACCCATTTCGATTCTAAGGGAGTCTAACGTGACCCAATCCAGCGAAACTACCGTTACTATCTATACCCACCCAGATTGCGCCTACTCGTCAGCCGCCAAGATGGACTATCGGCACCGCGGTGTATCTTTCGTGGAAATAGATGTTTCCAAGGAAAAGGACAAGATCGACGACCTGCTCAGTCTAACCGGCGGCGAAAGGGTCACACCCGTGATCGTTGAGAACGGCCAAGCGACCATCGGCTTCAAAGGCGGGAATTGAGAATTCTAGTCTCGGGCCGGTTGGCCCGGAAGCATCAGATCCAACTCCCAAAGTTGGCATTCAAGCAGTATAATCCTCCTCCAAAAAGATATGACATTTGACCCTTGTAGGTATTAGCACGCCTGTGCTAACATCCGCCAGTATTCCAGGCAGGACGGAGGGAAGATGGCTACAAACAACGACAAAGACAAGCAAGCAGCTCTTGAGATCGCTCTAGCCCACATCGAAAAAGACTACGGCAAAGGCGCCGTGATGCGGTTGGGCGAAGCGGCCGAGCGGCTAGCAACCGAAGTGATTCCAACTGGCTCCCTGGCCCTTGACGTGGCACTGGGCGCCGGAGGTATTCCCCGTGGCCGGGTAACCGAAATCTTCGGAGCCGAGTCGACGGGCAAGTCCACGTTGGCCATCCACATAATGGCCGAAACACAAAAATTGGGGGGCCTCGCCGCCTATATAGACGTGGAACACGCCATGGACCCGGTCTATGCCGGACATTGCGGCCTGGACGTGGAAAACCTGCTCATAGCCCAACCGGACAGCGCCGAGCAGGCGCTGGACATCACCGAGCAATTGGTCCGCAGCGGCGCCATCGACTCAATCGTCATCGACAGCGTGGCCGCTTTGGTGCCCCAGGCAGAGATTGAAGGGGACATGGGCGACTCCCACATGGGCTTACAAGCCCGGCTGATGTCCCAGGCACTTCGTAAGTTGACCTCGGCGATCCACCGCTCCCGCACCGCCGTGATCTTCATCAACCAGCTGCGTGAAAAGATCGGCGTTACCTACGGGAACCCGGAAGTCACCCCCGGAGGACGTGCCCTCAAGTTTTACAGCTCAGTCCGCATCGACCTTCGGCGGGTGGAGTCCATCAAACAAGGGTCCGAGGTAGTAGGCAACCGGGTACGGGCCCGCATCGTCAAAAACAAGATAGCGGCTCCGTTCCGCGTTGCCGAGTTCGACATTATGTTCAACCACGGCATCAGCCGGATGGGCGACCTCTTGGAGTTGGGGACCGCCCAAGGCATCATCAAGAAATCGGGCGCCTTCTACTCCTACGGGGAAACACGATTGGGCCAGGGCCGGGAAAACTCCAAGGAATTCTTGACGCAACACCCGGAAATCGCTGATTCCGTCGAAGCTAGGATCCGCGATACTACCGATAAGCCCAAAGAAAGCCCGCCGGACCAAGTCCCCGCCGACGAGGCGGCATCGTCAGCAACCGGCAACGAATACGCCATCCCCAATGTTACGGAACCGGAGGCAGAGGAGTAAAAGCCCCTGCCCACGAAGATTCTGCGCAGGCCCCTTCGCTGACCAACAACTGTCCAGCGAAGGGGCTTCTTAGGTTCATTAATGACCAACTCTGACTGGCATCCTGGACAGGTTGGGGAGCCTCAAGCGCCCAGCCCACCCGATGGCGCTTCAGACCGGAACCCCGATTATCTGGCCGCTAGGAGCGCCGCTTTGCGCCTCCGTGGTTATCAGGGGCGCAGCGAGGCCGAAGTGCGGCGCCGCCTGAGCCCACGCTACGATTCCCAGGTCATCGACCGTGTAATCACCGCCCTCACACAACAAGGCTACCTGGACGACGCCGCGTTCGCCCGCCAGTGGCGCAGCAGCCGGGAACGCCGGCGTCCAAGAGGACAAAGATTGTTGCGCCAGGAGCTATTGAGTAAGGGAGTGCCGGAGGAAACGATCAGGGAGGCATTGGAGAATTTCGACGGGCCAGGGAACGCCTACCGTGCCGGCCATAGCTTGGCCATGCGGTTGGCCGGCGGGGAGTTCTCTCAGTTCCGGCGACGCCTTTGGTCCCTCTTGCAGCGCCGCGGTTTCGATGGAGGGGTTATCACGGAGACGGTCCAGACCCTATGGCAGGAGTTAGCGGACCCTATGAACGGCGGAATAGACACCCCATCCGATGAAGAGTAGGCCGAATATTCCGATTGTGAATGGGACGGTCTGCCAACTGACCAAGAATGCTCCGATCACCGAACAAGCAGCTATCCAAGCAAGGCCTGATCCCCGTTTTCCGTTGACGGACCGGCTGATCAATTCTCCCGCGCCGTAGCCGATAGCGACTCCAATCAGAGAAGCTAGGTATGGGAGGCCGAAGAAGTTGAAGTTGACAAAATTGACTAGCGCCCACATCAGGCCACCGCCGATCGCCACCCCCGCACCCACTCCGACGGCCCGGGCGTAGTGACCGCGCTGAATGTCATAGGTCGGCATCTTGACCGCTTTGCCGCAGTCGCGGCAGCGGATCCCAACGGGGGCCTGGACCATGCAGTCGATACAGACGGACTTTGCGCACTGGCTGCATGACAATCCGGTCTCAACATCGGGATGCCGGTAGCAGTAGTTCACCGATCCTTGGCTCAATTCCTCTTGTTGTGATTGATTCATGGTCATGTTGATTCAACGATGTCCCGTTCATCTGAACCTAGCTTTCGGTCGGCCGCTCCGATCGAGTCTCGATGCGCCCGGTCTCGACCCACTCGGTCCGGTCGTCAATATCCCGGTCCCGAAAAAGGCGATTAAACAAAACCTTTTTTCTGGGTAGTCCTTTGTAAAGGGGAGTCCAGTTAGATAACAACCGCTTCAGTACAATCAGCCCCACCAACCCACCGCAAAACCAACCTATCACTAACCGGTCGCCACCCACAACAGCCCATGAGGGCATTAGCATTACCCAAAAGGGCAACAGTAGCAAGGAGATCAATACCCAAACCCCGGCGCTTCTGGTGATTGCCCAGCCACCTAGCGCAACCATGACAAACGCCGCCAACAGCAGCGGGGCCAATGCTAGAAGGGTGCCAAAAACCACGGCGATGCCGCGGCCGCCCTGGAATTTCAAGTAGATACTCCAGTTGTGCCCTAGGATGGCCAGCAGGGGCACTACCACCAGCAAGGGCGCTGTCGGGTCGAGTCCCAAGCCATACAACCCGATCCATATTGGAACAGATCCCTTGATCACAGCGTCCAATATGCATTGAGGCACAGTCCATCTTTTGCCAACGTGGTGCGACAAGTTAGATCCGCCCACGTTGCCGCTGCCGTAGTCGCGGATATCCACATGCTTGACCAGCCTGCCGACCAGGTAAGCGGTGGGAATTGAACCTATTAGATATGAAAAGGCGTATAGACCTACTAATTCCATCGGCATCATTCGGCGCTGACTCGCGCCTGTCTACCGACGGCCGCGGCGATCTTTTCCGCCGCTTGCTCAAGTAGATCCACAGTCTCCAAAGGCGGTCCTAATGCGCCGGGGAGTGGCTCCCCCTCGTTCCCCAGGCCATGATAGTCACTGCCACCACAAGGAATCAGCCCATGTTGAGATGCCAATCGGGCAAGTTGTTCCACCGTTTCCGGGCTGAATTGCGCGTAATAGACCTCCAGGCCCACGATGCCCGCTTCGGCTAACTCCGCGATCGTCGACTCCATGTTTACCAGATAAGCTGGATGAGCTAGCACCGGTACCGCTCCAAACCGTATCAGCATCTCCACCGCCTCCGGTGGCGTCATCTTAGACCGCTCCACGTAGGCCAGACCGTTTCGTCCCAGGTATTCCGGGAAGGCGTCTTTAGGTTCTTTGCAGTACCCCTTTTCCACCATCGCCAGGGCGATATGGGGGCGCCCTACCGCCCCTTCCCCGGCGATCTCCTGAACTCTCTCCCATTCGACATGGATGCCCAGAGTGGCCAATTTTTCGACAATCATCCGGCCTCGCTCCAAACGGCCCGCCCGAAATTGGCGCAAGATTGTTTGTAGCTCTTCATCTTCATGCCGAAGGAAGTAGCCGAGCATATGGACTTCATCGCCGGGGATATCCGTGCTCAACTCAATGGCGGGTATTATCCGCATGTCCGGAAATTCCTTCGCCGCGGCGAAGGCTTCTTCCAGCCCTTCGGTGGTATCGTGGTCCGATATGGCCACCTGCTTCAATCCTTGTTTAGCCAATAGCCGGACCAGTTCGGCCGGAGACAACCTGCCGTCTGAAGCGGTAGTGTGAAGGTGCAAGTCAACCAGGACGCTCATTCTAGCTCTCCATAATGTCCAGGCGCTCGATAGATCGCGCCTTTCCAGTTTCAGTGTCAATATCCAGCAGGACCGAGTTCATCTTCACCGGGCCGCCGGCTACGGTCAGCCGGTGGGGCATGCCAGTGAGGAAACGGGTGAGAACGTCTTCCGGTTCGCTGCCTATCACAGATTCCACCGGGCCGGTCATTCCCACATCGGACAGATATGCGGTTCCTTTGGGCATGATTCGGCCGTCCACGGTCCCCACGTGGGTGTGGGTACCCAACACCGCGCTAACCCGGCCGTCCAAATACCAACCCATCGCTTGCTTCTCTGATGTGGCCTCGGCGTGGAAGTCGACGATGATAACCCCGGGAACGTCTTCCCTACCGGATTCTTTCAGCAACCGGCTAGCGGTACGGAACGGGCAGTCTAAGGCAGGCATGAAGACGCGGCCCATCAGGTTCATAACCATGACGTCTTCTTGGATCAAGTAACCCCGGCCCGGAGCGTCAGGATAGTTGGCCGGACGTAGAATGGGCAAACCTTCATCCAGGTGAGGGATTATTTCCTTCTGGTCCCAGATGTGATTCCCTGAGGTGATGACATCGACACCGCTTTCCAACAGTTCATAGGCCGTGTCCAATGTGATTCCGAATCCCCCGGCCACGTTTTCTCCGTTGGCAATCACCATGTCGATGCTATGTTCCCGGCGTAGGTCCCCCAGGATACTTCGCACCGCCCGCCTACCGGGTTTGCCGATTATGTCCCCAATCATAAGGATACGCAAAACCGATTTCCCCCTGGAGATGTCCGATCTGGAAGCTGAGCTGGAAACCAGCCCGGGAATCAAATCATCAACACAGCTTGAGGGGACCCAAGTTTCGGTTCTTGGGTCCCCTCATCCAAGTCTACCTTGACCGTTAGGTTGGTTGCCTACCGCAACGCTTTCACTACTGGCGGAATCGTCGTCTACCTGGCGAATTCCACGTTGCGGGTCTCCCGGATAACCGTTACCTTGATCTGCCCGGGGAAGACCAGGTCTTCCTCTACCTTACGGGCTATGTTGCGGGCCAGCGAGGCCGACTCGGCGTCGTCCATGTCTTCCGGCTTCACCATAACCCTTACCTCACGGCCGGCTTGAATCGCAAAAACCCGCTCTACACCGCTAAAGCCGGCGGCGGCCTGTTCCAAGTCCTTAAGCCGCTTAACATAGAGTTCCAAGGACTCTTTGCGAGCCCCGGGCCGGGATGCGCTGATCGCATCGGCGCTAGCCACCAAGAAAGACTCGATGGTCTCGTGCTCGTCGTCGTGATGCTCGAGAATCCCTCGGTAGGAGCTATAGTTGATACCATGCTTCTGAGCGATCTCCGCGCCTATTTCAGCATGGGGCCCGGAGATTTCATGGGTTAGGGCCTTGCCGATGTCGTGTAGTAACCCACCCATTTTGGCTACTTCTACGTTGGCGCCGGCTTCAGCAGCCAGCATACCCGACAGTAGAGCAACCTCCACAGAGTGCTTCAGAACATTTTCACCGTAGCTGTAACGGTATTTGAGATGCCCTAGGAGCCTGATAAGCTCCGTATCCAGACCGCTTATCCCAACATCGAAGGTCGCTTGCTCCCCGGCTTTCCAGATGGTCTGCTCGATATCTTTTTGGGCACGCAGTACCACGTCTTCGATTCGGGCCGGTTGAATACGCCCATCCGAGATAAGTTTCTCTAATGCCAAACGCGCGATCTCCCGCCGGACGGGGTCGAAGCAGGAAATCGTCACTACTTCCGGGGTATCGTCGATGATCACATCGACGCCAGTCAGGGCCTCCAATGTGCGTATGTTTCGCCCTTCTCGGCCAATGAGACGTCCTTTCATCTCATCGTTGGGCAGGGATACTACCGAGGTTGTGGCCTCAGAAACAACATCCGTTGCTAGACGGTTGATCGCCAGGGTAATAATGTTGCGGGCGTTAACGTCCGCCCTTGCCTTGTGTTCTTTTTCCAGCTCATAGTACCGGCGGGACAGATCGTGCTGGGCTTCTTCCTCGCCCCGCTTAACGACTATCTGCCGCGCGTCGGCTACATTGAGACCGGCTACGCTTTCGAGAGCTTCCTGTTGTTTACCTTTGATCTCTTCGGCCTCAACCAAGGTCTGCTTGACCTCGGCTTCCTTGCCGCTAAGCTCGTCCTGCAACCGCTCCAGGTTTTCAGTCTTCCGCTCCAGTTGCTCTTCCCGCTGGAAGAACCGGTGTTCTTGCCGGTTTAGCTCCTGGCGTTGTTCTTTAACTTCGCTTTCACCTTCGGTACGAAGTTTAAGGACCTCTTCCTGAGCAGCAAGGAGGAGCTTACGCTGCTCCTCCTCCGCCTGCGTTACTATGGTTTCAGCTCTCTCCCTGGCGTTGTCTACCTTTGTACCGTCAAACTTTGATCTGAGGGTCAACCATGCAGATACCCCAAACCCAGCAACCGCAAGGACGGCCAGGACTATGATGACAGTGGTAGTTAGCACCTTATCACCTCTCCTTATCCGTCGATTACACTGAGTAAATTGGTTACCACACTTAAACTTACATGCTAACGATGAGCGTTACCGGTGTCAAGGAGAGGTGAGCATTTCGACACGCCATTTTCCCTCATCACGGCCATTGCAACGACTACCGCTTCAGAGGCTACCGGTCAACAGCCCAAATTCGGCGATTAAAAGGCGTTACCGGGTATTTCGTGCTATTGAGCGTGCCGCCTGGCTGCACTATAATGAATCAGACCGTATCCATTGAAGTTAGCCACAGTAGGTGACATTGCATGGCCGATAAGGACTTCTATGAGGCTCTGGGAGTAGCCAGAACCGACAATGAAGAGGAGATTCGACGAGCCTTTCGCAAAAAGGCCATGGAGTTTCATCCAGACCGGAACAAGAGCGAAGGCGCGGAAGATAAATTCAAGGAGATCAACGAAGCTTATCAAGTGCTCTCCGACCCCAAAAAGCGGGCCCAATACGATCGTTTCGGACGCTCCGGGGTTGGCTCCAACGGCGGTCACGACCGGCCCTTCGACGGCTTCGACGTGTTCGGTGGTTTCGGAGACATTTTCGATTCATTCTTCGGTGATGTCTCCGGGCGGCGAGAGCGTCAGGCCCAGCGCGGCGAAGACCTTCAACAAAGGGTTGTCCTTGAGTTCCACGAGGCCGTCTTCGGCACCGAGCGTGAGGTGGAGATTACCCGTCAGGAACCGTGTCAACGCTGTTCGGGCAATGGCAACGAACCCGGCTCGGAAATAAGCTCCTGCTCCACCTGCCGGGGCAGTGGGCAGGTTCGGCGGTCCCAGAGAAGTATCTTCGGCCAGTTTGCCCAGGTTAGCTCCTGTCCAGCCTGCCGGGGTTCTGGAAAGGTCATAAAAACTCCCTGCACCGCTTGCCGAGCCTCCGGCATAGACCGCCGCAAGCGGAAGATATCCGTCACCATCCCGGCGGGAGTAGAGGCTGGGATGCAGGTACGTCTTACCGGAGAAGGCGACGTGGGGCGGGGCGGCGGACCCGCGGGCAACCTTTACATACATCTTGATGTACGGGACCACAAACAGTTCAACCGGGATGGCAATGACCTGTTGTATTATCTCCCGGTCAACGTGGCGGAAGCCGCCTTGGGCGTGGAAAAAGAAGTGCCAACCCTGGACGGGGGCAGCGAAAAGATCAAGGTCCCCCAAGGGACTCAACCGGGCGCCGAATTCCGAATCCGGGGTAAAGGTGTTCCTCACCTACACGGTAACCGCCGCGGAGATCTGCGGGTATTGGTGAACCTGCAAGTTCCCCAAGCGCTGGACCCGGAACAACGCAGATTGCTCGAGGAGCTGGCTCGTTCCCTCAACTCCAGCCAAAGCGGCAACGACTCCGGCAGCGTGGACCAGGGATCAGATGACGATAGCGACAAGGGAATATTCGAGCGTATCAAGGAAGTCTTGGGCTAGGCATTAGAACGTAGCCCTGACCCGCAAGTTTTAGACCCAGACGCCCGGGTTGCTTTGCCGCCCGGGTTTTTTTCGGAGAGTTGATGTCCTGGCAAGAGCTTAGCATTCGGGTGCCTTACGAATACGTGGAACCGGTTTCGTATCTGTTCGGCCGCTACGGCCGTGGCCTTTCGATGGAAAGAGTACGGGAACGGGGTCGGAAACGAGACGCCTCGGACCTGGTTTTGATGCGAACCTATCTGCCAGCCAATTCCCGTCAACGTTTGGCCCGCATCGAGGTCGGCCTGAAGTTGGTCGCCATTCTAGAGCCAATTGAAGACTTGACCATCACCCCCTTGCCCGAAGAGCAGGACTGGGAAAGCGAATGGCGGTCCCACTTTGACCTGCTTCGAGTAGGCCGTCACTTGGTGATCAAGCCCACGTGGATAGACTACGAAGAAGGCCCCGGCGATGTATTGATTGAACTGGACCCCGGAATGGCCTTTGGCACGGGCTATCACCCCACCACCCATACCTGTTTGGAGGCACTGGAAGATATTGTGAAGCCCGGCATGGCCGTCCTGGACGTGGGAACCGGCTCCGGGATCCTTGCCATCACCGCCGCCAAACTAGGGGCGTCGCGAGTGGTCGCCTTGGACATCGACCCTCAAGCAGTGCGAGCCGCGCGGCAAAACTTCCGCCGCACCCGGGTACAGAAATTAGTGGCGTTGACTCAGGGGTCGGTGCCTCATCCTTTGGCGGGAAACGGGCAGTTCGATGTGGCGGTCGCCAACATTTCCGCCCGAGCCGTCGGGGAGCGCGCGCCTCATATCCTGCCTACGCTAACCGCCGGTGGATATCTGATAGCTTCCGGGTTGATGGAGTCTCAGCGCCAAGATGTGGAAACCGTCCTAGTGGATCTGGGCTTTACCTATACTAAAGAGTGGCCTCAGGAAGAGTGGGTAACTTTGGTATATCGCAGCCCCTTAACCTAGGTCCATGCTCACCAGGCAGCTTACCGGCGGATCGATACATGGAAAGGAGCAGCCTTGGAAAATCAGTCTGATTTATTGCATTTTGCCCTACGAGGGGGTACCATCGGTCTGTCCTCGCAGGTTGTGAAACAGCCACCGCCGAAGCTGGCGAAATGGCTCTTGGCGTGGTGATGGGGCGATTGGCGATCGGACGTATGTTAATGCAAAAAGTCGACCTTGACCGCTTCCAGACCTCTGGTATATTGGGTACCGGCGCCGACTATGAAGTCCGAGCGGCGGTGGACCAGGAAACCGGCAAACAGGTGGTTTTGAAGAGGCCCGTACCCCAGATGATAAGCCGGGGAATGCACGTCAGCACCGAAGAGCGCACCGATCGTACCATTCAAGTCCTAGAGCAGATCGGCCAGACCAACGAAAATTTAGTGCCCATGGTTGGATATACGGAACGAGCGATCCACGACCAATTCTACGGCGACTCCCTGGGGCAGGAATACCGGGTTATCGTAGAAGAACGAGCCAAAGGCATACCTTTGATGGTGGGGGACATGAGAGCCCGCATCACGGGAGTCCCCACCGGTGTAGGCCAGAACCTGTTCGCCTTACACCCATTGCTGCGCCCACCGGACCGCGCCCCATTCGCCGTTCACGAACAATTACTGACGTTGGAAGAATCTTTTATCCAGATCGGCTATATATTACTGGACCTTCGCCCACAAAACCTTTTTTACCAGCCGTCAACCGGCCATATAACCGTCGTCGACTGTGGTGACCTGGTTTCCGTGGATGGTGAGCCGGATCGCCGGGGTAGGCCGCCCAGGGACATTCACGACTTCTGTCTAGAAATGCTGAAATTTTACGCCACTCCCAGAACGCCTCCTGAGGCTGCAGCGGACTACCGAGACCCCTACGGACAACGTCCGGTGGTCAACTTCCTAGAGGAACTGGACGAGATGGCCGCCGCGTTCGGCGAAACGGACGAGCCGGTGCGAACCGCTGCCCTGGACATGATAGCCAGGGTTCACGACCGGTCTTATACCGACCTTGCCGGCTTCCGCCAGGACTTGAACTCCTACCTGACAGCAGTTGATCAACGAGACGATGATCTGGAGGGCATGGAACAGATGCGCCTGGCATGGGGAGAGGCGCTGAACTGGCTTAAAGAAGACCACTGGAACAAATACCTTTTCGACGCCGAAGTCGAATTGGCGGCTTACGACCGCTGATCCCGACAGCCAAATCCGTATAGAGACATTGAAGGACAAGGAACATGCTCAGTAGCACAGTAGCTACATTCCAAGACAACTCATCTCACGGAGAAGATAACTTTCTGCTCCGTGACCTAGGCGATAATTCTTTCATGGATTGCGTGATGGACGGCGTCACCGGCCATGGCGGGGAGGAGGCCAGCCAGTCGGTGGTGGACGCCCTATCCGCGGCAACCATCAACTCGCCCGAGGACATCGTCGCCGCCCTTGAGGCGGTCAACCAGGAGTTTTACGAGGTCGGCGGTGGAAGGTTCTTGTTGACTACCGTGTCGATCGTTCTGTACCAAGACGACAAGCTCCACGTGATCAGCGCCGGGGATAGCCCGGTCTTCCACATTATCGGTGACTCAATCCGGCAGATCTCCGGCCGGATGGGCGGTTTCCTGCACGTGGGTGTGGCCAAAGCGATCGGGGCCAACGAAACCCTCACAAACTTGGCCCGCGCCGAGCTTGCGGTGGAACCCGGCACGCGACTGGTGCTGGCCACCGACGGAGTGACCGACAATATGCTAGTAGAGGAGTTGTCAGACATCGTCCGCGCCGCTCCTTCTGCCAGCGACGCGGCGGAGAAAACGAATGAGGTCGTGGAGAGCCGTCTTGGTCAAGGCGGGGTTCCGGAGCAATTAGGGAGACGCTTTCGGCACGACGACCGGACAGCAATCTTCCGATTCTTCCCTCCCGCCGGCTGATTTAGCACCCCAATGGCGGATGTTCTCTGAATACCCGCCGGCCAACCTCTTGTAGCGCCCAGTCGAACTTGCTAAAATTCACCCGCCCGATCCCAGTGCGGTGAAGCACGGGTAAAGGTCATAAAGGAGCCCAAATCGTGGGGAAAATCAAGGTCGCCATCATTGGCGTAGGAAATTGCGCCTCTTCATTCGTGCAGGGGATTCACGAGTACGTAGAGCTACCCGAGGATACCGAAGTCCCGGGCATCATGCATGTCAAGATAGGCGACTACCGGATCGAAGACATCGAAGTGGTGGCTGCTTTCGATATCGATCAGAACAAGGTAGGCAAGGACGTTTCCGAAGCCATTTTCACTGAACCCAACAACACTTTGAAGTTTGCCGACGTGCCCCACATGGGCGTTCCAGTGGAAAGGGGCATGACCCACGACGGCATCGGCAAATACGTATCCCACCTGGTGAAAAAATCCCCCCACTCCACCGCCAACATTACCGCCATCCTTAAAGAGCGAGAAGTGGACGTGGTGATCAACTACCTACCGGTGGGCAGCGAAATGGCCACCAAATGGTACGTGGAGCAGATCCTGGAAGCCAGGTGCGCCATGGTCAACTGCATTCCGGTTTTCATCGCCAAAGAGGAATACTGGAGCAAGCGATTTGAAGAGCGCGGAGTGCCCATAGTAGGCGACGATATCAAGTCCCAATTGGGCGCGACAATTACCCACCGGGTGCTCACCCGCCTGTTTGAAGACCGGGGTGTGAAGATCGTGAACACCTATCAGTTGAACTTCGGCGGAAATACCGACTTCCTAAACCTGCTGGAACGGGAACGGACCGTCTCCAAGAGAATCTCCAAAACCAGCGCGGTTACCTCCCAGATGGACGAGGGAATCGACCCCGATAATATCCATGTCGGCCCCAGCGACCACGTACCATGGCTCCAAGACCGAAAATGGTGCCACATCCGTATCGAGGGGCGCTCTTTCGGAGGTGCGCCGATCAACATGGAAGTCAAGCTGGAAGTCTGGGATAGCCCCAACTCGGCAGGCGTGGTTGTCGATGCGGTGCGCTGTGCCAAGTTGGCCCTTGACCGGGGCATCAGCGGAGCCCTCCAAGGCCCCAGCGCCTACTTTATGAAATCGCCGCCGGACCAATTTACCGACGATGTTGCCCGGAAGATGGTGGAAGACTTCATCGAAAACCCCGGCGCCGTAGGCGAATTAGAATAGCCCGGGTACGGGCTGTCTCTCGGCCGCTATCTGGAGGGACTGCGTGAAAATCGCCATGGTTTCACCCTACGATTTCACCTGGCCCGGTGGGGTAACTGCCCATGTCACCCAACTGGCCCGGGAGTTGGGCCGGAACGGCCATGAAGTTCAGGTCCTGGCACCCCACTCGCCATCCCGTCAAAATGAGAACGACGAACCGTTTGTCGCATTGGGCAGGTCGGTTCCGCTGCCCAGCGGCGGATCCACCGCCCGGGTTTCCCTTTCTTGGTGGTTGTACCCCAAGGTCCGGGCCCTTTTGCAGCGGGAGGCCTTCGATATCGTCCATCTCCACGAGCCGATGGCGCCCATATTGCCCCTTTGCGTTCTGGAATTTTCCGACGCGGTCAACATAGGCACCTTCCACGCCTCCTATAAGCACAACCACCTGTACCGCCTCAGCCATCCCCTCATTAAGCGATGGCACCAACGATTGGACGGAGGTATCGCCGTCTCCCCCGCCGCGCTACGTTATGTAAACAGCGCGTTTCCCGGCGATTACAAAATCATCCCCAATGGGATAGACCTAGACCACTTCACCACTAAGGCGGCGCCTTGGCCTGAATACCAAGATGGCAAGATCAACATCTTGTTCGTCGGACGTCTGGAGAAGCGCAAAGGGCTGAGGTACCTGCTGGAAGCCTTCAGCCGCCTGAAATGGGACCTGCCGGATATTAGGCTATTGGTTGTTGGTCCCGGCTCCCCGGATAAGGAATCCCACAGCATACTTGGTGGCCGGGGCCTGAACGACGTGGTATTTACCGGCTCGGTTCCCTATGAAGACCTGCCTCGTTACTACGCCAGCGCCGACATATTCTGTTCGCCGGCCACCGGCGCGGAGAGCTTTGGCATTGTGCTACTGGAGGCCATGGCCGCGGGAAAGCCGGTGGTCGCTTCCGACATCGAAGGGTACGCCGGTATCGTTACCCACGGCCAGGAGTGCCTGTTATTTCCCCGCAAAGACATAGAAGCCCTGGCCCAAGCGCTGGGTACGCTGATTCGTGACCCGCAATTGCGTGAAAAACTGGGGTCTCAGGGCCGCCAAACAGTTAAGCAATACCGGTGGGACCGGGTCGCCGCCCAGGTGGAAGACTATTATCATGACTGTATGAGTTTAGCCAATGGCCGTACCTGGAAGAGAGCAGATAAGAGAGGCCATACTTCAATACGTTGAGCTGCCCGGCGCCCGATTCCTCAGAGCCTTAAAGCTGACCCCCAACGCAGTGACGCTCATCGGTTTTGGGTTTACCGTCGTGGCGGCATATCTCGTTGGTTCTGGCTGGCTGCTGGCTGGAGGCATCGTCTTTCTCCTGGGCAGCGGTCTAGACCTGATGGACGGGGCATTAGCCCGCCTTACCGGCAAGGTCAGCCCATTCGGCGCCCTTCTTGACTCCGTCTTTGACCGTCTGGGAGAAGCCGCCCTGTTCGTGGGGTTGGCGTTCTACGCCCTTGGGGCAGGCTTCGACGAATCATACCTCCTAGTATTCATTATCGTGTTATTTCTGGCGCTGATCTTCTCCCAAGGTGTCAGTTATCTACGGGCCCGGGGAGAGGGATTGGGCGTTTTCTCCAGGGCCGGATTAATGACCCGTACCGAACGGGTTATCCTTCTGGGCATCGGCTTGCTGATAGGACAGATCTTTTGGGTCCTCCTCCTCATTGCCGCGGTTTCCTGCTTCACGCTTTTCCAAAGAATGTTCACCATCCGCCGCGAGTTGGATCAGGGTGGATAACGTCTAGCTTCGCGTGTACACTGGTAATCGTTCGAGACTGGCCGTTGAGCCCGGCTACAAACCGCACCGGATACTCCCGGTTTAGGCCTCAAGCACGCCAGCATGGAGAGCGATTAAACCATGCAAAAACCGATGATTTCCGACCAAGATAGGTCCCAGTTAAAGCGGACCTTTAGAAAAGACCTGAAAGCGCAGGTCCAGATTCGCCTGTTTACCCAGAAACCGTCCGTGATAACGATTCCGGGCCGGGAGTGTCCCCACTGCCCACAAACCCAACAACTGTTGGAGGAGTTGGCCGCGCTGACACCCAAGATCGATCTGGAAACGGTCGATTTTTACAACGACCCCCAAGTTGCCCAGGACCAAGGCGTAACCCGTATTCCGGCCATTGTCATCAGCGCGGACGGGTCGTCCCGAGTTAAGTTTTACGGCGCGCCCATGGGATACGGGATGGCCGCCATGGTAGCCGATATCAAGACCATATCCCGAAGTGTCAGCCCTCTGAGCATGGACACCCGGAAAAAGCTTCGGAAGCTCACCCAGAAGGTCCACATTCAAGTGTTCGTAACACCCGCCAGCGCCGATTGTCCGGGCTTGGCCTGTTTGGCCCACGCTCTGGCCATCGAGAACCCGTTGGTCGCCGCCGACGTGGTGGAGATCCAAGAGTTTCCGATGCTGGCCCGAAATTATGGGGTGCGCTCAGTGCCTGTAACCGTGATCAACGAGCACATCCGGTTGTCCGGACCCCTATCCGAGCCACAACTGTTGGAAAAGGTGCTAGAGGCGGGGGTGCGACCGGAGCCCGTGACCGCCGATGGAACCACCGGCTAGCGATAGCCAATTCAGACCAGGAGAGAGTGTCTTGCCCAAAGAGCTAAGTGGAGACATGAACGGCCAAGGATTAAGGGTGGCGGTGGTTGTAGCCCGCTTCAACGAATTGGTGACGCGGCCATTGCTGGACGGAGCGGTCGGGACGTTATCACGTTACGGCGTAAGCGACAACGACATCAGCATCGTTTGGGTTCCGGGAGCGTTCGAGTTGCCGGTGGCCGCGAAGAATCTGGCCGATACTGGCAGGTACGACTCGATAATCTGTTTGGGAGCCGTGATTCGAGGCGAAACCGGCCACTATGACATGGTCGCCGGTCATGCGGCCCGTGGTATCGGGCAGGTCGGGGTGGACACGGGGGTGCCGACGATTTTCGGCGTACTCACCACCGAAAACATGGAACAGGCCTTGAACCGGGCCGGGGGTAAGTCGGGTAACCTGGGCAGCAACGCCGCGGCCGCGGCTATTGAAACAGCCCGTCTGGTCCAGGCGATAAACACCGGATAGGACCGGCGGCCTTCAGCTTTCAGCCCTTAGCTTTTACGCCTTTTGGGCGCTAACCGTCTATAGCGGTTCATTGTTTGATTGAAGCTGAGCCGGGAGGCGGCATGAAATTCGGCGTCACCATACCCAACAATTGGGGCATCGAGGACCCCCAGCAGGTACTGGATTTTGGCCCGTTGGCCGAGGAATTGGGCTATGACTCTGTCTGGGTCATGGACCACCTCTTCAATACTGGGTACATCCGGGAGCGGCTGGAGGGCAAACCCTACTACCATCCAATGTCCACCCTTTCCTATCTCGCCGCCACCACAAAACGGGTCATGTTGGGCACATCCGTCCTGGTATTGCCCTACCACAACCCGGTGGAGTTAGCGAAATACGCCGCCAGCTTGGACCAAATCTCCGGCGGGAGAGTCATCCTGGGTGTGGGTGTTGGGGCCATGACCGAAGAGTTCGACGCCCTGGGCATCTCCATGCGCGACCGGGCATCTCTGACCAACGAATGCATCGCCATCATGAAGGAGCTATGGACTAACCCCAGCCCCAGCTACCAGAGCCAACGTTGGAAGTTTACCGATCTACTATTTTCGCCCAAACCGGTGCAGAAACCTCATATCCCTTTGTGGATCGGCGGCTCCAGCCCTGGGGCCATGCGGCGGGCCGCGCTTCAGGGAGACGGTTGGCACCCTACCGGCCTTAGTCCGGAGGAATTCAGCATAGGGCGCCGTGAAATTGAGGAGATGGCAACCGCGGCCGGCAGAGCGCCGGAATCGCTGACCATGTCTTTGCGAATAGAGGTGGAGGCTCACGGCGGACCGTCCAGCAGCCGGTCCGCAGGCCGGGCGCGCATATCCGGCGATGATCCCGACGCGATGGCCGCCTCGCTAGCCGCCTATGAGACTGCCGGCGTCCAGCACGTCGTCCTGGCGCTTAACACCGGGGACGTGGACACGATAACCCGTTTAATGGAGACCATCGCCCGGGAGGTGATTCCCCGCTTTCTATAGCCTACTCGGCCGTGTGGCCGCCTTTCCCTTCCTTCTGGCGATTAAGCTCCTCAATGTGTTCGTTTATGGCGGACCAATCGGCCTGCAGTCCTTCGATCTCCGGCGTTGTAGCTTCAGCCTCCCCATAATAAACGTGCTGAAATCCATCGACGATTCGATCTACCGGCTCTGAGGGGAACAATCCATCCAAGGTGCCTTCGTGCTCCCTGGGAGTTTGCCACTCTTCCCTTGGCCGCCCGGACTCAGCCGACAGGTCCAGCAGCGCGTGATAAACCTCGCGAGGGTCGCGCGGTTGGGCGATCACCTTCTTGCCAGGTCCTCCCGACGTCCACTTGTTCCACCAGTCGCTGATGAGCGACGAAAGGTCCTGGTTAGCCTGGCTCCAGCTGAATAAAGACTCACGGGTTTCCTCAACGGCGGCGGTGCCCTGGTGCAGGCGGCGAAATCTAAATATCCGGTAAATGATCCAGCCCGCCACTGAGATCCCCAGGGTAAATCCCAGAGCTTTGATCAGAAAAATCAACACCCCAGGTGGTCCGTCATCGCCGGCTTCTTGTTGCATGGTCTCGTGGAATTGGCGGATCTGTTCCTGTGCTCTGGCAAGTCCGCTGAGGTCACCTCCTCCGAACATACTGGAAAGCCAGTTGCCCAGAGCCACCAATATCCCGGCGATGTACCCCAATCCAAGAAGCAACGGTTTTATCACCCAAAAACCGATGTTGCCGACTAATTTTAAGATCGCCCGGGTCACGTCGTCGAGACCCCCCAAGCCGATCCCGCTAATGACCAGCCCAAGTATGAGCACCGCGCCAACACTGACGGTGATGGGCATCCACCATTCGAAAGACATGATCTGGGAATCACCGGCCTCGGAGGAAAACCGCGCCAGGGCCATGCCCACCAGGCCAACACCAAAGTATCCGATCACCAGGAAGCCGTTGACCAAGTCGGCCTCGGCCACGGTATCTATCAGTACGGTCGCGAAGAGGACCATCAATCCCCACTGGAACGAGGCCCTAACCGTATCCAGCGTTACTTCATCTTGAGCGATGGTGGTGCCTCGCCACCACAAGAGGACCAAGAAAGCGAAAACTAATACCTGTCGCGCGATGGTATCGAAATCGGAACCGATGAACGCGCCCACCGGCAATACTCCCATGCCGGTGTGTAGATGAGCCAATACCAATATAGACAGCCCCGAGATGCCCAATCCCACCAGGCCACGAAGGTTGGACGTGAACTTCATTGTTTGTATGTACGAAGAAAGCACGTAGGCCCAAAGGATGGCAAGTACGACCAACCAGATCGGCAGCGCCGCCGCCGATTGACCCAGGGCGGCGCTGATCAATTTGATCACCAGGTAAAAAGCGCAAGACTCTAGGAACAGTCCGACGCCGGTGACGGCGCTGTTACGCCATAGCTGGTTCATCTTCCACCTGAGGGTCTAAAACTCTCCCCAGACGTACCACCGGTACGCCGGGCAATTCTACCGACGGGGCTTGGTCGCCGGTGTAAAGCACCCGGACCTGATAGCCGCTCTGCTTGATATAGGCTATTTCCGTCGCCATGGCCTGAGTCAATATTGAAGTGACCACCACCACCGTCGTTCCGGCGGGTAGCGAAGCTCGCTCGCCACGCAAAACTTCGGTCAGAGGAGTTACCACATACGGCCCGGCCATCGCCAAGGATTCCAGAACCAAGGAGAGCTGGGTGGAAGACGCCCCCATGGGAACGCTAAGCCATTTACCTGAGTAGCTGGCCACCGCATTGCTGACCAGGCCAAAGCTGTAGCCGCTTAGGGCCGCATCGTTTGCCACCGACGCCGCCGCCGTCACCGCCCGCTCAAAAAAGCGCCGGTTGCTACCCTGCCACGCGAATTCGCTGGTGGCCGCGTTCAGCGCGATCAGGACGTTCAAAGAAACCACCGGTTCGAAGACCTTGGTCTGTAGACGCTGCCTCCGGGCTGAAGCCTTCCAGTCGATATGTTTCATTGGGTCGATGGGATTGTAATCTCGCTGCCGTAGGAACCGCGTGGTGTCTTGAGCCACTGGTTTCCACGACTTGCTTTCACCCAGCGGATGCTGCTCCGGTAAGATCAACTCGCCCAGGTCGACGATCCTGGGATACACCAGCAGGTGTTCCACTTTCGGATAGTGGATCTCCGCGGAGCTGAATCCAAAGATATCCCCACTGCGCAATCGGACCGGTCCGATGCGGTGGTATCCACGGGCGGTGCATTTGATCTGATACTTCCAAGTCACCTTTTGATAAGGGAGCAAGGAGGTGGTGATGCAGTGTTGTCTCGTCACTTCGGCGCCACTGCCACGCAGATTGCCGCCGGGCAATTCCAAACCTTCCGGAAATGCGTCCTGAATATCTAACCAGATCAAAGGAAGCACTTTTTCATTGGAAAGGGTGATCATGTATTCCACGGAATCACCAACAAAGGCCCGGGTGTTAGAGAGGGTTCGAAAGTGGGTTACTTTCTGGAAGGCAAACCGGTCCCAATACTTGGCCACTAAAGAGACAATCAGGCTAAGAGCCCCAAGAACCAATAGGAGTCCTTGGCTGGCCACCAAGCCGATAAACAAGATGACCAAGCTAACTAGGAGCCAAACTTCGTTGAGCATGATCGGTCGTTTAGGCCCCTATACGGGCACTTGTACCTGGGCCAGAATCTCGTCGATGATGCTCTCCGGCGTACGCTCCCGCAGCCGGGCCTGGGACTTAAGAATCATTCTGTGGGCTAGAGCCAAGGGTGCCAGGGTTTTCAGATCGTCGGGGGTCACGTAATCCCTCCCCCGGATCGCCGCCAAGGCTTGGCTGCACCGGAAGAGGCCCATCGTGGCCCGAGGGCTGGCGCCCAATTCCACGTCCCCATGGCTCCGGGTGGCCTGTACCAATTGGACCAAATAATTTCGCAGCACGGGGTCGAAATGGACTTCCCGGACGGCGTCCTGCAGTGAGGCAATGTCTGAGGCCCCGAGCACCGCTGCGAGGTCCTTCAGCGGGTCGTCAGTCTGGAAGCGAGTCAACATTGCCTCTTCTTCGTCCTCTGTGGGGTAGCCCAATCTCAGGCGCAACAAAAACCGGTCTAATTGGGCTTCAGGCAAAGGGAATGTCCCTTCCAGCTCGATGGGATTTTGAGTCGCGATCACCAGGAAGGGAATGGGCAGGGTTATGGTAACGTCATCTACCGTCAACTGACGCTCGCCCATGGCCTCCAAAAGCGCCGACTGGGTGCGGGGTGTGGCACGGTTGATTTCGTCCGCCAGCACCACTTGGGCGATAATGGGCCCGGGCCGAAACTCGAATTCACCGCTTTTCTGGTTGTAAAAGTTGATGCCGGTGATGTCCGACGGCATCAGATCGGGGGTGAACTGGATCCGATGGAAGGTGCAATCTAGAGAACTGGCCAATGCGCGGGCCAGTGTAGTCTTGCCGATGCCAGGCACGTCTTCAATCAGAATGTGGCCACCGCTGAGAACGGCAGCCAGGGTCAGTTCTATGACCCCGCCTTTCCCCACCAAGACTTTTTCGATATTTTCTTTAACGCTGGCGACCGCTTGTGCGATGCCGCCGGCGGCTGTAGGAGTTGCGGTTTCTCTCTGAGTCATAGACGTCGGCTTTCGCCACCTCGTCGAAGATTGAGCTCCACACGGATATCCGGATTATTGGCTCCCTAGGTGTTCTTCCACTTCCCGCAGATCCTTGAATGAGTCCACGCTGTGCCAGAAGACCTGCGACTTCACTGCGGAAAGTTTGCCCTCCTGGGCCAGCCTAGGGAAAGTCTCCGTCTCATGGTCTCCCAACTCGGGCATCTCCAAAGCCATGCGCCGTTCGAATATGTAAACGCCGGCGTTGATCCAGTAAGGCATCGGCACTTTCTCTCGAAACCCGATCACGTCGTCATCAGGATTCATGTCCACCAGCCCGTAGGGGCTGACGAAGGGCACCACCATGATTGTGGCCAAGTGGGACGGATTGGCCGATTTCCTTTCCTCATGGCGCCGCGATAGCGAACCGAAAGGCTCCTGGGTTATCACGTCGCCGTTAAGGACCACTACCATATCCTCCTCTTCGGGTACGAGAGGAAATCCGTTCCGGATGGCCCCTCCCCGGCCCAACGGCGAGTCTTCCACGCTGTAATGGGCTCTGATGCCAAAAGCTTGACCGTCTCCAAAATAATCCTGGATCGCTTCCCAGCGGTAACCGGCCAGAAAGACCACGTCGGTCACCCCGGCTTCTTTGAGCCACTGAACTTGATGCCAAAGTATGGGTTTTCCACACACTGGCACCATGGGTTTGGGGAGTGTGTCGGTCAAAGGTCTGAGTCTTTCGCCTTTGCCACCGGCTAGAATCAGCGCGTACACAACCGACCTTTCGTCATCAGATTACTATCACGGCTAGTTATCATGTCACGTTCCCGGGCCGGAATTGTTGTCGCAGGATAATATACCCGTCCAAGGGACAGGCGGTCAAATACCAACTATCAAAAGAGCCGCAAGAGAAGCAAGCAAACCCTCGACAGGCTTGAATAAGTCATCGATCTGGGTCAGTCGGTAGATGCCGATATGTTACTATGGTTATGACTATAGTCATAATACTGGAGACACGATGAGAACCGTTAAAGCATCGGAGTTCAAAGCCAAATGCCTCAAGATTATGGATGAGGTTGCGGCAACAGGGGAGCCTGTGGTCATCACTAAATACGGCGTTCCCGTCGCCCAGCTTGTCCCGGCGGTGCAAAAGCCTAAAACACTATTTGGAGCACTTAAAGGTTCGATCCTGTACATGGGAGACGTAACTTCTCCGATCGACGTAGAATGGAATGCTGAGATTGAGTAGTCCCATTCTTCTGGATACCAACGCCCTTATTTGGGCCATGGACGGCGACCAACGTCTTGGTCCGGCCAGCCGCGACATCGCCGATCAAGCCCTACGAGACAACCTGCTCTTCGTTTCAGCAATCTCCTTCTGGGAAGTCGCATTACTCACCACACAAGGACGGCTCATATTGGCCTATTCCAACAGCCAATGGCGCCAAAATGCTCTTGGATTAGGCATAGAGGAGATATCACTAACTGGTGAGATTGGGATCCTAGCAGCGGAACTCGAAGGTCTCCCAGGAGACCAAGCCGACCGTATCATTACGGCAACGGCCATGCTTAGAGGCCAAACCCTACTGACCTCCGACCAGCGCATCCTTGCCTGGCAGGGAAACTTGGCCAGGCACGACGCGCGGGATTAAGCCGGCAGAGGGCTTCAATGCCGAATGGCTGCCGAACCCATTCAAGTACCTTTCAACTTGACCTACGATTCGCATCAAAGATGCCAAGATTGGAGTTAATAACCAGCAAGCGTTTCAGGGCCGATAGTTGTACGGTCCCAGCCAAACTTAGCGGCGAAGATCTCGTCAAACAGGTCGCTTAAATGAACCAGAAATAGATGCAATGCAATCGGGAGGTCAGTCGGTAAAGAGATCGTGTCCCCGGCTCGCATATTGGCTTTCGGGTATTGACTGGCGAACGCCTCATCCACTCTCCCGCTTGAATGGACGAGCAGATGACGTAGACCCCCCGCCCTTTCCAAGAATTCCAACGGGTCTTTGAACTGCTCCCCCAAAAATTCCAATTCCATGTCCCGAAATTTGGCAACAAACCGACGTTTGCCCAGGCCTACATTGAGTTTCTGTCCGATTCGGTCGATCTTCCCTCGCCACTTCGCTAGAACCATTAGGTGCAAAGCCTCTTGATAAGGATCTTTGGTGTCTTGATGTGTTAAGCCATCCAAGACTAGATCAGCGATATATGCTTCAAAGCTGCCGTATAGCATCAAGAATACTTGGTTTGTGAGATGAGAGGGTGCGCGGGAGAACAGCTTTTTAAACAAGCCGTAATTAAGCTGGGAGATAGTTTCGCCGTCGGGCATGGTAAACCTTAGGGGAGTGCCATCACTGAACAATCTCTGTTGGCCAGTTTGAAATATTGCCTCGAAGCCTTGCTTTGATGTTATCTAGGTGACTGTATAGAAACCGAGAAATTCGTTGCCCCGCCGGAGAAAATCTGCTCGCCGCACTGAGCAGTTCGTCTTCGGAAGGACGAACGGTCCATCCTGATCGAGTTGGTACATGTTAAGCGGATTATCGCTTTGGTCGGCGCTCATCACTCTGCCTCACCACCATCGACTAACATCATGATCGGTTGCTATCTTGAAGGCGGCGTGCTTTTCCTATCTCTTATCTCTTCCGGGACGCCTCGTACCGTTCTATGAAATGGGCTACGGGAGTAAGGGCTATGGCTTCTCCGACCAGGTCGATCGGTAGGTCTTGCAGACTCTTAAACCGGACACAAGCCTTACCCATGTCCAATCTTTTCCCGCTGGCCTTATACCGCTCAACGAACCACTTTTCTACCGCTTCGTCACTGTAGATGTTCATGAGGTACAACGACATATAGTTCTTCTGAGAAGTTAGGGCGGCAAACATCAGGGGCTGACCGTTATAGGTCACCGGATAATGCTCCAAAGGGACGACGTACCCGATCATCCCGAACTGCATCATCTCGTGATAGCCCTCGGGTAAGTTGGTCAGGATCACTTGCCGGACGGCGGCGATTGCGGCACGCCGGTCTTCCGGAAGTTCAAGCAAGTACTCGTCAACTGTTTTGGCTTTGGATTTCGCCAATGAAGTCTCCTGCACTCAGTAAGAAGGGGGTCAGACACATAGCGCCGTGTACTGTATAAAGGGGAATGCTGGCTACCCGGCCTGGGCTCGAACCAGGGCTATCAGCTCCAAAGGCTGATGTGCTACCACTACACCACCGGGCAATGCGCTGTTCGCCCGAGACGGCGATGTGAGGAGATGCGCTTTTCTATTCTCCCGCCCCCGCCTCCATGCGTCAAGTAAACCCAACACGGCTTCCAGGCTAAAACTAGCTGGTGCTATAATTGCCATCAACGATGCAGGGGCACCCCGGCGATGGGAGATCGCCCAAACGGGTACTCTTCATCCGCCGGATACACAAAAGGAAAGTATGCGAAAGCTGCGGGTTTCATTTTTACACCTGGCCCCGGTCACATGCGAAATCGAACACAACCGTAGGCTGGTAGAGCGCGCGGTTAACGTGGCCGCCGACGATGGGGCTGACTGGGTGATTACCCCCGAGCTATGCATCCCCGGTTACCTGTTCATGAAGCAGATCGGCACCGACTGGATCACCCCCCAGCCGGGTCCCTGGATGGAAGAATTCTGCAAGTTGGTCAAGAAAAGGAACGTTTCGGTCTTCCTGTCCCATCCCGAACGCGACCCCGCGACCGACAAGCTGTACAACACGGTGTTCGTTATCAACCAACAAGGCCATATCGTCGGCAAGCACAGCAAGATCAAGGCCCTGGGCGGCGCCGAGTCTTGGTCCACCGCCGGCACGAAGATTGTACCCGTGGAATGCGGTGGGGTGCAGGCCGGGATTCTGATCTGCGCCGACGCCTATAAGAACGAAGTTGCTCAGGCGTTGAAAGACAACGGCGCCGAGTTGTTGATTTCGCCGGTGTCGTGGGGTCCGGGCCGTTGCGGACCCGACGGCGAGTGGGAGCAGCGTTCCCTGGACACTGGTTTGCCGATAATGGTGTGCAACCGCACCGGGGAAGAGCCGGAGGAGTTGGACTACCGGGAGGCCGAGAGCGTGGTGGCCAAGAATGGGAAGCGCCTGCTGTCCGCAACGTCCGACCGCTCGGTGGTGCTTTCCTTCGACTGGGACATGGACGCGATGGATCTGTTGTCCGAAGACTTCGACCGAACCTATCTGGACTAGAATCTCGGGTCGATCACGGGTTGCGGATCACCGTAGAAGGTGAAACCCGCTGCTCAACGCGATACCTTTAGGCGGTCCGTGCGTCCAAAAACCGCTGTAGAATCAAAACTGCCGCGGCTTCGTCCACGGCGGCGCGGTCCCTGGAGGGCTGGCGGCCCGCCTCCCGCATCAGCGCCTCGGCTTCCACCGAGGTGTACCGCTCGTCGGTTTCGTGCACCGGCAGGGAGGTTTGTTTCCGGAGAGCTCTCACGAAAACCAGGGCCCGTTTTGCCTGAGGGCCGGTTTCACCGTTGAGACTATAGGGAATACCCACCACCAATCCCTCTACCCTTCGCTCCCCGGCCGCTTCCAACACCCGGCGCACATCCTCAACCAGCTTGGTGCGCTGAACGTGTCCCGCCGGCAGGGTCAGCCTCCCCTCAGGGCCGCTCACCGCCAGTCCGATACGTTTCTCCCCCAGGTCCAAAGCCAGCAGTCTCAGCGTCTCAGCTCCTTTGTCGAACTCAGGACAGGCTCTGCTTGACCAACTCGGGGACCCCTGAGAGAGCTTCATCCAACTTACCCGCGTCTCGTCCGCCGGCCTGAGCCATGTCCGGACGGCCCCCGCCTCCTCCGCCCACAACCTTGGCGGTGTCCCGAGCCAAGTTACCGGCGTGCAGCCCCTTCTCCACCAAATCCGGGGTAACCATGGCGATCAAGATGGGGCTGCCATCCACCACCGATCCCAACATTACCACGACGCTGGATAGCTTGGCTTTCAAAAAGTCGCCCATCTCACGCATGGCTTCGGGATCGGGCGCCGATGTCCGGGCCGCCACGACTTTTACCCCGTCTACATCCACCACCCGGCCCAGGATCTCCTCGGCCTCGGACCGCAGGGTCGACCTTTCCAGAGCCGCCAACCGGCGTCTTAGGTCTTCGGTATCGCTGATGAAACTATCCAGCCGCGCTTCCAAGTCGGCCACGGGAGTCTGCAATCTCTGGGAGAGAGCATCCAGCTTGGCGGCCTGTTGGATAAACAACTCCTCGGCGGCCCGCCCGGTGACCGCCTCGATGCGGCGCATCCCGCCTCCTATAGAGGACTCGCCCAGCACAAACAGGGTACCCACCTGGCCGGTGGCCGAAACGTGGGTACCGCCGCAAACTTCCACGCTGAATGCCTCGCCGTTGGACATGCTGACCATGCGGACCACGTCGCCATACTTGTCGCCAAAAAAGGCCAGGGCTCCCTGGCGCACCGCCTCGGCGTAGGTGGTCTCTTGGGTTGATACCAGCAGATTTTCCCGCACTTTTTCGTTGGACAAGGCCTGGACCGACAATATCTCCTGGGGAGACAGGGCGGTGACGTGGCTAAAGTCGAAGCGAAGCCGGTCCGGATTAACCAGCGAACCGGCCTGGTGCACGTGGGCGCCCAGCACCGACCGCAGGCTGGCATGCAGCAGATGGGTGCCGCTATGGTTTCGGGATGCATCCAATCGGCGGTTTATGTCAACTTGGGCGGTTACCTTCTCCCCCACGGAAATGTCTCCCTGCTCCACCACGCCCCGGTGGACGATGAGACCGGCAACCGGGCTCTGAGTGTCCTCAACCCGTACCACCCCGTTGGGACCGGTGATCATTCCCTGGTCGCCGAGCTGGCCGCCGCCCTCGGCGTAAAACGGCGTCTCCGCTAGGACCACCTCAACCCTTTGGCCTTGGGTGGCATGGCTCGACGGTTCCAGTTGTCCTGAGCCCTCGGGTTCCGTTTGTCCCGAGCCTGCCGATGGTCCAACCAAAATGGCGGCCAAAGTCGATTCTTGGCTCATACCGTCGTATCCGACGAAGGGAGTTGCCCCCAAGCCCAAGTCTTCATAGGCCGACAGCATTTCCATACTGCCGGTGAAGGCCCGGTCGGACTTGGACTGCTCTTCGTGGACCTCCATCTCTCGCTGGAAGCCGTCCATGTCGACTTCCAGCCCGTGCTCCCGGGCGATCTCGGCGGTGAGTTCCGGAGGAAAGCCATGGGTGGCATACAAGATGAACGTTTCAATGCCGCTGATGCGGCCGGACCAATCATCCAAGGACTCATTTATCTGGCCACGATCAATGTCGGCCAGGCGTTGAGCGAGAGAGTTGACCGCCAGGTCTACTCCAATGGATTCGTCCGCATCGCCGGAAATCGACGATGCCGCTGTCAATGTGGTAATCAAAACACTTGCTTGGGCCGCATCGCTCTTGGCTTGAATCAGAATAGGAATCGCGGCCTCCCTAAGCTTGAATAGGCCGCGGAGGATGCCGTTGCCCTGCTCGAAGGTACGCCCGAACCGCTCCTCCTCCGAGCGGATCACCCGCAAAATGAAGTCATGGTTCTCTTCCAATTCATGGTAAACGTGGCTGAAGTGGCCTAGCACTACTTCGGTGACTTCGGCCAGGAAAGGCTCGGCCATGCCCAACTGACGTCCGTGGCGGATGGCCCGGCGGATGATCCGGCGCAGGACGTAGCCTCGCCCCTCATTTCCGGGAGAGACACCGTCGCCGATCAGAAATGCGGCGGACCTGGCATGCTCCGCCACAACCCGCAGGGCGTAGTCGGTCTGCTGGTCCTGCCCGTAAGTCTTGCCGGTTAGCTCGCAGGCCTTCTCGATGATCGGCACGAAAAGATCTGTCTCGTAGATGTTGGACTTGCCCTGGAGAATGACCGCCGCCCGTTCCAGACCCATTCCGGTGTCGACGCTGGGAGCGGGTAGGGGTTCGCGGACGCCCTCGGTGTCCTGGTAATACTGCATGAACACCAGGTTCCACAGCTCCACGAAACGCTCGCAGTTGCAGTTAGGGTGGCAACCCGGGACATCCGGAAAACCAGACTTTGCGCCGGCGTCCCGGTCTTCCCGCAGGATGGCCGTCAAGACGTCCGGTTCGACCATATCCTGGCAGCCCTTGTCCCTCCCACCGTCATAATGGATCTCAGAACAGGGGCCCGTAGCTCCTTCATTGCCCGCGGGACCCCACCAGTTGTCGCTGTCGCCGTACCGGTAGATGCGCTCCTCTGGGACTCCCACTTGGTCCCGCCAGATCAGGAATGCATCGTCGTCATCCAGATGGATAGTAACGAAGATCCGCTCCGGGTCCAGGCCGAACTCCTTGGTAACCAGCTCCCAGGCGAAGCCAATTGCGCCCTCTTTGAAGTAGTCGCCGATACTGAAGTTGCCCAGCATCTCGAAAAAGGTCAGGTGCTTGTGGTCGCCCACCTCGTCGATGTCGGTGGTACGGAAGCTCTTCTGGCTGCTGGTCATCCTGATGCTGGGCGGCGTCTGCTCCCCGGTAAAATAGGGCTTGAAGGGGACCATACCTGCGCTGGTAAACAACAGGGTCGGGTCTCCCGAGGGAATCAGCGAGGCGCTGGGCATGGCCAGGTGGCCTCGGTCTTGAAAGAAGCGGGTAAATAAGTCCCTGATCTCGTCGCCGGTCATGTTTCTAGACTCGCTTTACTAAGATTACGGAATGCGTTGGAGTGGTTGAAATTGTATGCCAAGGGGCAAATAGCGTCAATTAATCTCTCTAGATACTTTCCACCCTCGCCCAGCCTGAGCCAAAGATTGAATTTATCCGGTCGTTACGACTACAATAGGGATGGATAGCACAATCGGGGTTTAAGGGCGGCGGCCCATCTCACGGCCCATAATCATAAATGGTTCGGAGGTGACAATGGACTCCAGCATAGTGAGCAAGATCGAGAAGTCCAGGACCTACGCCGAGCAGAAAGAGCGGGTAACGATCACTACTCTGCAGGCGAGCTTCGATGGTAACCACAATACTTATCAGATCACCTACGACGAAGCCGGTTGGGACTGTCAGTGCCACTATTTCGACACCAGGGGCGTGTGCAGCCATACCATGGCTCTTGAGCGAATCCTGGAAGGTATGCTGGTCCAGCGCGAAAAGCCTGCCACCAAGGTTTAAAACTCACCCACGGCCTGGCCGATCGAGGAAAAGCACGTATCTATTTAATCATGGCGTTAACGCTGATCCGGGACATCTCTCCGATCGACAGATAGTCCCCTCTCCAGAGGTCTATCGGCGCGGGATGATACTACCGGGTCTGTTGACCCCTGCGCCCGCATCATGACCTTTATCGGCCTGGTGATCCTGGCCTTTGGCGTCGTCTTCATGGCCGTCGCCATCGGACCCGCATTCCGCCGCCGTAGAAGGGGGTTTGCGAAATCCTTCCTACCTCCGGCGCTGCAATACCCCAAATACCGGGCCTATTGGCTCGGGATGTTGGCGGCGGTTAGCGGTTACCAGATGTTCCGTGTCGGCCAACTCTGGCTGATCTACCTCATCACCGACTCGCCTTGGTTCTTGGGGTATGCGGGCGTCGCCAACGCCCTCCCCGGCATGTTCTTCAACCTATTTGGCGGCGTATTCGCCGACAAGCTGGACAAACGCCTGCTGATCATATGCACTCAGGCCACCACCGCCGGCCTGATTTTTCTGCTGGCGATACTCACCCTATTAGATGTCGTGCAGCCGTGGCACATCCTGGCGATCGCTTTTCTGGCCGGCGCCGTGGAGGCTTTCGATACTCCGGCTCGTCAGGCCATCTACCCTCACCTGATCGATCGCAAGGTCATGATGAGCGCGGTGGCCATGAACTCCGTCATCTGGCAGGGCACCCGGATCATCGCCCCGGCCATAGCCGGATTCATCATCGACTTCATCAACACCGAAGCCGCCTTCTTTATAGCCGGGGCCGGGTTCTTGACCATGTCGGTGGTTATGTTCTTCCTCCGGGTACCGCCGATTCCTCGGGGTTCCCGGGGCAACGCCGCCCAGGACATGCTGGAGGGTCTCCGCTTCATAAAGCGCAACTCCATATTCTCGTTCCTCATCAGCATGACCTTCTTCAACAGCTTCTTCGGCATGGCCTATATCATGCTCATGCCTGTCTTCGCGGTGGACATCCTGGACGTAGGCGCCCGGGGACAAGGGCTGATGTTGGGCGTCGGTGGAATCGGCGCGCTGCTCACCACCATTTGGTTCGGGGCCCGCGGCAAAGTAGTCAATAAGGGCGCATTTATCATCGGCGGCGCCGTGGCCTTCGGCTTGCTGGTGGCCGCTTTCGCGATGGCCGCACAATTTATCGGGTCGCTCTACGTGGTGATGGCCATACTGTTCGTCATGGGCGCCTGCAACTCCGGCTATATGATATCCATCCAAAGTTCTCTTCAGATGCTGGTACCCGACCGGATGCGAGGGCGGGTCATGGGGTTCTACGGAATGACCTGGAGCATAATGCCCCTGGGAGGAATGCAGGCCGGGGCGCTGGCCAGCATCATCACGACTCCCTTCGCGATCGCGGTTGGGGGGTTGGCGGTGTCGGCTTTCGCCATTGGGCCTGCTCTCCTAAACCGCGGCGTGCGCAATCTGGGGTCCCAGCTGCAACCGCTGGAATCCGCCGAAGCCGAGGTAGTGCCGGCACCGGCGGATGACTAGAACACATGCCTATGTAATTCGGTTTCGACGACCTTGCCGCCCAGGCGTCCAGCGTTGACAGTACATAGCCGCGAGAATACACTCCAAACGGTCCTTAACTCTGAACAATGGCACATCTAGGGACCCTTGTTGAGATAAGCTAGGGAGCTTTATTTGGAATTCCTGGTCGTAGGATTGAACCACCATACCGCACCCCTGGAGGTGCGGGAAAAGATAACGCTGAATTCGGAGCAACTTCCTTCCGCTTTGACAACCATGGCGGCTTACGGAATGCCCGGCGTCATCCTGTCCACCTGCAACCGCTCCGAATTTTACGCCTTGGACCCCCAAGAAGGGTCAGACTCGTCTGCCGGATGGGGCGAAGGCGAGAAAAATATTAAAGAGTTTTTGGTCGACTATTTCCACATCCGGCTGGTGGACGTCGAAAGATACCTCTATCTTCATCGCGGACGGGAGTGCGTCAGCCACCTTTTTCGAGTGGCCTCCAGCCTGGATTCGATGATGTTGGGCGAAGACCAGATAATCGGGCAGGTGCGGGAAGCTTTTGACACGGCCGTACGCGGCGAAACCGTGACCGGGCCGTTGTATCAACTCTTCCAACAAGCCCTACGGGTGGGACGCAAGGTACGCCGGGAGTCCGGCATCGGCCGGCATGCCATGTCCGTCAGCCAGGCCTGCGTGGAATTGGCCGTAGGCGACTTGGGAGATCTAACCGGTTTGAGCGCCATGGTGTTGGGCACGGGGGAAGCCGGAGGCCTGGCAGCGATGGGATTGCGCTCCTCCGGCGTGTCGGACATCACCGTGGTTAACCGTACCCATCATCGGGCGGTGGAACTGGCCAAAACCCTGTCAGGCCATGCCGTGCCACTTCCGGAAATGCCCGATGCCCTACGGGAAAGCGATCTCGTGGTCGCCTGTACCGGTTCGCCGGAATACATCTTGGGCGCGGATTTAGTCAGTAACGCCATGGCCTCCCGGCCTGACCGGCCCATGTTTCTGATAGACATCGCTGTACCCAGAGACATAGACCCGGCAGCGGGCTTGGTCGATAACGTCTTTCTTCACGACATGGACGACCTGGACAGGGTATCTGAAACCCGCCGGTTCGCCGCCGCCAACGAAGCCCGGCAGGCGGAGAAGTTGATCATCAAGGAAACGGAAGGTTTCCTTCAGTGGCGCCTTGCCCAACAGGCCCTACCCACGGTGATCGCGCTACGGGACAAGGCTGAAACCATCAGAGCGCAGGAACTCAAGAAAACCCTGCGGAAGATGAACCCGGATCTATCCCCGGATGACACGGCAACCCTGGAGGCGATGACCCAGGCTATCGTCAAGAAGATTCTCCATGGCCCCACCGTTTACCTCAAGCAGCATCGAAGCCCCAGCGACCTCCGCATGGCCCGGGAGATCTTCGAGCTGGGGTCCGAGGAGTGTTGAGGTCTACAGGGGAACTCCGGAGTGGACGAGTATTGTTTCAATTTGAAACTGGTAGATATCAACGCACCCCCTCTCTAACTCTCCCCAGTAAATGGGGAGAGGACAAATCCCTTCCCCCTCGACGGGGGGAGGTTAGGATGGGGGTGCCGGTCGCAGCGGCAAATTCATCCGGAAGAAGTGACAGCCGTCTCCGGCTGGCCCAAAAGTAGCCGATATGTCACTGGTTGAAAAATACGCTTTGCTGCCGGACGAGATCGACCGGGAAAGCCTGAAAATGGTGGAGGCTTCCCTGCCCGGTTCTCTCTCGTTAAGCGGCAACGAGCGCTACGTGGTTAGCCGAATCGTCCGGGCCGAAGGGGACCCTCAGATAGCATTGGACGTGTCCTTCAGCCCAGGAGCGGTGGACCTGGGTATCGGCGCTCTTCGGGACGGGGCAGTGGTCGTTACCGATGTGCGGATGGTGGAGATGGGAATATCCAAAGCCTTGCTCAAGAGCCATCAAGTCGCCACCCAATGCCGCATAGACACCCCGGAAGTCGCGGCCCGCGCCCAAAGCGAGGGAACCACCCGTTCGGTGGCGGCCATTCGGGAATTAGCTCCGTATCTGAACGGATCAGTTGTGGCCGTGGGTAATGCCCCCACCGCATTGCTAGCATTGCTGGACTTGGTTCAAGAAGGGAAAGCCTTGCCAAGACTCATCATCGGTATGCCTGTGGGATTCGTGGCCTGCGCCGAGTCGAAAGAAGAACTGGCCGCCGGTCCCATCCCCTATATCACCGTGCACGGAAGGCGCGGCGGCAGCTCGGCAGCCGCGGCCACCGTCAACGCCCTGCTGTCGCTGATAGATCAGAAGGCGTCGACATGACCGGACGGCCAGAGATGTCTGCCGGTAGCGATGATGGAAACGGCGGCGGCCGGTGGGGTGTTGTATTCGTGGCCCACGGCAGCCAGCGCGGCGCTAGCCCCGATGAGTGCTCCTGTTCCTGGCAAGGGACCGGACACGAACGGCCCCCATGGTGCCTGGATTGTCCCAGCACACCATTGGGATTAAGGGATGCGGCAGACCGCCTCCAATCCTCATTGGGCGGCCAACGGGCCGAGGTGGAGCTTTCTTGTTTGGAGTTCATTGAACCCCATCCAGACCAGTCCATCCGCAATATGGCGGACCAGGGACTGGAACGGGTGGTGGTCATCCCGTACCTGCTGGGTCAGGGAAAGCACGTCACTTTGGAGATGGACGAGATCCTGGACGAGGTACGCGCGAAACTGCCTTCGTTGGGATTATACCTGGCCGAATCGTTGGGCCCTGATCCCCGTATGGCGGAGATCATAGTGGAGCGTGTACAAAGTCTGGGCCTGTCCAACGAAACAGAATCTCCTACGAATGAGGAACGAGGGCCTACCGGGGTGCTTGTGGTCAAGGCAGGCACCAAGAACCAGTACGACGATTGCCTATGGTTCCAGGATTTGGGGCGCATGGTAGAGAATCGTCTTGGTTTGGGCTATGCTGTTGCGGTGGCCCAGTCCCACTACGGTGACCCAACGGTGGACGATGCCGCCACAAGATTGGTGGAAGAGCGGGGAGTCGCGCGTATCGTGGTCGTGCCCTATCTGTTCTTCCCCGGACTGATCCTCAAGAGAAACATTCTGGGGGGCATGGACCGGATAGCTCAAAGTCACCCAACCGTATCTCTGTCGGTAACGCCACCCCTGGGCGTTGACGACCGGATGGTGGCGGTGGCCGCTGACCGGATACGCCAAGTATGGGACCGAGTGGAGAGCTAGTGCTCTCGCCAGCATGTGACCGGATAAGACACGATGGTTGACAAACCGAATCCGGACCAAAGGCCGGAAAGCGACTACAGCAGGCAAACGGTTAAGCGAGGGGGCCTGCGCACCGGGTATACCACCGGGTCATGCGCGGCAGCCGCGGCCAAGGCCGCCACCCGATCCTTGCTCACGGGGGAATCGGTTGGCCAATCAACGATTCAGTTGCCGGTAGGAAGAGCGGTCACCTTCGAGATCCACCGATGCCAGACCTCGGATGATGGAAGCAGAGTGACCTGCTCGGTCATCAAGGACGGCGGCGACGATCCGGATGTCACCCACGGAGCGGAGATATGCGCCACGGTCTACCGGGACCCAAACTTCGCCGATAAAGTACGGATCACCGGGGGTATCGGCGTGGGAACAGTGACCCGCCCCGGTGTCGGGATCGAGGTAGGCGAACCGGCCGTCACCCGGGTACCCCGGCGCATGATAATCGACTCTGTGAACGAAGCGGCCACTGCTCACGGCCTTCCATCTGAAACCGGATTAGTCGTGGAGATCTCCGTTCCCAACGGCGAAGCGATCGCGGAAAAGACCACCAACTCGCGCCTGGGTATCCTGGGAGGGATATCCATTCTGGGCAGCACCGGCGTGGTCCAGCCCTTTTCCACTGCGGCATGGCGGGCCAGCGCAAACATGGCCATAGACGTAGCGGCAACCAACGACTTGTCCCACTTGGTGCTTTCCACCGGCACCCAGAGCGAGATCTTCACCAAAAAGGTTTTGGACCTGCCGGACATGGCCTACATCGAGGCGGGCATCTTCAGCGGACCGTCATTGAAAAGATGTGTGATGCGCAATGTCCAACGGGCTACCCACGCCGGCATGGTCGGCAAGCTTTCTAAAATGGCCATGGGATATTTCGTGACCCACGTGGCCGGGAACCGGGTCGACACTACCTTCTTGGCTTCCCTAGCCGCCCAATGCGGCGCGACCGATGCGGTGCAAGAGGAAATACGCCAGGCCGCCAGCGCCCGCCACTTTCAGGAAGTGGCGCTGGCCAACGGTCTGGGATCGGTGTTTACATTGATGTGCGAGATGGTCTGCGAAGAAAGCCATAAGCTACTTGGCGACGACGCCGGCAAGCTGATCGTCGATAGCCTGTGCTTCGATTTTGACGGCGCCCTCTTGGGCCAGGCCTCCACGTCGCCCGGGGGCATCCCACTGACCGCCGTTGCGGGAAGTTAAACCAATGGTTGAGAAATTGCAGGCGGCCTCGCAACGGGCCTTGGGCCTCCCCGACGATGCTTTCGAGCAACGGCGCCCGCTGCAGGGGCAGATCACCAAGCGGGAAGTGCGCGCGGTCAGCCTCTATTCCCTGGGTCTCCGGCCCGGCAGCGTGGTTTGGGACATCGGAGCAGGCACCGGGTCCATCTCTGTCGAAGCGTCTATAATCGCCCGGGAAGGCACTGTCTACGCCGTGGAGCGTGACGAAGAGAGCTTGCCGCTGCTCCGGCGTAACGTGGAGCGGTGGGGTTCAAAGAACGTTCATATTGTCTCCGGAGCAGCGCCGGACGCATTGGTGGAATTACCTGACCCAGACGCGGTGTTCGTGGGAGGCAGCGGCGGACGCCTGGCGGAGATATTAGACGTGGCAATAAAGCGGCTGCGAGCAGGCGGCCGCATCGTAGTTAACCTGGCTGCTTTGGAGCGCACCAATGAAGTGTACCATCGCTTCAAGTCGTCGGGTTTTGTTGCCGACATGGTTATGGTGAACTCGTCCAGAGGAAAAGATATGCCCGACGGGACGGTCCGTTTGGAGGCCCTTAACCCGGTCTTCGTGGTGACCGCCCTGCGAGAAGGATAGCCCGATGAGCACCACGGGAAATAGCACCAACTTAGGGTGCTTCTACGGAGTGGGAGTGGGTCCCGGCGACCCGGAGTTGCTCACGTTGAAAGCCCTACGGATTCTCCAAGACGTGCCGGTAATATGTACACCTCGCTCGGAGACCAGCCAGGAAAGCTATGCTTTGGACATCGTGCGGGAATACCTGGACGAGCAAAAACAGGAAATCATCCGGATTCCGTTCCCCATCGACGACGAAGCGGGAGCCGCGGCGGTCTGGCGGAACGCCGCCGACACCATCGGTGGCCACCTCACACAGGGAAAGGACGTTGCGTTTATCACCGAAGGCGACCCCATGCTGTACAGCACCTTTTCTTACGTGTTAGACAGCATCACGTCGGGATACCCTGAGGTTACCGTGGAGATCATTCCCGGCGTGTCCTCCGTCATGGCGGCGGCAGCCAGCGCCGGAGTTCCCCTGGTCACCCACGGCCAGAGATTGGTGATCCTGCCGGCGGTCTATGGCATCGACGACCTATCCGAAGCCATCGCCAACTACGACACCATCGTCCTCATGAAGGTGAATCGCACCCTGCTACAAGCGCTGGCCAATCTGGAGCAACTGGGCTTGGCCGGAAAGGGCATATACGTACGCCGTGCCAGCACCGCCCGGGAAGAGGTGGTCAGGGACCTTAGCACGCTCTCCGAGGAAGACCTGGACTATTTCTCCCTTCTGATAATCAAGAGGTAAAAGAATGGCTCAAAGCCAAGGCAAGGTATATATAGTTGGCGGCGGCCCCGGCGACCCGGAGTTGTTGACGTTGAAAGCCAAATCTGTGATCGAGTCCGCCGATGTAATCATATACGCCGACTCCCTGGTCCATCCTTCCATCGTGGATTTCGCCAAGCCCGGCGCCGAGGTCCATGGCAGCAAGACTCTGAACCTGAGCGAAATCATGGAGCTGACATTGGAGTCAGTTCGCCAAGGGAAGACGGTGGCTCGCATCCAGAGCGGCGACCCTTCTATCTACGGGGCCGTCCTGGAACAGATGCGCATCTTGGAAGAGGCCCAGGTAGATTACGAAATCATACCGGGGGTAAGCGCGGCCTTCGCGGCGGCCGCCCGGCTGAAAGTTGAATTGACCATCCCCGGCGGGTCCCAGACAGTGATCATGACCCGGGCACAAGGCCGTGTCTCCATGCCACCCGGAGAACAACTGAAAGACCTGGCAGCTCACGGTTCCACGCTGGTCATATTTTTAAGTATCACGCGGATGTTCACCGTGGTGCGCCAATTGTTAGAAGCGGGTTACACCGAATCCACTCCGGTAGCAGTTGTCTACCGGGTGGGCTGGCCGGACGAAAAGATTATTCGAGGCACCCTGAGCGACATTGCCGCCAAAGTCAGGGATGCCAAGATCACCTTGCAGGCTCTAATCATGGTTGGCGAGGCGATGGACCCGGCCCTGCTTCATCACGTGCCCACCACGGCCAACGGCGTGTCGTCGTCCCACCTCTATGCCAGCGACTACACCCACCTCTACCGCCGGGCCGAGGGGGAGTCTTCCGATGTGGAGGAGGGCTCCAGCGTCGACGGCGGGCAGTGAACACCAGGCCATGACCGATACCGCCATCGTCGCTATTTCCCGTAACGGCGCAGTGCTGGCCCGTAAGCTTGCCACCGAATTAGACGGCGGCTCAACCCTTTATCTGGACCGGCGCTTTTTGGTTGGGGAAGATAACGCAGTAGCTTTCGACCTGCCGGCCCGCCCTCTGGTTCAAAGTGTTTTCCAAGAGTGCCAGCGATTGGTGCTCTTCATGCCCGTGGGGGCAGCGGTCAGGCTGCTGGCTCCATGCCTGGAGCACAAGCACCGTGACCCTGCCGTTGTTTGCGTCGACGACGCCGGACGGTTCGCCGTCAGCCTGCTTTCGGGACACCTGGGCGGGGCTGACAGGCTGGCTACAGAAGTGGCCTCCATCCTGGACGCTTCTCCTGTCGTGACCTCGGCATCCCACGTGACCGGACGCCTGGCCGTGGACTTACTTGGTCAGGAATTCGGTTGGCAGGTAGAAGCGGACCCCCAGACCGTCACACGAGCCAGCGCCGCCTCCATAAACGGAGAGCCGGTGGGCATATACCAGGAGGCCGGGGAGACCGGCTGGTGGCCTTCCGGCCAGCCGCTACCGGACAACGTCAAGGTCTACCCATCCTTTAAAGCCCTGGCTGATTCCGCATGTGCCGCCGCGTTGATAATCACCGATCGGACTGCCCAGGATGCTCCAAGCGAAAAGACCTATTCGGATGCCTTGCCCGGCAAATTCGTCGTGTTATATCGGCCTCGTAGCCTGGCAGTCGGCTTGGGGTGCCGCCGTGGCGTCCCCATGGAACATCTAGAGCACCTGATCGACACTACATTCCGCGATAACAACCTGGCTAAGGCCAGCATCAACTGCATCGCCACCGCCGAGTTAAAGCGCGACGAAGAGGGAATCGGACAGATGGCGGACAAGCTCCAAGTGCCGGTCCACTGCTACGGCGAATCAGATCTGAACTCCATGTTCCCTCCTGAAGGCTCTGAAATGGGTCTAACACCCTCTCCAGAACCCCATAGATTGTTGGGAATCTGGGGCGTATGCGAACCCGCCGCCCTGTTAGCTTCCGCCGCGACTGAACTATTAGTCACCAAAACCAAAACCGACCGCGCAACCGTCGCCGTGGCCCGCATGGTGTTTCGGGGCGATCAAACCGAATTAGCCACAGAGACGCAGAGATCACAGAGTTAAATAAAATCACGGAAAAGATCATAGGGTGCGGGATAGAAGTACATCGGCATTTGGGGCCAGGTCTTCTCGAGAGCGCCTACGAGGCAGCCCTATGTGTCGAGTTGGGTCTCCAAGGGCTACATTATCAACGACAGGTGCCGATACCACTCACCTAGAAAGGGGAACAGATTGGTGATTACCGGATTGACCTCGTCGTGGAAGATGCGGTGGTGGTGGAAATTAAAAATGTTGAGCGTCGGGATCCCCTCTTCGAGGCCCAAGTGTTAACCTACCTAAGGATCACCGGCAAGAAAGTTGGTCTGTTAATGAACTTTAACTCAAGGTTGCTAACAAATGGCTTCAAACGTCTCATTCTATAAACCCTCCGTGTCTCTGTGGCTCTGTGGCTAACGACAACAAACAAGGCAAGCTGTATCTTGTTGGGCTAGGACCCGGCGAGGCTGAATACTTGACGGGTGCGGCCATGTCGGCCCTGCAAGAATCGGACGTGGTTGTCGGATTCCGTGCGTATATCGAACAGGCCGGAGACTTGCTAGCTGGCAAGGAACTCGTCTCCATGGAGCTGGGCCAGGAGATTGAGCGGGCGTCCAAAGCCGTCGAGTTGGCATACGCGGGGCGGGTGGTGTCGGTGGTGTCTTCGGGTGACGCCGGCATCTACGGCATGTCCGGCCCGGTGTTCCAGGTACTAAATGGTTTGGATTGGGACGGGATCAACCCTCAAGTGGAAACGGTGCCCGGCATCTCCGCCATGCAGGCTGCCGCCGCCTTGCTGGGCGCGCCCTTGATGCAGGACTTCTGCGCCATCAGCCTCAGCGACCTGCTGACGCCATGGACGGCCATCGAACAGCGGCTGAAGGCGGCAGCCCAGGGAGATTTCGTCGTCGCCCTATACAACCCCCGCAGCCGGACCCGCCAATGGCAACTGATGGAGGCCCGGCGCATACTTCTGGAGCATCGCTCCGGTAAAACCCCAGTCGGTGTCGTCAAGGACGCCTTTCGGCCCGGGCAACAGGTAACTATCACCGACCTGGAAGGGCTTGAAGAGATCGCCGAGGACATCAACATGGTCACTACCGTGGTCATCGGAAACTCCACGACCTACGTGCTGCAGGGGCACATGGCAACCCCCAGGGGATACCGGGACAAGTAGAGCGAGCATCTTTTCCGGTTCCTTGATCATGCCACATAGCCTGATGTAGCCATCCGTGTATTTTCGCTCAGACGATTCATCCCAGTCCCACGCCATCCAGGCCATCCTTTCGGCAAATCAGGTTGGTCCGGAGGTGCGTCTTAAAACGCCGCCTATTGAGGCATTCCTCAAATCCCAGACTCCACTCCCACAATACCCACGTCTTTCCAGAATTTAAGTGCCCTGGTTTCCTTTGGTGATCGATCTCGCATGGTATTACTGGGCTCGTACGTCCGCGCCCGGAATCACTCCCCGGTAATAAGCCGGTAATTCAACAGTAATTCCCCGGTAACGCTGGGTATTATTTAATAGGTTTACAGGTTGGAGCAGCCGAACCGGACAAGATACAGGAGGAACGACAATGGTTAACACAAACAAGTTGGTCACAGGTCTTATCGCTGGCGCCGCTTTGGGCGCGGTTGCCGGTCTATTATTCGCGCCCAAACCCGGTAAAGAGTCGCGGCAGATCGTGGCGGCCCGAGCCGACGAGCTTCGCGACAAGGCCGACGGTCTTCGCGGCAAAGCCGTCGACTACGTAGACGCCATGCGCTCCCGGAGAAAGAGCAAGGAAAACCAACCCGTGTTGGCCGAGGCTACCAACGGCCATGTCAATGGAACGGTATAAGAAATCTTTGCGTAGGTCCGAACGAAGACTACATTCTCCCGTGCCGGGGTAATTCCCCTTCCCCCGGCACGGTCCATTTACCGGTCCGGCTGCTCCTTCAACCTAACATCACTCGCCGATCTGCCCACTTCTTCAGCCGCGGCCGGCGGCATTCCAGATCCTACGAAACCACTCCCCGTCTCTGATCACGGCGTAAGCCGCGCTCTCGATGTCCACTGCGAACAGGTGGAACTCCGGCTCTTCCGGCTTGAATCCGATCTTCTCATGAAGCGCCTCACCGTAGAGCCGCCGCTCCTCCAGATCCCCGATCTCCAGACCACGTCCATACAGCTTGAACTCTCCCTCGCTGCCGTGCCGGTCCGAAACCGTGCTGTGCACGGTGCACCGGGGGTTGCGCCGCAGGTCCAGCGCCTTGCGCGACTGCCACATCATCCCCAGGTAGAGGCGCCCCATAGTCAAGATCGGTTCCACCGGCGAGATGCGCGGGAAACCGTTTTTTCTCAGGGTACCCAATAGCACCAACCCGGTTGCCCCCATGCGATCTTCGCCCAAGGCCGCTAATTCTGGATCGGCGCGTCTGAATTCTTCCCAATCCACTCTATTCCTTCTTAACTCACTCTTAATTTCCAAGACAAATTATATTCCGAATCAGATCTAAGCAGACACGGCCGTTGGTACGAGGTCCGGTATACACCGGCACTGGAACCCTCTAGCCATTCCAACTATACTGGCCCCATGTCACAACCTTCGTCTCAATCGAGCCACCAGGCATCTTCCGGCGGCGTCTTCGTTGGCCGCCAGAAAGAGTTGGCCGAGCTCAGGTCGGCGCTGGAAGAATCCCTGGCCGGGCGCGGGCAATGGTGATGCTGGTGGGCGAGCCGGGCATCGGCAAAACCCGGACAGCCCAGGAGTTGACTTCCTACGCCGAGTCCCAAGGCGCCCGAGTCCTTTGGGGCCGGTGCTACGAAGAAGAGGGAGCGCCCCCCTACTGGCCCTGGATCCAGTCCATCGGCTCTTTCATCAACGAACAAGACCCTGACCAGCTAAGTTCGGCGATGGAACCCGGCGCGTCCCACATCGCTGAAATGCTTCCCAGCTTGCGGGAAAAGCTGCCCGATCTTACAGACTCGACTCAGTTGGAGCCGGAGCCGGCCCGATTCCGTCTCTTCGACTCGGTCACCAACTTCTTGAAAAATGCATCGCAGACCCAACCGCTGGTACTCGTCCTGGACGACTTGCATTGGGGCGACCACGCCTCTCTGCTTTTACTGGAATTCCTGGCTCGGGGCATGGCGGCTAGCAACCTGCTGCTGGTGGGTACTTACCGTGACGTAGAGGTGTCGCGGCAGCACCCATTGTCGCAGACGTTGGGCAGCCTCATGCGCGAGCAACTGTTCCGCCGGATCCAGCTTGGCGGCTTGACGCAGCAGGAGGTGAGCGAATTTGCCGAGCTCAGCGCCGGAGTTGCTCTACCCGATAACGCTTTGGACTTGGTGCACCGGCGCACCGAGGGAAACCCGCTGTTCGTTAACGAAATTGTACGGTTACTCAGCCAGGGAGACGTCACCACGGACCGGGGCTGGGCCGCAACGGTTCCCGAGGGCATCCGGGATGCGATAGGCAGGCGGCTGAACCGGTTGTCCAGCGAGTGCAACCGTGTACTTACGACTGCCGCGGTGGTTGGCAGACAGTTCGATCTCGCTCTCCTTGAGGTATTGAGCAGCGACTTCAGCGAAGAGCAACTGTTGGAGATGCTGGATGAAGCTCTGAATGCGGGGGTTCTTGAAGAGGTCCGCATGGGCGCGGGGCGATTCCAATTTCAACATGCCCTGATCCAAGAAACATTGGTCAGCGAGTTATCCGCCGCCCGTCAGGTGCGGCTGCACGCCAGGATCGGCGAAGCCTTGGAACAGCTTTATACGGCCGAAGTTGAAACCCACGCCGCCGAGCTGGCCTACCACTTCGCTGAGGCCGAGCCGGTGCTCGGGGCCGAAAAACTGGTGCGCTATTCCCTTGCCGCCGGCGAGCAGGCTCTGGCCGCCTACGCCTGGGAGGAAGCTTCGTCTTTATTCCAGCGGGCTTTGGACGCTAAGCAGGGCCAGGCGATGGATCACGAATCAGCGGCGCTCCTGTTCGGGCTAGGCCGCTCCCAGACGGTGATGCTAGACAACCAGACCAGAAACGAGGCGTATTCCAGCATGAAGAGCGCCTTCGATTTTTATATTGATGTGGGGAATGTGGAGCAGGCGGTGGCCATCGCCACGCACCAACACTTTTCCGGCTTGGCACTTAGCGGAGGATTGCAACACCAAGTCCGCGCCCGTGCCTTAAGTCTTGTGCCTGAGGACTCCATATCGGCAGGACAGCTTCTGTGCTATTACGCCTTTGATATATATCACGAAACGGCCGACTACACCGGCGCTGTTGAATCCTTCGACCGGGCCATTGCCATCGCCCGGCTTGAGGGTGACACGGCTCTGGAAGCGCAAACTTTGAGTATGGCTTCCCATGTGGAGTCGGACGTAATTCACTGGGAGGAGAGCCTGGAGAAAAGCCTGCAAGCCATCTCTCTGTTAACCCAAGGAGAAAATCCTGAAGCCGATAACTGGGCGAGGCTTTCCGCCTTTGAATCTCTTAGGGCCATGGGTGACTTTGATGGCGCAAGGCGGCATGCAGAGGCCATGTTGGTCTCAGTTGAGCGTGTTCCTCGGAGGCAGCGGGCAAGGGCTTTCTATGCCAATGTAATATCCGCCTACCGCCGAGGCGATTGGACTGCCGCTCGCGCGCTTAGTGATCGCGGCTTGGAAGTTGGTCAAGCGTTCCCGCAGCTCCTGGCGTGCCGGGCCCAGTTGGAATTTGAGACTGGCAACTTCGAGCAGGGATCAACTTACCTGGACACACTGATTCAGGCAATGAAACAAAGCGCCATCGAGACTCCTCAGCCATTCGCCGTTGCAGCGTTGGTAATCTCGTCAGTGTCCCGGATCACCGGCGTCACGGACCGCTTCGAGGCCGCTGAAGCCGCCGCCGGTATTATTCTTTCGTCCTCTTTCGACATCCCCCGTTTCACCTTAGCCGCCAGGGTAGGCTTAGGGATGATGGCCGTGCAGCGAGGGGATGTTGACGCCGCGGCGGAACAATACGCGGCCCTCGAACCGGTGAGAGACACATTTTTGCTGCCATTGGACATTTCCAGCGTGCAACGCCGGTTGGGACTCATGGCCCAAACCATGGGCAAGCTGGACCTGGCCGCCGGGCATTTTGAGGAAGCTCTGGCCCGCTGCCGCAAAACAGACTACCGCGCCGAACTGGCCTGGACCTGCTGCGACTATGCCGACGCCTTATGTCAACGAGCCGGTCCCGGTGACCGCGAGAGGGCGTCCGCTCTGCTGGACGAGTCGTTGGCTATCTCTGCCGAACTGGGTATGCGGCCTTTGATGGAGCGGGCGGCCCTTCACCGGGAAGCAATGGAGACACAACCGGCGGCACCGGCCCACCTACCCCGACGGGCTGACCCAACGGGAGGTGGAGGTCCTGCGGCTCCTGGCACTGGGTAGGAACAACCGGGAGGTCGCCGAAGAACTGGTCATCAGCCTCCGCACCGTGGCCCACCACGTCACCAGCATCCTCACCAAGACCGGCGCCGCCAACCGCACGGAAGCGGCGGCCTATGCGGCCCGGCAAGGCCTGGTGTCCTGGTAGATACCGGCCCCAGTCCCATCAGCGTCCATCATCTCAGCAGTCCCAGCCTCCCCACTCCCTAGTGAAATGGGACATTGTTCCCATGCCCCCACTCCGGTTTTTCTTGACGCCTCGTTAGTTGTTCCCATGCGACTCCTCAATCCCCGCTTTTTCCACATTTTTAAGTTGGGAACTCCTTACGATGTGGGTCCTCGCCTCACCATCTAACATGCTGAACAAGCAAGTTAACCAAATCGAGGAGACGAGAAAATGACAACATTAACCGTCAACACCTTCAACGGAATCCCGGCAATCGCGAACCAGCAGATCACCGGACAACCAGACGCTGACGAAGTAGTAGCAGCCGTCGACACCATCGAGATTCCCATATTGGCCGACGGGCTGTTGTTTGCGGTGGCAACGCTCATCTCGCGTTTCGTCGACCGGGTCTTCGGGCCAGCAGATAGCTATACGAACTTAGAAGACGTCCCGGACTACTACTTCCCCCCTAGTTGCTGCGGCTAGAACCCGGGCTCGGCGCCAACAGGTCTATTCGCGATAAAAGAGAACTTAAGGAGATAACTATGTCCACCACCATGAATGCCGGCCCCGAGACGATTAACCGCATCGCCGACGGCGCTTATCCCGCCCTGGCGATGCTGGCGGGGATGCAACTGGACCTGTTCACCCCCCTGGAACACGGACCAATGACCGCTGAAGAGATCGCCCAGGCCATCGGCGTTGGCTCCGCCAAACTGAAGCCGCTGCTCTATGCGTTGGTGGCGGCTGATCTGCTGACCGTGGATGGAGACTGGTTCGCCAACACGCCGGAATCGGCCCATTTCCTGGTGTCAGGAAGGCCTGAATACATCGGTCATCGCCACGCCAACATGGCCCGCCGGTGGAAGTCAGTCCTCCACACGTCCGAGTCGATACTGGAGGGCAAGGCTCAAGCCAAGCTCGACTTCTCCGACATCGGCGAAGATGAACTTGAAGTATTTGCCAGGGGCATGCATCAAGAAACGCTTAACGCGGGGCGGGACTTGGTGGCCAGGTACGACTTCTCTAAGCATCGCAACTTGGTGGACGTTGGCGGCGGCACCGGCGCCATGTCCTTCGCCGCGGTGGAAGCTCACCCCCATATCTGCGCGACGATAGCGGACCTTCCGGCGATGACGCCGATCACACAACGCTCCGTCAGGGAGGCCGGTTTCTCAGAGCGGGTCCAAGTGGTGACCGCCGATCTCGTAGAGGGGACCTTGGACGGCTCTTATGACGCCGTCATCATGAAGAGCTTCATTCAAGTCCTTAACCCTGACCAGGCTCGCCGGGCGTTGGCGAATATCCATCGAGTTACCGAACCGGGCGGCACGGTTTACATCCTGGGCGCGGTTCTAGACGAATCGCGGCTTTCACCCCCAGAGGCCGTGGCATCCAGCCTGAATTTTCTAAATGTCTACGACGGTGGGCAGTCCTATACCGAGGGAGAATACCGGGAATGGCTAACCGAGGCAGGATATGTGGATGTTGGGCGGGTGGTGACTTCCAGTGGAAGCAGCATAGTAACCGCCCGAAAGCCCAGTTAAACGAGGGATTAAATCATGACCTCCTGCCGTCGGCTTGGATGCCGGCGGCAGGAGGTTTGATCCGTTACAGAGCGTTGGATGGCGTGCGAGTTTCCGGAGTCAGAACTCCAGAAAGGCCTTCAGTTTCGGCCAGTAGTAGGTCTGCCAACCTTGAGAGATGTCCTCGTAACTGGCCTCCGGAACACCGGTTTGGACAAAGTTCAATTTTGTTTCTCCGTGGGATTCTTCAAACGTGAAGGTCACCTCTGAGTAATGGCCGGGCGTCCAACCCTCATCCGACCCGCGCCAGGACTGGACGATCTTGGCATCCGGTACCAACTCCAGAGTCGTACCGGAGAGAGCGCCGTCATACGCGGTGAATGAGCCACCGATCTCACGGCTGATATTCGCCGGAGCCCCGGTGAATCGGGAATGCTTTTCCGAGTCCATCAGGGCCTCGTATATATCGTGAGGGCTGGCTTTGATGGTTACCGTCTGTTCAATAGTCTTGGTATTTACCATTGGTCATCTCCAAATGGGCCCGGCCCCGTCGCGGTCTAGGGGGCCGGGGTCCCGTCAGAGTTGGTCGCTTACTCCACCAGTTTGGCCAGATTATCCAGGCAACCGTTCCAGCCTTTGTTGTGCTCGTCGCGCATGTTGGCGTCGGAGAAGAATTCGTGGGTTAGCACGACCTCAGTTTTATCGCCAGCTTCTTTAAAAAGCACCGTGACCAGGGTTTCCCCACCGCCCATAGCCGATTCAGGTCCCGGCTCGGACCCAGAGTCGTCTCCTTGTCCGTGGGACTCCCAGTTCCAGGTGTAGACCAACTTCTCGGGATGCACCACTTCCTTGTACACGCCGCCAACGACGTATGGATGGTCTTGATCGGGAGCTAACATCCCCAACCGGTATTTGCCTCCCACCCTAAGGTCAACTTCCGCGATCGGCGTGGTGAAGCCGGGTCCGGCGGCCCACCAACGGGACAAACTTTCCGGTTGGGTCCAGGCTTGAAATACCAGCTCTCTTGGAGCGTTAAAGGTCCTGCTGATCTGTAGAATCGTCTCAGATACCGTTTCCCGCTGCGTCATCTGGGTTGTCCTCCTTTTCCCTTTCTTCGCTTTGCATCTGCTCGATATAATCGGCCAGTGAATCGAGTTGCTCTTCCCAAAATATCCGATACCGGCCAACCCAATCGGAGGCCTCCTTCATGGGGCCGGCGTCCATCCGGCAACGGCGTACCCGGCCATCCTTCTCTTGAGTCAAAAGGCCCGCCTTTTCCAGCACCCGGAGATGTTTCGACACGGCGGGGAGAGACATGTCGAAGGGCTCGGCTAGGGAAGTCACCGAGGCCTCACCAGCGATCAAGCGCTCTAGGATCGACCGCCGGGTCGGGTCGGCAAGCGCGCCGAATGTCGCGTCAAGGGTATTGCTTAAATACTTAACCATTTGGTTAAATATAAAGACTGATCGACGAGTTGTCAACCGGCCGATCAGAACCTCAACATTTCCCTACTTCGCGGCCGATAGAAGTTCGAATAGCAAAACGGGGTTGTCAGCAACGGTGGGTGAGAGGTTCGACCGGAATATGCTAGATAGGATAAAGCCGATCTGGAGGAAGTGTCTTAGCGGTCCAGTGCGCCACCGAATCAGGGCGCTCGGGCAACCCTCAGACGGAAAGCCGATTGATTCCGTCGAAGGCCGCTGTTTTGTAACATTCAGCCAGGGTAGGATAGTTAAAGATTGTGTCTAAAAAGTAGTCCACCTTGCCACCGTAGGCCAGGACGGCTTGACCTATGTGGACCAGCTCGCTGGCGCCTTCGCCGATGATGTGCACGCCCAGGAGCGCGTGTGTTTCAAGATGAAAAATCAATTTGAGCAATCCAGTGCGGTCGCCGATGATCTGACCGCGTGCGATCTCCCGATACTGGGCTTTGCCAACCTCGTAAGGCACGCCCTGCTTCGTCAGCTCTTCTTCGTTCAATCCTACGGTGGATATTTCCGGTATGGTATAGATACCGTAGGGGAAGAGTTCCGGCATTAGATTGGTCTCAACGCTGAAGGCATGACAAGCCGCGATCCGGCCCTGTTCCATGGAAGTAGAAGCCAGACTGGGAAAGCCAACTACGTCACCGGCGCCGTAGATGTTCGGTGTATCGGTTTGAAAGAAGTCGTTGACGCTGATGCGGCCCCGGTCATCCGGTTCAAGTCCCGCGGCACTCAAGTTAAGGCCGTTCGTCGACCCGGTACGGCCGATACTGTAGAGGGCTTTCTCGCTAACTATCCGCTTACCGCTGGCCAGGTGGATCCGTACCCTATCCCCTTTCCCGTCGTCTACCGCCTCGATGCGTTCGACCTCCTCACCTAGGCGGAGGATAACGCGGTTCTGCCGCATGTGGTACACCAACGATTCCACGATCTCCGAGTCGACGAAGGTCAACAATCGGGGGTATTTATCTATCAACGTGACCCGGACTCCCAGGGTGGCGAAGATACTGGCGAATTCGCACCCGATGACCCCAGCTCCAACGACGGTGAGCGTACGAGGGAGACGGTCCAGACCCAAGATGTCGTCGCTGGTAAAAATCTGTATTCCGTCGATGGGAACATTGTCCGGTTTGGTGGCTGACGTACCGGCGGCGATTATGATCTTGTCGGCCGTCACGTCACGATGGCCTCTGCCGTCGGTGTAGATAAGATGGAGTGAATGAGGGTCGATAAACGAGGCTTCCGCAGTCAGCAGCTCTATCCGGTTTCGCAATATCTGATTCAGGGTAACGTCGACCTCGTGACGGGTGACGTAATCGGTCCGTACGAGCAGGTCCGCAAGCCGCACATCTCTTTTAACCACGTAGGCATCACCATACAACCCCCGCTCCCGGTACCCTGAAAGGTACAGCACCGCCTCCCGGAGCGTCTTGCTGGGGATGGTGCCCACGTTCACGGCCGCCCCGCCGACCGTCTCATTTCGCTCGACGATAGCCACCCGCTTGTCCAACTTGGCCGCCTGAATAGCCGCCCGCTGGCCCGCCGGGCCGGAGCCGATAACGAGCATGTCATAGTCGTAGTCAGCCATATAACAAAGGTTCTCTCCGCGCCTTCAAGTTCACGCCTAACGTTCTATAACGATATATAAAGACAACTTGCGATGTCAACTCGAATTCAACCGCTCTAAAGACGAAAACTATCCGATGTTCATCTGTTTTGGGGAATCTCACCAACGGAATCTTTAAGCCGGGTTCATCCAGTTTTTGGCTACGATCAGCCTAAGCGAATGCCCGAATGGACCTCGCCCAACTCTCGCCATTTGCCTCACGAGCGGGTCCGTAGCCGCGCGAAGTGACCCGTAGACGGCTGGCTCCTAAGTGAAGCCGGCGTACATAAGCGGCGGTCTGCGATGCTACAATGGCCGAACGACTGACAACTCACACTCTTCGGAGGTTTCCATGGATTTTGGCGCGATGATGTTCTCCACCGACTACTCGATCCGGCCCGACGACCTGGCCCGTTTGTTGGAGGACCGCGGGTTCGAGTCCATGTGGGTCCCGGAACACTCCCATATCCCGGCCGAGAGGAGCAGCCCTTGGCCGGGAGGAGACGACCTGCCTCAAGACTACTGGCACACCTATGATCCTTTCGTGGCCCTGACTGCCGCCGCCGCGGTTACCACCGATCTGAAGCTGGGGACCGGAATCTGCCTGGTGATCGAGCGGGACCCGATCATGTTGGCGAAAGAAGTCGCCAGCGTGGACCGGTTGTCCGGCGGGCGTTTCATCTTCGGTATCGGAGGCGGCTGGAACCGGGAGGAGATGGCGAATCATGGCACCAGGTTCCGCAGCCGCTGGCGGTTGCTCCGGGAACGGATCCTGGCGATGAAGGAGATCTGGACTCAGGAAGAGGCGGAATTCCATGGGGAGTTTGTAGACTTCGACAAGATGTGGGCTTACCCCAAACCCGTGCAACGCCCTCATCCACCTATATTGATGGGAGGCGACGGGCCGACCACCTTCGACCGGGTTGTCGAGTTCTGTGACGGCTGGATGCCGATCAGCGGCCGGTCCAGCGAAGGAACAAGCCTGCAAGAGAAGATAGTCTTGCTGCGAAGGCAGGCCGAGGAGGCGGGGCGGGACCCGGCCTCGATCAACATCACCATCTTCGGGGCCCGTCCGGAACCAGATGCCATAGCCAGGTTGGAGGCTGCGGGGGTGGACCGGGCCATCTTCGGGTTGCCCTCGGCCGAGCGAGACACCGTCGTACCCATCATCGACGAGTGCGCCAAGCTGATCTAAGTCAGCAGGTCTCAGTCGCTGGGATAGCCCTCGCGCCAACCAGTCTCTTACCCCATCGTCGAAAGCACTTCTTTCGTTATCCTGTACCTTAAGGGCTTACCCGTCTCCCAAGCCTGAAATTCCTCGATCATACAATCGGCCATCCTAACCACTTCGTCCCCAACGGACCCACCGATGTGGGGGCTTATCCAAACGTTGGGCAGCTTCCACAGTTCGGAGTCGGCGTCGGGGGGTTCCGGGTAGGTCACGTCGAGGAGGGCGGTGAGGTCCGGGCGATTCTTGAGGGTTTCTATCAAGCCGGCTTCCGACACTTGAGCGCCCCTGCCGGTGTTGATGAAGGTGGCGCCCTCTCTCATGCTGTCGAATAAAGACCCGGTGAGGACCTCTTTGGTGGACGTTAGGTCCGGTATGTGGTTGCTCACGATATAGGAGCGCCGAAAGAGTTCTTCCAATGAAACAATCTCCACACCAAGCTCCGCCGCTTGCTCCTTACTAAGGGACGGGTCGTTCGCGATGACGCGAAAGCTAAAGCCTTGGAGCAAAGCGCTCAACCGTTTCCCGATCATGCCCATCCCGATAAGGCCTATCGTTTCGCCGTTGACGCCCGGCCGGTGGAACGCTTTGGCCTTGCCGTGGTCATGAGTTTCGTAATAATCCCGCATCGTACGGAAGTAGCCTCGGCAAGAAAGAAGGACCTGCGCCAATGCCATCTCCGCCACCGGCATGGCGTTCATGTCCCAAGCACCGACAAGCATGATGCCGTTGTCGACTATGGATTGAGCGAAGGCCCTCACGTTGCCGGCGGCGTAGAAGACCGCTTCAAGCTTGGGCATCTTCCCAAGCTGCTCGTCCGACAAGTGGGGCATTCCCCAGGTAGCGAAGATAACCTCTACGTCGGCCAGGTTGGAGGCTTGCTCGTCAAAGTTTTTTGCGTTGATGACCTCAGGATAGAGGTCGGTAAGCTTCTCGATCGTCTGCCTTCGACCCTGGCCAAAGACCTCACCGTCCTTGACCGGATAGTCATAAAACAGCGCTGCTCTCTTAGGCATCGTTCACCCCTGTGAGGCTGTCGAACCGAAGGATGCTCCCGCCGGATTCTACTCGAACTCTAGATCCGCCCAAACGCCCATGTGGTCAGACGGCCATAGAGAATAGTCCTCGGGACTGGGTTTGTTGAAGCACACGCCGCTGTCCTTCACGCGAAGGGCACCGGCAACCCAGATGTAGTCGATGCACCGGTCGAACCGCTCCCAGTTCGGATGGGAGGGCGTACCGTTCTTTTCCTGTAATGGGGTGAAGGCGGTGGGCTCGGTCTGGGTGGGCTTGAAATGGGCCGCCATCAAGGCAGCCGAGGCCATGTCCAGGGTTGCGTTAAAATCACCGCAGACCACACGGGCGTCGACATCGTTCCTAGAGCTTACCCAATCAAGAAGTTGTTCCACCTGATACAGGCGTAGGGAGTCCTCCCCTTCAGACCGGTAGAGATGAGTCACGTACAGGTCTACTAGGCGGTCTTCTATCTCAACCCGGGCGACCAGGGCAACGGCGTCGCGGGCTCGATAGTCCAGGTTGGCCGTCTCCCTGATCGGGAACCTGGTCAAGAGACCTTCGCCGTCGACGACAGAGAGGCCGTTAACTTTGGACTGCTGGATCAGGTTATATTCGATACCGCAGCGTTCGTTGGCGGCACGTTGAAGGTAGCGGCCGGTTTGCCGGGGAAGGCAGATCTCGTTGATGGCGAACACATCGGGCTTCAAGCCGCCCAATTCCTCAACGATCAACTCCCGCCGCTCGTCCCACCGTTTATGGTCCTGTTCCAGATTCAGTGTCGTGACTCTAAATCCCATAGCGCCTTCTACGTTCCAGATTGTTCGACATGCTTCGATCCCAAGCCCAGATTCTTCGGAGTTGTGTTCGCCCCGCAATTTACTCTCTTCGGCCAGCGCCTTCACTTCCCGGCGAATCGAGCGAATCTTCCTCTGTGATGAGCGAAGATTCGGTACCAAGGTTCCGCGAGGACGTATAGGGGCCAACGGGCAAAGAGTCTTGCGATCGGGCCGAGGCGGCTCGCCGTTGCGCCGACGATCGTGAAGATGGCGCGCGCTCCCTGCCGGTGACCACCTTCGTCGTCTACCCAGTGGATCGTGCGCGTGCGCTCGAATTTTGACAGGTGAGGAAGTAGTTCGGCCGACTCGTCGCATTCATTACCAACGAACCGGATCCGTGAGCGATTGTCGCGAAGCGCTACCCAGCGCCTAAACGCCTGTCACACCGCGCAATCGGAATCAAATATTACAACCGCCATTCATCACCGGCCTGTTCAATGCCGTCAGCCCGCCAGACGCCCGCAGGCACTGCCCGTCGATCTACTGATCGATCGAAAGAATATCCCTCTGGCGACGATGACAACGCTCTGGCTATGATCGACGCTTTCTGAGACCGCAACATCGCCAAACCTCTATCTAGGCGCGCACGCCCGGATGATCTGCATCGCTTCTTCTTTGGAGTTTTCGCCGGAAACCCGGGGAGAAATGATCGGCTGGGTGATGCCCGCGCGGCGATACTCATCCAGCCGGCTCCTGGCTTTTTCGGCGCTACCCACCAGCGCGATGGAGTCGACGAGTTCGTCGGGGACCAATGAGATGGCTTCCGCTTCATTGCCGTCATTCCAGGCACGGCGCACCGCTTGGAGTTCCTCGGCGAAGCCGGCGTCCTCCATCAACTTGCGGTACCGGGGGAACTTGGCGGCGTACCTGGCGATGTTGGTCTTCAGTCCCGCAATGGCCCCTTCGCCCGAGCTACCCACCGCGCAAGGCATCAGCGTAGCCACGTCTACCTCGCTGGGGTCGCGCCCGGCCCGTTTCGCCCCCTCTGCCACGTGGGCCGCCGCGGTCTCAGCATGCTCCAGGGTGCACCAAGTCATCAGGGCGCCTTGGGCGATCTCTCCGCAGACCTCGAGCATCTTAGGGAAAACGGCGGCCACATATATTGGTATCTCCCTTCGCAAAGGCTCGAACCAAAAGTCGAAGTTTTCTATGTCGTACACGCTACCCTGATAGGACACCTCGCCCTTTTGCAACAACTCCCGAACGATCTCAACGCACTCCCGCAGGCGAGGCACCGCCTTTTCGAACACCAACCCATGCTCCGGCTCCACCTGGACCTTGTGGCTGGTTCCCAAACCCAGCACGAACCTCCCCTGAGAAAAGTGGTCCACCGATGCGGCGGCCATGGCGATGGTAGGGGCGCTACGGACGAAAACGCTGGTGATGCTGGTGCCCAGCAGGATATTCTTGGTCCTGAGAGCGCAGGCGGTCAGGATTGAGAACTGATCACCCCCATGCCCCTCGGCCATCCACGCCGATTCATACCCCAACTCATCGGCAAGCTGGATACAGTCCACTATATCCGGCGGATTGAGACCCCCAGAGAAAGAAAGCCCGATCCGTTCCATGAATTCACCTCGCCTGGCGGCAATCGCCCCGCTGCCAACATGGCGCATGTTACGTCGGGGTGGGCGGCTTGTCCACCGCTACGGTCCGAAGCTCTTTCTGTCAGATTGACGGCTATTGATTTTGCCGCCCACGCGCTTCATCAATAATATTTAGGTTCCGGCCCCAGAACACAACAGCTGAGTTCATTAGATGTCCGGTTTGCTGAGGTAGATGAACGGCAGTTATACTCGATTCTTCGCCTCGGTGTCGATGACCATCTATCTTTGTTTAGCCCTCCAAGCTTGGGAGCCGGGGGCAGGGTGGCGGATATATGTTAGCCCCATAAGCATTTGCGTCAGCAGCGGCCAAGTTCGCGAGTGGACTCGCGGCCCGCCGCATCAAGGACTGGTTGGTGCGGCGCAAGCTCAATGCAGCCTACCCTAATGCCGCCCTGAGAGTCATCAACCATTATGGAAGCAGCTCCGGGACTTCCGCGGGCAGTGAGGAATGGCACCGCATAGTCAACCTGCTCCGGGATCCCGGTTTCGCCGATTTCCTGAATGGATTCGGTACCATCGCCGACTTAAAGGCAAGCTACACCCAGTCAAATCCACCCCTTCTTGACATCATAATGCGGATGTCGCGGCTCATAGCGCCTGTTTGCCGGTCAGTTTTGTCTGCCGACTCCGAGGCCCTCGTCCGGTATTTCAATGCTAGGGATGCCGCCCGCATGGCGCAAGCCGATGACGCAACCTTGGCGGCAAATTCCCTCGCTGCGGAGCAGGGTGAAACGCTGGGCCGCTTAGAAACCTTGGCCGTCCAAACCCTCGACGTATTGAGCACCGGAGCACACTCCGCCGCTCAGTCTGGACCCGCCTCCTCGCCTGCCCTATCACTACCCTCCGACGAACATTACCGGGTGGACCGGCCCGAGCTTGCGGAGCTGGACCGGCGGCTCTCCTCAGAAGAAGTGGTGGGTATCGGCGGCGGCGGTGGCGGCGGCAAAAGCTTGCTAGCGGTACGGTATGCCCGGCAGACCCGCCCCGGAAAAACCCTCTACGTTTCCTTAGACGCAGGCCGGGTGCGAGGCGCCATGACCGACCTAGCGCTGGCCCTCGGCTTCCAGGTCGACCCGGACCACACCGATGCCCAGGTCAGCAGAGTGCTTAGGGAGGCCCTTTCCCGCTACGAAGGACTGCTCATCCTCGACAACGCCGACGACCCAGCGGATGTCCGGATGCTGTTGCCCAACCCAGGGGGCTTATGCCGAACCATCGTCACCTCCAGAGACGAAGCGCTACTGCGGGAAGTCACCGGGGCAGACCCAGTGAGATTGGAAGAGTTTACCCCAGAACAGGCGCGGGGCGTTTTCCGATCCCCCTTGGGACCGGAGCGATGGCGGGACGAGGAAGATGAGATAGACCAGTTGTGCGAGATGCTGGGCTTCCAGCCCATCGCGGTGGACGTGGCCTCCGCTAGTATCGCCGCCGAGGATTTGTCCGTCTCGTCGTGGTTGGAAATGTACCCAGATGAGAGCCACCAATTGGAAGCCCTGGTCCCCGAATCCATCGGCGACCGTGAGTTGAGCGCCGAAGAGGCCCGTGGCCACCGCATCGTGCACGCGGTGCTCAGACTCAGTCTGCGAGGCCTGGGTGACGCAGCCCGTGGGCTGCTTTATTCCGTAGCCTGCTTCGAACCCGCGAGCGGTGGTCCCCAGTCACTGCTCCTCCAAGTCGCCGAACTTGACCCCGAGGACAAGAGCACTGCGGTACGTGAACTGAACCGGTTGCGCCAGCGCTCGGTGCTCGTAGCTTCTGAAGGTGAGGCCGGCGGCCGGCGCTTCTCCATGCACCGCCTGATGCGGGAGGTGGTGAGGCAAGAATCCGGAGAGGAACTAGGAGAACATGAGGCCAGGTTCTTTAGCGTGATGGCTGCCTTCCCAGGGAACCTCAGTCGATTGGTGACTGACAACCGGTCCACCGACGCTATTCTTGCTTTCCACCAAGAGGCAACCAACCTGGAACGCACGGCTCGCGTGATGGTGAAAGATGCGGGCGCCCCCGCTGGAGTCGAGTATTCGCTCCCCCGAAGCAGGGCCGAGTTTATCGTCCACGTTGCTCAGTTCGCCGCTTATAGGTGGGAGACCGCCCTGCTCAGGCAACTCTTGGAGCACGCCGTCCGGGACGCCACTGAACAAGAATGGGGATTTCTCGAGGCCAGTTCCCGAGAGGTCCTGGGTGACCTAGACCTGCGGGAGGCCCGCCTAGGCGACGCCCGCGCTCACTACGATGAAGCCCTGCCCATTTTCCGGGAAATCCAGGCCCGGCTGGGGGAGGCCAACACGTTACAGGCCCTGGGAGACCTGGACCTGCGGGAAGACCGCTTGGGCGACGCCCGCGCTCACTACGATGAAGCCCTGCCCATTTTCCGGGAAATCCAGGCCCGGCTGGGGGAGGCCAACACTCTGCAGATGCTTGGGTTGGTGGCCTCCTTGGAGGGGAATGACGAAGACGCTGTTCAGAAGTTTCGGACAGCTTTGGTGATACACAGTAATATTGCCAATTGGCTCGGTGTCCGCGCCGGATGGGGCTACATGGGCCAGCATCAATTACGCAACGGAAGGCCCAAAGAGGCCCTTGCAGCTTATCAGAGCAGCCTGGCCTCCCCAGGGATGCAGGTCCCTACGGATATCATCTAAGCCTGAGGGGGCAACTTCAGGTTTTCCAGGATATCAACAACGTCGTTGGTATCCTGGCCTGCCGGCGGCTGTTGATCGACCTGGCTGGAGACTTGGAGGAGCCTTATTCAAACCTCATGGCCGCCTTAAAACAGCAGATCCCTGACGCCGACTATTCCACGATGGAACACGACCTGACCGAAGATGCGGATGCCGTGCGGCAGGCTGTTGTCCGGGAGGTTTTAGGAGACGGAGAGGATGGCACGTCTGGTGGATGAGGGGTATTTGCTGTACACATCCCAGTGACAATGGACCCTCACAATGGGGCGCTGGCCTGTATCTATGGCGTTGTCTGAGCAGAACTATTGTCATCCTTCTGAACCGCTAAAATTACCCAAATCGGCCTTGCCCAGTGGTCATACCACCATGGTCTATAGTAGACTCGGTTTCAGGAAATCTTATAGTCAGAAAGCGGGTGGAAAAATATGGCTGAAAACAATCATGAGGCCGCGGTATTCGCGGGGGGATGCTTCTGGTGCACCGAAGCGGTCTTTTCTCAACTTAAAGGCGTGCTGATGGTGGTTCCAGGCTATGCGGGTGGACATACGGAAAACCCCACGTATCGCCAGGTATGCGCCGACAATACCGGCCACGCCGAAGCAGTTAAGATCCAGTTCGACCCTGATCAAATTTCCTATCAACGTCTCCTGGACGTATTCTTCGAAACCCACGATCCCACCACGTTGAACCGGCAAGGAGCTGACAGTGGTACCCACTATCGGTCGATGGTCCTGTATGCCGGCGACGCCCAGAAAGAGCAGGCGGAAGCATACATCAAGGAACTGGATTCCTCCGGCTCATTGCCCGGCCCCATCGTCACCGAGGTCGTGCCCCTGGAAGCCTTCTACGAGGCCGAGGAAGACCACAAGCAGTTCTATCTGAACAATCCGGACATGATGTATTGTCAGATCGTGATCAGGCCGAAGGTAGCAAAAGTCCGAGGGGAATTTGCCGAACTCTTGCGTTAACCTGCCAGAGCAACTTCAAAGGGGGCGGAGATGCCATTTGCCGATCTAGGCGAGAAACGTATCTGGTACGAGATCAACGGCGAAGGCGAGCCATTGGTGCAGATCCCCGGCGGCGCTTTGGGATTGAAGAATTTCTCCAAGGTCACGCCGGTCCTGTCCCGCCACTTCCGGGTGATCGATTACGATCTGGTGGGCACCGGAAAGAGCACCCCAACGCCGCCGGGATACAAGGTGCAGGACTGGACCAACGACCTGCGCGATCTGATGGACATTCTGGATATCCCGCAAGCCCATCTGCACGGAACATCCACCGGGGGCTTGGTTGCCATACAATTCGCGGCGCAACACCCGGAGCGGGTGAAAAAGATGGCGCTGGTGGGAGTGGTGGCCAAATACGATACGGCGCTTCGCCTTAACCGCAAACTCGCCAAAGCCCTGGCCGCCAACGTAGGCATGATCGCGGTCGCCGAACTGACGGCCCAGGCGGTGCTGACCTCAAACTTTCTGGACAGTCCCGAAGCCGGCCCTTTACTGGACCAGATGCGGTCGACGTTTTGCGAGATATCCCCGGAGACGTATATCGCGACCTCGGAAGCCTGTGACGACGTCGACCTGGGGCCAGACCTACCTAACATCACCGCCCCAACCCTGGTCATCAACGGCGAGTTCTCGGCCAACTCCCCCGTCGACACCGGCCCCCAAGGCATAGGTGGACGGGGCATAGCCGAAGGGGTTCAGAACGGGCGGTTGGTGGTCATCAAAGGCGCCAGGCATCTCGTGATGATGGAGCGGTTCGAAGAGGTATGCGACAACATCATTGAGTTCTTGAAAGCGTAGTCCGGGCGGCCATTCCCGCGGATCCGCGCCTACGACTCTACCACCACCTCGTCATGTAAAAGTACGCCCCCGTTCAGGTAGGCCAGTGTTATCGGGTCGCGTTGAAGCGCCGCTTGTACCGCCTCGATCGGGGTGGTGCTGGGAGTTCCGGGCACCATTATCCGGCGCGTTACCCCGCGGCGAGCCACCACGCCCTCGGCGGCGTTGGACTGGGACTGCCCCCTACCGCCGCCACCGGCCGCCATATACAACTCCACACTGAGGCCATCTGCGTCTTCCGTCCCTTGGGGCAACAGACGGCTCAATGTAGAAACGGTCGATGCTGCCCACCCAGCGTGGCCCAAGGGAAACGGTGGCGTTACCCAGCCTTCAGAGCTATGTCCGCCGAGTATGGTCCAGCGGCTTGTCCGAGTCAGGTTTTGGCATTGGATGGAAATCTTGGCCTCCCCTTCGTGCTCCATCTTCCCTTCATCGTCGTACTCTTTTGTGTCCAGAAGGTATCGGCCATGGACGGATCCGGTAGGTATGGCGGGTAGAGCCCAGTCCGAAGGGGGAAGGGATTCCGTCAATGGAGAGGCTGAGGCCACCTCACCATTGCTCCATCGAATCTCATCCTCGATCTCCATGGAACCCTTGGTCAGAGCCTGTCCAACTGGGCAATACCGGGAAGCCCGCTCAAGCCGGACCCGCTCCGGCTCCGATATCCGGCCTTTCAGGGTGACAAGTTCCCTAACACCGAACCCGATCGCATTGGGAAGCTCAACCGCCTCCACCTCAAAATCGACCATGATGTCTTCCAGGGCGATGTTGCCACGGTAGGCCACGCCTACCACCGTGACCACGGTTCAAGCGGCCCAAGCAGCCACCGACAGGTATTGGGCAGGAGGCCCAACCATATCGAAGCCGGGGTTCGGTATCCCAGTTATGAAAGACCACGGCCCCCTAGCGTCCGGTGCGGCGCCGACTACGGTTAGCACCGATTCTCTTCCAACAGTCCGGGCAACAATATTGGGATGGATCTGCTCTGCCATTCGATAAAGGCTCCTAAATTGTTATGAGCCGAGTCTATCTAGTGGGCGCGGGAATGGCAAGGGTCTGGGCATCAAGGGTAATTTTAGAGAAATAAAGATGATTCCCGCGACTGTCTATCGAACGCTCTACGATATTTGTGCCTGGACTATACCAGCCATTAAGGCGTGTTCGCCGCCGTTATATTGACCCTAAATCTCCCGAGCGAAGACGATCGCGGCACTGAGAGTTTGGGTTGTCTTCTGTACTTCCGCGTCCGTCAACTTCCGATTTCTTCCTTTCCAGGAAATGATATTACCTGCCGCCGGGAATCCTTGGTTCCGCAGCCAGCCAAGAAATTCCTTAGTGCGATCGTCGAATAACTTGTAGTCCATTCTTTCCCGTTTACTCCCAAGCATAGATTGAGCACCGCGATGGACTGCTCTTACGACTGCATCGCGGCGACGTGGTGATCTACAATTCGGTTCAGACTTCACCCGCCTGGCCATGTTCCTTCAGCGCCGGATTCGCTTTGGACAACGATTTGGTCAGGCGCGAAGCATCAGCGGTCTGAACATGAATTGGAGATGTATCTAGTCTAAGGTGTACGAAGCTAAGAGAACCAGGAAAAACATCACGGGATTTAATGAGATATTGGTTGGGTGGTTTGGCTCCCGAGCGAGGATTCGAACCTCGGACCTAGCAGTTAACAGTTGTCCGCGTCAAAAACCGAACGGAGGCACGGCCTGGCGCCCTCCTGTTTTCGACCCCGATCAGTTAATAAATGTTGCTATCTAGGCCGCGCGGAGCGAGGCACGGATTCGAAAGCTTTGTCGATATAGGCGTAGGCCTCACCGCGTGCCCTAGCCCTCTCCCCAGTATGCGCCGATGTGAGTTTGATCCTTTTCCCCGGATCTTTTCGGATACTCTCAGCTACAACAATAATCCGATTTCCCTTAATGCCGTCACCGAGCGTCCACTGCGTTGTCACGACGATTCAACTCCCCTGCGCCTTCTAACTCTAAACAAATCTCTACGACCAGCTCATCGGGTAAGTTTAAGCGATCAGCGACATCGGACATATATATAATCCCACCTTCGCTAAACAGTGCTCTTATTTCTTCCCGCGCTTGGTCTTTCGGGATCTCCCGTAGAGGCTCTGGTTCGGCGATCGCCTGCGCTTCAAGCGCTGCTATTCTCTCGTAGAGTGCTTCGACTTCGTTCTGCAAAGCGTAACGAGGTACAGGAGCATAGCGAATATTTATCTCGCCGCTGCCTGCTATTACTGTGCCAGATATTTCGCCACCCAGAATCACGACGCCCCCACGTTCGAGCACATTGTATTGAAACTCTCGATCGCCAACGTCGCCTAGGTTCCAATGACCTGCGTCCGGGAGCCAATAAGGTCTGGGAAGTCGATCTGTGGAGCCTGACATAATCGCGAATTGTTCATCTGGCATCGTTCGGTCTCCTATCCTTCCACTGTTGCAGGACGCCGGCAAGTATCTGGATCATGGCCTCAAGTTCATCTGGACCAACTGCAACCCTTGAAATCGCCTTGATTTCTACCCCTTCTTCTTCCAGTTTTGTTACCAACTCAGGGGTAATTAATTCGTATGGCAATTCATTATGCCCGAAAGTTAATTCAAAGTGCGGGCCGAAGTTTGCGGCCCATAGTTGGTTGGCGAACAATAGGGGAAGTTCTGCTCCGCCGGTCCATCTACCACGAGCGTTAATAAGAGCCCCTCTCTGAATTGGCTGTGTTACTGTTGGGTCGTCGTCTGCCATTGCCAGCTCCTCCTAGATAACCCGGTCATTGTAGTCGCCTGTACCCGAAAGGCAAGCCCCGTCCATCTTTCTCGCTATCCCTAAATCACCCGGCTTCTCGGGTGATGCCTGACCACCCGGGACTTCGACCTGATTGGTTTCGACGCTGTCCCTAAATCACCCGGCTTCTCGGCCGGTGGCTAACAGCCCTGCCCTGAATCTCGACCTCCGCTGTCGTCAAGTCCGGGTAGTCGTCGCTGCTGGATTACTGAAGCGTATACCCGGGCCCCGGCCGCACCACATCCGACACGCCCTCAACTTTAACGTTCCAATCCGGCGGTTCGGTGCCTTGCTCACTTCCGCGGATGTCCAAAACGTATACACCCGTGTCATCGTGAACCCTGTTCGGAGACAGTATCGACTTTGGGATTATCCTTCGGTTGATGGAAATCATTTTACGAGTTTTTTGGCTCCCGAGCGAGGATTCGAACCTCGGACCTAGCGGTTAACAGCCGCCCGCTCTACCGCTGAGCTACTCGGGAACGTGAGGCCAGGTACAAAGCGCACCCTAAGGTGGCTGATAGAATTTTAGCACCTACTGGATCAACACTCAACCGCGTATCGGTCCTCCATGACCGGAACTGGGCCGCGACTTCATGGGCAGATAGGGACAAAACTCATCGATTTAGGTCCCTGTAGGTAAATCCATATGCTTTTGGGAACCGTATAGTTTGACGGAGGAGTGGAACAGCGGACTCGCTCCGGCTGGCATCTTAGTATGTATCCCCGCCTCCCCAAGCGTAGGCGCCCGACCCCCAGGGTGCCTCCCTCACGGGGGACTCCGCGGTTTATTTATCTCTTTCGGAGTTCCCCAGGAAAACGAAGGGAGGGGAGTGTTAACACTCCCCTCCTATTTTTTTTGGGTGGTCCGGCCACCCAAGTATTCTTTCCCTCAAGCAGTCAGCCGGCGGCCCCAGTGTCATTAAGGGTTTGCGCGACTCTTAGCGCAAACCCATCTTAGATCAGTGCCCCGCGGCTGCCTTGTCCGGAGTTTTGACTGGATCCGGCCGGCCGAAAGAGTAGTAGCGCACGCCTGGAAACGGCATCGAATAAAACCAGGTGGAATTCTCGCCACCACCTTTATTCGTCACGTTTGGTTCTTCCATGGCAATGTCCACCGGTTCGGTTGCTTCTGAATTTATTTCTGCTTCGTCTTTGGGTCTAACGTCTAGAGTTACCATTGGATTGCCTCCTGAATTTAAGTGATTCCCCCTTCGAAAAAACAATGGGGGAACGCCCCAACGTGCGGAGCGCTCCCCCATCGCCGGAGGGGGAAGAGCGGGGATTACTTCTTGTCGCTCTTCGGCTCCTGGCCGGAGGTTACGGCCTTCCCGCTGGTAACGGTGAGCTGTCTGGCTCGCTTGGACTCAACCTTGGGAAAGGCGACGGTCAGGATGCCCTCATCGTAGTTCGTCTCCGCCTGATCGACGTCCACCGTGTCGGGTAGACGCATGGCGCGGTGGAACGAGCCGGTGCGGCGCTCCCGGATCAGGTAGTTACCTACCTTTCCTTCCTCATCGACCTTGGTCTCACCGTCAATGGTGAGCACGCCGTCTTCAATGGTTACTTTAATCTCCTCCGGAGCGATTCCGGGCAAAGAGGCGCGAACGACCAGTTTGTCGTCCTCCTCAACGGCGTCCAAGGCTATGGACCACTTCTTGATTCCCCCGCCATTCGCGGCCTGGGGAAATCCGCGCACGAAACGATCCGTGGTGTAGTGCCTTCGCCTGAAGTCGAATAATGGGTCCCAACGCTGTAGTAACATGTTCTGCATTCCTCCTAAGGAAGTTAAGTGAATCTCGGCTCCGGCTAGGTCTGTATACCCTCCGTTACCTTGCAAAGCGTAGTATATAAACTTAAGTGGTTCTTGTCAAGTATCTTTATACATTAAAACTAATTTAAGTACTGGTATTAAAGAAGATACATTGACTGAACCGATCAATTTAGCTATACTGTTGTCTAGTAACACAGGAGCATTCCCATGGCCGATTTCTATGACATATTGGGCGTTCCCAGGAATGCCAGCCAGAAAGACATCCGGCAGGCTTACCGCAGCATGGCCCGGCAATTCCACCCCGACGTGAACGGTGGCGAGAAAACGTCGGAGGAAAAATTCAAGCAGATCAACGAGGCTTACAGCGTTCTGTCCGACGAGGCCAAACGCCGCCGGTACGATAGACACGGCGACAACTGGGCCAACTCCGAACGCATCGAGGAGGCGGCACGGGGGCGCCGGGGCGGGTTCCGCTGGTCCGGTCAGGGCGGCAACGACTCGGTTTCCTTCTCCGGCATGGGCGGCAGCATCTTCGAAGGTCTGTTTAATGATATGGGGCAACGTGATTTTGCTCCACGGCCAACAAAACCGCCGCCCACCGAATATCCCGTCGATATCTCTCTGGAAGAAGCCCACAAGGGGGCCGTCCGGCTGGTGGGGTTGCCAGGCGGACGCCGTTTGGAAGTGAAGATCCCGGCGGGCGTCGACAACGGCTCCAAGATCCACTTCGCCCCCGACGGTGGTTCGGAAGGAGAGTTCTTCCTGGTTGTGTCCATCAAAGATCACCCGCGATTCCGGCGGCAAGGCAGGGACCTATACACCGAGGTGGAGACCCCGCTGGAAGACGCCGTCTTGGGCAGCGACTTGGCCGTCACCACCTTGACCGGCCGCTTGGCGCTCACCATTCCACCGGAGACTCAAAACGGCCGCCGGTTCCGCTTGGCAGGACAGGGGATGCCGGTCCTTAACGAGCCCGATGTCAAAGGAGACCTGTACGCCACGATCAAAGTTACCTTGCCCACAGACTTAAGCCCCGAGGAGCAAGAGTTGTTCCTCCGCTTTAAGGAATTGCGGGCCGGAAAGGGGAGTTAAAAATGGCCACCGAGCAGCAATTCAGAGAGAACCCTTGTTTCGTCATCAGCGTAGCCGCCCGAATGGTGGGAGTTCACGCCCAAACTCTTCGTTACTACGAGAAAGTGAGCCTGATCTCGCCATCAAGAACGGAAGGCAGGCAGAGACTTTTCTCCATGGCCGACATCGAACGGCTACATCGCATCAAAACCCTCACCGAGGACATGGGCGTCAACTTGGCGGGGGCGGAAGTTGCCCTAAAGTTGATGAACCGCATCGAACAATTGGAATCCGACGTTCAAACCCTAACCAATGAAGTCACCCGCCTGCGGGACCGAAACGGCCCATCCAACCGTCGGCGCGGACCCAATCAGGTAGTCTAGGAGACAATCCCATGGTACTGAAACCGGAACAATTCACTGAACAAGCGCAAGAGGTTTTGAACAACTCCCAGGAGATGGTGCGCCGCTACCGGCATACCCAATGGGACGTGGAGCACGTCCTAACGGCCCTTCTGGAGCTGGAACAAGGCATTCCGGAGGACATTCTGTCAGAACTGGGCATTCAAGGCGAAGCGGTTAAGGCCCGCCTCCATCAGATGCTGGAGGAAGCCCCCAAAGTGACCTTTGAGAACACCCAGATCTACGCGACTCCCCGGGCAACCCGGTTGTTGGAAAACGCCAAGAGCGAGGCGGATAGGCTCAAGGACGAATATATCGGCGCCGAGCACCTATTCATCGCCACCACCATGGAGACTCAGGGCGATTCCGCCGCGATACTCAAGGAATTCGGCATCGACCAGGAAAAGGTGTACCAAGCCTTGATGACGGTACGAGGCGGCCACCGGGTGGACGACCCTCGAGCGGAGAGCCACTATCGTTCCCTGGGAAAATACACCATCGACCTGACCAAGCTGGCACGGGAAGGCAAGCTAGACCCGGTCGTGGGCCGGGACGATGAGATCCGGCAGGTGATGCAGACGTTGAGCCGCCGGAAAAAGAACAATCCGGTCATCATCGGGGAAGCCGGCGTGGGTAAAACGGCCATAGCCGAGGGGCTGGCCTCCCGCATAGTGGCCGGTGACGTGCCCAGCTCGCTGAAAAACCGGCGGGTGTTGGCCCTGGACATGGGCGGACTGGTCGCAGGCTCCAAGTTCCGTGGGGAGTTTGAAGAGCGGCTCAAATCGGTTATCGACGAGGTCAAGCAGGCCCAGGGAGAAGTGATTCTCTTCCTGGATGAGATCCACACTATGGTGGGAGCCGGGGCCGCCGAGGGCGGTATCGACGCCAGCAACCTGCTCAAGCCCGCTTTGGCCAGGGGCGAGTTGCAGTGCATCGGCGCCACCACCACCGCCGAATACCGGCGGTACATCGAGAAGGACTCAGCCCTGGAACGGCGTTTCCAACCGATCTACTTAGAAGAGCCGACGGTGGCAGAGACGGTGGAGATTCTGCAAGTCCTGCGGCCCCGCTACGAAGCCCACCACAAGGTCCAGATCAACGATTCGGCTCTGGAAGCGGCAGCCCGCCTTAGCGATCGGTACATCGTGGACCGCCATCTACCGGACAAGGCGGTGGACTTTATAGACGAGGCGGCCAGCAAGCTGCGCATCGACGCCGAAAGCTTTCCTTTGCAGCTGAAGAAGTCTGAAGAGCATATCCGCCGCTTAGCGGACCAAGAGGACGCGGCGGCCCAGCGTTCCGAGTACGAGCAGGCGGCCGAAATTCGCACCGATCGCCTCCGCTTGGAGGAGGAATACGAGGCGGAAAAGCAAAGGCTGTTGGGTGAACGCGACATCGACATGGTGGTGGACGAATCCGACATAGCCGAGCTTGTGTCCAAGTGGACCGGTATCCCCACCGGACGGCTGTTGGGTGGCGAGGCGGAGCGGCTGATTAATATGGAGGAAGGCCTGCACCAGCGGATCATCGGCCAGGAAGAAGCGGTTAATGCCGTGTCCGAAGCCATTCGCCGTTCCCGGTCGGGCATCAGCGACCCAAAGCGTCCCATCGGCAGCTTCATCTTCCTGGGCCCCACGGGCGTGGGCAAGACCGAGCTGGCCAGAGCCCTGGCGGAGTTCCTCTTCGACGATGAGAGCAATATGATACGGGTGGACATGTCGGAGTACATGGAAAAGCACAGCGTATCTCGTCTCATTGGAGCGCCTCCGGGATATGTGGGCTACGACGAGGCGGGGCAGCTCACCGAGGCGGTGCGGCGACGCCCTTACCGGGTAGTCCTCTTCGACGAGATCGAAAAGGCCCACCCGGATGTCTTCAACATCCTTTTACAGATCCTAGAGGATGGACGCCTTACCGACGGACACGGCCGCACCGTCGATTTCCGCAACACAGTCATCATCATGACCAGCAACCTTGGCATCGAAAACATGCGGCGGCAGCCCTTCAGCTTCCGCACCGATAACCGGGCAAAGGACACCGAGGACCAACGCTTGAAGGATTCGGTGAACGAGGCCTTGAAACGGACATTCCGCCCCGAATTTCTAAACCGGATCGACGAGACCATAATATTTCATCCATTGACCCAGGAACAGATCGTCCAGGTGGTAGACCTGATGGTCAAAGATGTGCAGCAGCGTTTGCAGGACCGGAAAATCACCTTTGAACTCACGCCGGCCGCCGGCCTCTGGCTGGCCAAGGAAGGCTTCGACCCGGACTTTGGCGCCCGGCCCTTGCGCCGCGCCGTGCAGCGCCACCTGGAGAACCAACTCTCCAAGAAGATACTTTCTGGAGAGTTCCAAGAGGGCGACCACGTGGTGGTGGACGCGGACGATGATTCCGGCCTGGTCTTGACCACGCAAGGCCTCGTAACCCAAACGGCGTAGGGAGCGGCTCCGGGCCGCGCTAATATCCAAATAGCTGCCGGCGCGCCTTGCGTCCGCCCTGACCCTGTGGAAGGGTCGAGACGCGGTGGTTCGACAGGCTCACCACGAACGGGTGTGGGCGCCGCGGTCGGGGAATTGCACCCTGACCTGCGGCGGCTGTTTCTAGCCTAGTTTCTCTTATATGTCTGGATTACCGGTCCGTCATCCCGGCCCTTCGGTGGAAGGGGGATCTAGGCAACTGGGTCCAAGAACCGGGTTCGGGCCAGAAAATCGATCGTGAGTAGGGAATGTCGAAGATATTCGGCGATATAGAGTAATTCGTGAGGCCATACGCCGGCCGAGGAACTCTTTGGAGCACAAGACAATCGCCCTTAACGGGGTCAATATCCACTACGTGGAGGCCGGGCAAGGGCCGGTGGTGTTGCTGTTGCACGGATTGGGTTCGTCCTTGGACACCTGGCGGCGAAATATTGAGCCCCTAGCCAACGCGGGGTTCACGGTTCTGGCCCCAGACCTGCCCGGCCACGGTGACTCGGAAAAGCCAGATGCTCTGGACTATGGCCCCCGCAACGCCGTCGAATTCACCGGACAGTTTCTCCGCGCCTTGGGGGTAGAGAGGGCTTCGTTGGTGGGTAACTCAGCCGGGGGACTGGTGGCCGCGCTGTTCGCTCTTGAGAATCCGGAGAAAACCGGCCGCTTGGCGCTGGTCGCTCCCGGAGGAATCGGCCGCCAGGTTTCTTGGGTGTTACGTTTGATGTCTGTGCCCGGTTTAGGGGAGTTCCTCTTCCAGCGCTGGATATACAGCCTGATGGGTATGAACAAGCGAGTTTTTCATGAGCCGTCTTCGATACCCGACGAGGTGCTGACCGAAATGGCCCGTGTCCAGTTTTTGCCCGGCTCCACCAGATCCACCCTCCGCTCGATCCGCTCCAGCATTAACCTCCTGGGGCTTCGCCGGCGATGGCGGGTTCTTGATCGATTGCCTCAAGTGTCTTCTCCTCTGATGTGCCTTTGGGGAGAAGAGGACATTATCATCCCGGTAAGCCACGCCGGTAGGATAAAAGAGGCGATCCCCCAATGCTTGGTACGCACCTTTCCTCAGTGCGGGCATTGGCCCCACATGGAGAAAGCCGACGAGTTCAACGCCCTGTTGACCCTGTTTCTTCAGGGCGGCCTGGATGACCAAAGCGGGTCCATCCCTGGGCCCGTTTCTCTATGAACAGCTTGGTCCGGGTGCTTTCCGCGCCCGCCCGGTGGGATTGGCGTAATCCCGGCACCCTTATTCGGATCGGGATACTCCTAGCGGTCCTGGCCGCCTCGGCGTCCGCCTTTTTACTGCGGGATCAATTGACCCCAGCTCAGGCAGGCTACGGCGGAGTGGCCCTGGCATCACTGATCGCCAGCGCCGGTCTGATAATTCCGGTGCCCGCCTTGGGAGCGGTATGCGCGGGGGCCATTTTCCTAAACCCAGCGCTCTTGGGCCTCATCGCCGGGACCAGCGAGAGTGTGGGCGAACTAACCGGGTACTTTCTGGGTTACAGCGGACGAGACATGGCCCGGAGGTATCGCCTATACAATCGGCTGGAGTCCTTGGTGCGCCGCCGGGGCTGGCTTCCCTTGTTCTTGGTTTCGCTGGTGCCCAACCCCATCTTCGACATCGTCGGCATCGCCGCCGGCGCCCTCCGGTACCCTCTTTGGGGCTTCCTGAGCGTAGTTTGGGTGGGCAAGACAATCAAGTTCATCACCTTCGCCTACGCCTGCAAATACAGCCTAGCCTGGCTCACCCAAGTCTTCGGCTTGTAGACCGTGTTTCGCCCCCTTTCATAAAGGGGGGTTGGGGGGATTTTCCCCTGACCGCTGATAGCTGACTGCTCGAAAATTCCCCTGGCGATAGTCCCAGTCACCGTGTATCCTTTTACCGGAAGGGCAAAGGCCCAATCAGCAACACCGGAGGTCCCCGTGATTCGCAGCCTCGATGGAAAAACTCCAAAGATCCATCCCTCCTGTTTCGTCAGTGAGACTGCTTATATCGTCGGCGACGTTGAGATCGGCGAGGACACCAGCATCTGGCCGGGCGCCGTGATTCGAGGCGACTACGGTAAGATAATCATCGGAAAAGCCTGCTCCATCCAGGATAACTGCGTCCTGCATACCGACGACTATCTGGAGCTGGGCGACAATGTTCTGATGACCCACGGAGCGGTTATCCACGGCGGCATCGTCGGAAACAACGTGCTGATCGGCATGAACGCCGCCATTCTGGAGAGCGCCAAAGTCGGTAACTACGTGCTCATCGGCGCGTCCGCCTTGGTGCTGGCCGACAGCGTTATCCCCGACAACTCACTGGTGTTGGGCGTGCCCGGCAAGGTGCGTCCGCTGACCGAAGAACACCAGAAGCGGTTGGAAGACCCCACCGGCATCTACGTGGAGAACATGAAACGGTACATAGCCGCCGGTCTAGGACTACAGATCCCTACCTACGATCAATAAAGGTTTAACTATGACGGCTAACGGCGAAAAGCTACCCTTGCCCCTGGAAGGCATCCGGGTCTTGGACCTAACCCACATCGTGGCTGGTCCCTTCTGCTCGATGATATTTGCCGACATGGGCGCCGAAGTTATCAAAGTGGAACGGCCCGGAGTCGGTGATCGATCACGGATCAATACCCCCTTCAAGGACGGACCCAATGGGCAGAAAGTCTCCGTGAGATACCTGGGCGTCAACCGCAACAAGAAAAGCGTGACTCTAGACCTACGCGACCCCCGATGCAGATCCGCGTTCGAGAAGATGGTCAAAGAGTCTGACATCCTTCTGGACAACTGGGGTCCCGGCGCACTTCGCCGGCTGGGCCTAGGCTATGAAGTCCTCTCCGAATTGAACCCCGGCCTGATCTACGCCAGCATCACCGGCTACGGCGACTCCGATGATATGCAAGGCCCCTACTCCCAGTGGCCGGCCAACAACCCTTGCGTTCAGGGCATGGGCGGCTGGATGGAGATCACCGGAGCCCACGGCGGGGCGCCGCAGATGGTAGGCGACAACATCGGCGACACCGTACCCGGAGTGTGGTCCGCCCTGGGCGTCATGTTGGCCTTGGAAGCCCGGCACAAGACGGGCAAGGGACAGCATGTGGACATGGCCATGTACGACTGCATGGTGGCCCACACCACCAGCAGCATGCCCCTGTACCAATTAACCGGCCAAAGCAGCAGCCGGGCCAGGGAGAACATGTTCAGCGCCCAACTGGCGCTGAAAACCAACGATGGGTACGCGGTGCTGGCCGGGGCCGGCGACGAGGAAAAGTGGGTCGCTCTTTGGCAGTTCCTGGGCCGGGAAGACCTGATCCAGGACCCCCGGTATCTGGGCAAGGGTATCAGCGGCGAGTTCTACTTCGAGAACATCGTCCCCGCCATCGAGGAGTGGTCCCAACACTTGTCGAAAAGGGAGGTGGCCGAGCAGCTCATTGAGATCGGTTACTCAATGGGAATGGTGCAGAACACCGCCGACCTGGACCAGTGCCCCCACCTGGAGGCTCGCAAGATGTTCGTCGACTGCGGCGACACCATGGGGGGCTCATTCCGGACCGCCAACACGCCCATCAACCTTACCGCCTGCCCCGACACCCCTACCGGTCCTCCGCCCTTGTTGGGCGAACACAACCGTGACATTCTGTGTTCCATCGGTGGACTAACCGAGGATCAACTCCTGGGCATGGAGACGGACCGGGTTGTCTGATCGCCAGCATCATTTCACTGGATCCGCGACGGATTCCACCTCCACCATGACCGCCTATAATGGGCCGTCTTAACGCCATCAATCAAGGAGACTAAAGACCTTGTTCCAAGCGCCCAGAGGCACCAACGACCTGCTCCCCCAGGACCAAAAGTATTGGAGATACATCGAATCCAAAGCCGTAGACCTGGCTAGGCAATATGGCTTTGGCCGGATCGACACTCCGGTGTTCGAGGACGCGAACCTGTTCGTCCGATCAGTGGGGGAAGGCACGGACATCGTGGAAAAGGAGATGTACACCTTCGAGGACCGGGGTGGCGACCAAGTGACACTGCGACCCGAGGGCACCGCCCCAGTCTGCCGGGCCTATTTAGAACACGGCATGCACAACCTGCCCCAGCCGGTGCGGATGTACTACTTCTGCCCGGTGTTTCGCTACGAACGGCCTCAAGCTGGGCGATTTCGCGAGCACCATCAGTTCGGCGTGGAAGTGCTGGGAGACGCCGACCCTTCGGTGGACGCCGAGGTCATCGAACTGGCTTGGCGTTTAATGCTCTCCCTGGGGCTGAAAGACACCAGTTTGCTGGTCAACAGCATCGGCGACACTGAATGCCGCCCGGCATACGTTGGCGAACTGAAGAACTATTACCAGGGTCACGAGAGCAAGCTCTGCGCCGAATGCCGGCAGCGTCTGGACCGCAACCCCCTTCGTCTCTTGGATTGCAAGGTTGAAACCTGCCGGGCTCTGGGAGATGAAGCGCCCCGGTCTTCGGACAATCTGTGCCAAGCCTGCCAGGACCACTGGTCCAGCCTTAGGGGATACCTTAACGCCGTGGCTATACCCTACGAGATCGACCACCGGCTGGTGCGTGGTCTGGATTACTACAGCCGCACCGTCTTCGAGATTCAGCCCCTGGAAGGGGGCGCTCAGTCCACCATCTGCGGCGGCGGCCGTTACGACGGACTGATCGAGAGTCTGGGTGGCCGTTCCACTCCGGGAATCGGCTTCGCCACCGGTATGGAGCGCCTGGCCTTGAACCTGGAGCGCGGCGGAGTGGAAGTGCCCGATGAACCTTCTCCCAAGTACCTGGTGGCCAACGTGGGCGATGCCGCCCGCCCGGCCGCATTGGAGCTGGCCGCCCGGCTACGGGCCAACGGGGTGGGAGCCATCCTGAGCAGCGGCTCCCGTGGGCTACGGGGGCAGATGCGCCAAGCCAACGCTCTCGGAATCCCCTACACCGCGATCTTGGGGGACGACGAGATCGAGCAGGGCGTAGTCATGATTCGCGACATGCAGGCATCCACCCAGGAAACCAAACCCATGCAGGAGTTCCTAGATAGCGCCGGCGCCTAGATGGTTCTGCCATAATACTTTCGGCGGCTGTGTCCGGGCTTAGACGATTCTGCCCCAACCCCAACCCGCCTACTCTGTACAAGGGGCCTTAATGCAACGTCTGATTGTCTCGTTGGTGATTATTGCGTCTCTGGCCGGGGTGGCATGCGCCGTCGTACCGACGCCCGTCCCACCGCCTGCACCTACGCCGACACCAATAACAATCACCCACGAATTGGAAATCAGAGCGGACCCTCCCGAAGCAGCGGATGTTCTCCTCAATCCCACGCCCATCGACGGTGGACGATATGTGCGTGGCCGCACGGTGACGATCGATATATTGCCCAAGAAGGGCTGGCAAGTTGATTAATGGGCTGGACCGGTTTACGACGAAGTTGGAGTGTCCGCCAAGATAGACATGAACTCCAGCCACACTGTGATAGTGAGGTTGGTGCGGGTCATCGCCGTGCCTCCCGCCGCCGCACCATCCACCCTCGCACCTTCCGCCGCCGTACGAGCCACCGCCATGCCACCGGCCTCCGTACCACCGACGCGGCCCCCCGAAACCACGCCTACCCCGGTCCGCACCCTGACCCCCGTGCCAACGGCCTCCACCGACACCAACAACCTGCCCGCCCTATTGCCTACTTTGGCGGACATAGCTCCCGGGGCCATCATCGGAGGAGAAGGCTACGTCGAAGATACCGACGCCCTCCTTACGTACGAGCGGGAATTTGAGGCAGAGGGGTTGTTCTTCACTCTAGGGTTATCTCAGTTGAGCAATCTCAGCAGCACCGTCGAGATGTACGCCACCTCCTCCGATGCCAGTGCGCCGGTTCTGGTGATGAGAGCCATGGACCCTCAGCTGTTCGCCCAACTGGCAGGTCCGGCATTCGCGGAAGGGGCCGGATTTAGTTCAGAGAATGTTGTGGTCGAGGCCATAGACCTTCCGGCCATCGGCGATGCTACAGCGGGTTTCTTGATGAGGGTTCAATCGGCCGCGATCAATCTAGACGTCTATATGCTGTGGTTTGCCCAGGGCCGGATAGCCGCCCAACTGATCGCCGGAGGCCTGCGCGGCCAGATCCACTTGGACGACGTAGCCAGAATCGCCCGGCTCATCGATCAACGAATCATCCAACGGATCGATGACAATCCTCCTCGCACCCCTCTCGCCACACCCACCCCTACCCGAACGCCTTCGGCCACGCGAGTTCCAATGCCGACTCTGGTTCATTTTGCCACTTCCACTCCTACCACCACTCCCACTCCCACTCCCACTCCCACTCTCGCACCTGCCGCTACGGCTACCCCAACCCCGAGGCCGGTGCCCACCCAAGTCCCGACGCCAACCGCTACTCCCACGCCGGTGCCGCCTACCCCCGTGCCTCCCACACCTGCGCCGGTCCCTCCGACGCCCACTCCCGTACCTCCCACACCCACGCCGTTACCACCCACGCCGACCCCCACGCCGGAATCCGGGCCACTGGTCCCGGGATTCACGGTCACTGTTTTCGCGCCTGAAATCACGGACCCGACTGGAATCACCGTTGATCCAAATGGAAACATATACACCATCAACAGGGTCGGCGGCATCGCAACCATGTTCGGCCCAGCGGGCAATGTGATTAAATCCGTGGCGCTGGGGGGCGTTGATTTAATAGACATATACTTCGACCCGATGACCGGGGAGCTTTTCGTGGGTGGTTGGGTCAGTCAATCTGTCGGTCACATATATAGGTTTGATATTAACGGGGGAGGCAGTAAAACTTTAATCGCCACCCTTGCCGGAATCTCGGGAATCACAGGCGATACGTCGGGGAACATATACGCGGCCCAGGTCAATGCGGGTATCGTGTCTAAGATCACCCCGAGCGGTGATGTGACGACATACGCTACGGGGTTGAATAATCCGGATGGAATAGCTTTTGACCCGGCTGGACGGTTGTATGCGGGCAGCAGGACCGGCCAAGTAATGGTGGCGCCTATCGGCGGAGGGGCGGCTACGAATTTCGCGACCCTCACCGGGGCCATCATGGACCTGGTAACCGATGGCGCCGGAAATGTCTATGCCACCAATGCCGACCCCACTCAAGGCACCATAACCAAGATCACTCCGGGAGGCAGTGTGTCTTCCTTTGGCACCGGATTCGGCGGACCCCAAGGTATCGTATTCGATGCTTCCGGCAACTTGTTTATCGCCAACCTAAACAGCGACGTAATCTATAAGGTGGCTGGGGTAGGCTAGCCCAAGGCTAATCTGATTCCTACTGTCGGTTGCTTCTTAAGGCAACGATCCTCCGGGGGCAAGCCTCACTTTGACAGGACGCAATGCTGTTTTGAGGACGCTGTTTTTGCCTATCCGCAAGCTTTCCACTCAGGAAGCCGATTAGCTTCAAGGTTTTCTAGCTGGGATGGCCGGCGACCCCACCTACTACTTTCCTCGATACCAACACCCCACCTCCCCGCCTGACACTTCCTCATTGACTAGCCGCCCGGTTTATTAGAACATGTGTTTCCCAGACCGCCACAAGTTGTTTTTTATGCGGAAGGGCGGAGGAAGGAGAGGCAATATTTATGAACTTATTCTATCGAGGCTACGTCATTCACCGGGAATTCCGGTCTATCTGCTACACCGTTTTCGGCCGCCGGCCAAAGCGTGTCGAGTTGGCTGCCTGTGCCACGACCCGGGAAGCCATGCAATGGGTGGACCACCATATGGTTCAAGGCGAACCGGCCCCGATCCAGCGATCTCAACTAGCTGTCTCCTAAGAACAACAAAGTCCCCCTTTCGTAAAGGGGGACTTTGGGGGATTTCGGCTCGCCGGTTTGGGCGTAGCTGGCCTACACTCTAATCTCCGGACCTAGTCCGGCCCCGCCACGCCTCCCCATCGGAACAAACCATCTCCACCCACTCGTCAAGTGGCAGGTTCAGACCCTTCTTGTACCGGTCCGTTGCCTCGATCAGTAGGTCTTGGGTAGATGTATCGATCAGAGCGTTGGAGATGGCCCAAGATAGCTCTTGACCTCCTCCACCCTCCCGGAGATTGATCTGCGCCTCGCCAAGCATCTGTTTGGCCGATTCGGTTTCGCCCTGGAAATGCTTGGTGAGGCCGATCCCCAATTGAGCCGTCCCCACACCTAAACGGTCGCCTACATCGGCCATCATGGGAAGGCTCTCTTCATAAAGCGCGGTGGCCTCTTCCAGTCTGCCGGATTCTAGTAAAGTATTTCCCAGACGAACGCCCGCCCAGGCTATCATGCCTATGTCACCGATGCGCCGGAATATCTCCAATGCTCGATTGATATGCTCGCCCGCTTCGGTGAGATTCCCCGCAAACCAGGCAGATGAACTCAAGAAGAAGTCACAAAACGCATCTCCCCACTCGAACCCATAAGAACGGTGGGCCGCCTGGATCTCGACGAGCTTAAGGTTCGAGGCCTCCAAATCACGCTGGAACCACAGAATCACGGCTTCGTAGGTCTGGGCCGTCTTTACGCCTTGCTCGTCTCCTAGATCAACAAACCGCGCCAGTCCTTCACGGATCTGCGCCAGACAACCCTCCAGGTCATCATGACGCTCCACCGAGCCCGTAAATCCGGATTGAACCAGAGCTGATGCACGCGCGCTTGAAGAGCCGCCGCGGGCAGCCAGTACCCGGTCGAACCAAGCCATAGCCTCGGCCATGTGGCGGCGCACTAACCAGAACCAAGCCAATGCGGTGACGGTGCGCAATCCTAGATCCGCGTCTCCCGCCTCCAATCCCCACGCCAATGCTACGCGGAGGTTGTCGTGTTCCGTCTCCAGCCTCGCCAGCCATTCAAGCTGGCGGGGACCGTGAAGATCCGGTGCGGCCCCCTCGGCGAATTCTTGGAAGTACCGGGCGTGCCGGCCGCCCGCTTCTGCCGCCTCGTCCGCGGTGATCCGGACAGCGGCGTATTGCCGCAACGGCTCCAGCATGTAGTACCGTGTTTCCTCGCCTGCGGGCATCGTCCGCACCAGGGATTTGTCCACCAACTCGCCGATGGCATCCAGCGCCTCAAACTCATCTTCGGTTCCCATGACCGCGCTGCCGGCGTCCAGGCTGAAGCCGCCGCGAAACACCGAGATCTGGCGGAAGAGCATCTGTTGCTCCAGGTCCAGCATGTCGTAGCTCCAGTCGATAGCCCGCTCGATGGTCTGGTGGTGGGGCAAGGCATCGGCCGGCCCCCCGGTCAGGATCTTAAAGCTATCATCCAGGCGGCTGGCGATCTGAGCCGGTTGCATCATTTTCATCCGAGACGCCGCCAGCTCAATCGCCAAGGGGATCCCGTCGAGCCTTCGCACGATCTGATTGACGGAACCCGCGTTGCCAGAAGTTAACTCAAAATCGGGCCTCGCGGCCCGGGCCCGCTCTAGGAAGAGTTGCACCGAAGGGCAGTCAACCAATATGTCATCGATGGCGGCGGCTACGGGAACGGGCAGCGGCGGCACTTGGTACATCCGCTCTCCTGTTAGGTTCAGCGGCTCCCGGCTGGTGGCGAGCACGGAGACACCGGGGGAAGAAAGCAACCACTGGACTAATGAGGCTGCTCCGACGATCAAGTGCTCGCAGTTGTCCAGGATCAGGAGCACTGTTTTCCCTTGAAAATATCCGTGAAGCGCGTCTTGGCCGACGTCGAAGATTTCAGCTACGTGGGATTGCAACACATTGGGGTCCGACAGGGCGGCTAGCCCGATGAACCAAACGCCACCGGGATAAACTTCGATGACCGCAGCGCCAATCTCCTGAGCCAGCCTCGTTTTACCGGAACCGCCCGCGCCCGCGAGAGTGATAAGACGAGCGGTGGGAAGCATATTGGTTACTTCATCGATCTCTTCTTGCCGTCCGATGAAACTGGTAAGTTGGACCGGCAGGTTGTGCCGGTGCTCATCCAACGATTCCAAGGCCGGGAAATCCGCGGGAAGGTCTGGGTGAAGAAGCTGGAACACTTGCTCCGGCCGCTCCATCCCCCGGAGCCGATGCGTACCCATGTCGCGCAGGGACACGCCTTCAGGCAAGGCATCCTGCACCAACTCCGAAGTTGCCTGAGACAGGACGACTTGGCCGCCATGGGCGATGCCCCTGAGGCGGGCGCATCGGTTCACCACCGGACCATAGTAATCGTGCTCCCTAAGCTCCGATTCTCCGGTATGGAGAGCCATCCGGACCTTGATGGAGAGCTCCAACGGCCAGGGTTCCTTGAGGATCGCTTGCTGTACGGCACAGGCCGCGGCAGCCGCGTCTCTGGCGCGAACGAACACCGCGAAAAGACTGTCCCCTTCGCCGCGGCTCCTGACAACCATCCCCCCATGCTCTTCGATCACGGAGGTGAGCAATTCATCGTGGCGGGCCAGCACGCCGCTCATTTCGCCGGGGTGCTCCTGCCAAAGTTGGGTGCTGCCTTCCAAGTCGGTAAAAAGGTAGGTAATTACCCCGGTGGGCAGATAACTGAGGGGCGTGGAGCATCGGCCACAGAAGTTCATCCCTTCGGGATTGTCAAAACCACAGCTTGTGCAGATCATCGGATTGCCTCAGAGGCCGTCTGGATACTAAAAAATTTTATATGCGGTTCGCGAGACGGCCGCACCTTGGCCAGAGGATGGCCGTAGGCTAACTTTGCTGTCTCACACTGTCAAGCTGATCGGCACATTGGGACAACGATCTTCTGACCCGTCCCAACACCGTCGACACAACCTCGTTGCTTTGGAGAAACCCGGTGTAGGCGGACAGTTCCTTTAACCGTTCAATGAATAATTCCCAAGCCGCCGCTTGGTTGGGTGGTGTGTTGATATCCCGCGAAAATCGGAAACTTGCGCCTGCCTTCATACCCGGATAGGAAGCTCCCGCGGGCAGCGTTGTCAGCGCCTCTCCCAGGGGCCCAATCACGCCGAACATCAGCCGCACGGTGATATCGGCCAGTTTTGTCAGCTCTTCCTGGGACTCCCCTCCGTGTAGAAACAGCCTCCCAAGCATCTGCATCATGAGTTCGTAGCACCCATCGAACAGATTGCTTCCGTCGATGCTCAAGGAGTCTTCTAAAAGATTGATCGTGGTTTCATCGCTGATGTCTCCGGGCAACATCGAATACGGATTGTATATCACCGGACGGCCCGGCTCGAAGTTGGGGTCCTCCTTGAGAATCTCGTCATACTCTTCTTGGATAGCGACGAACTTGCCGTAATGAGAGTCCGCGGTGACGCCCCTTGCCCCCTCACCCTGCTTGATGATTCCTTGCAAGGCCTGCCCCGCGGAAGCCAGATCCGTGACCCGAATCAAGTCTGGAAGATCAAAATGAGAGCCGGTTATCTGCGACTCAGGAGGCCCAAGGAAGAGCTTGTCCTCACCGTATTTCTGAGAGAGGTACCCAAGCCCGTCTTCTATACCTAGATACAGTTGGCCTTGGCTCCGGTAGTCGCGAGCGCTGGAGAAAATATCGCTGAGCCTGGTCTGGAGTGGATGCGCCGATAGCCCGGCCGCGTTCTCGTCAGCCTCCACCAGATCCAATGGCCTTTCGATGTACACGAACGTCGCCAGGGTTTCGCGGCAGAAGGGGGCCAACGCTAGTCTGAAGGATGGGGGGTAGGCCCTGGGGCTTGAAGGAAGATTGGGCCGGCGCAGATGAGCGGCGCCGCCCACCGCCGTGAGAAGGTTGCAGGCCAAGCACATGTGCAGCATCTCTTCAACGGCGATCTCCATGATCGTCTTGCGCCATCCCTGTATGCTTTTCAACTGCTCCTCGGTAACCCCTTCCGCAACATCCCTCTTCATACTGAAGGCGCAATACAGATAGCAGCACATGATCCCATGCTCAAGCTCGGCGGCTTCGGACAGCATGTAGATAAGCTGTCCTCTATTTTCTATTCTGACTAGAGAAACCAATACTGCTTACGTCAAGACTTAAAATTAGGCAATTTGGAGGTATGATTCGGCGGCGAAGAATCTCATCTATCGACTGCCGAATTGAAATCCCTGGTATTCTAGCCGGGCCTGTTTTAAGCGTCAACTGAGGCGATCACCCGGTGAGGACGAGGAAATGGTAGGACCGGAACAGGGGCCGGACGCCCCATTGAGCAAGACCATCACCTATAGCAGAGTAGTGGACCTGTCCCACACGGTACACTCCGGCATACCCCAATGGCCAGAGGACCCGCCGGTGGAATTCCAAGAGGTGGCCACGCCGGACCGGGATGGTTACTACCTACGCCGGTTTTCCATGGGAGAACACAGCGCCACCCACATTAACGCTCCCATCGCCTTCCATCCCGGCGGCTTGAGCATCGACGCCTACTTCGCTGAGTCGCTGACCGCCCCGGCAGTGGTGATCGACGTGGAGGAGCGATGCAGCGACAATCCTAACTACGCGCTGAGTGCCGCCGATGTTGCGGCCTGGGAAGAACGACACGGCCCCGTTCCAGCCAACGCAGTCGTTCTCTTGCAGACCGGATGGCAAAGAAAGTGGCACGACCCAGTGGCGTACCTGGGCGCCGAGTCCAACGGTGAACCGCGCTTCCCCGGTTTCAACCACGACGCCGCCAGATTCCTGATAGACCAGCGGGCCATCGCCGGTTTGGGCACGGACACGGCTGGATTGGAGCCCGGCTGGGACAGCAGTTTCAGCGTGAACAAGTTACTGCTGGAACAGCCCAGGATCGCACTGGAAAACCTCACCGATCTGGACCTGCTGCCACCAACCGGAATCACCCTGGTTATCGGAATCCTCCGATTGCAGGGCGGGAGCGGATCTCCGGCTTCGGTGACAGCGTTTGTCGTGTGAGCTATCAGCGTACAGCTTTCAGCTATCAGTAACCGAGTACCCTAGACTATCCCCTGAAAGCTGACTGCTGACTGCTATCTCACAGCTTGGCAACGCCGGCTGCCGCGCAGTCTTCGTCCTGTTGGGAAGTGCCTCCACCAACGCCGCAAGCGCCTTCCAATGCCCCGTTGCGGAATATGGGCACCGCTCCCTGTCCCATAATCATATGTCCGCCCTCGGCGGCGGCGATTCCCGCCGGAGTGGGCAGGGCGGCCCGCTCAGCCAACTCACCGCTGTTCCGGCCGAAGGCGGCGGAAGCAACTGCCTTGCCTTGGGAGCCGTATACCCCGGCCCATATGGCGCCGTCCATGCGGGCAAAGGCGATGAGACGCCCGCCGGCATCGCATACCGCCACGTTTACTTTGATGCTGAATTCCTCCGCCTTAGCGATGGTCCCTTCAATAATCTTGACAGCTTCATCCAGAGTGATCGCCATGAGTTTCCTCCCTGATTCCTTATTTGAATCTCCACGAGGACACCGGACGCGCTTGACGGCTCCATGAGTAGTCGTCCCGGCTCTCGACGGCTCATTCTACCGTCCCCGATTGCGTTTGCCAACAGCATAGCCGCATTACAGGTCCCGAGTTTAGTTCAGAGAAGGCCGGGTGCTATAGTTTTAGTGGAATCAGGCCCTTTCCCTTCTCCCTCTGGGAGAGGGGTGCCTACGATGAAATAGGGCGAGGTTAGGGCTTACGCGGCACTTTTAGCGGAATGACATGGAATTTAGTATAAGTTGACAAAAGACCAGGCTATGGATGGGCGTTGAGTCCACCGTCCACGTAGACCGCCTGACCCGTGGTGTAGTCGCAGGATTCGGAGCAAAGGTATACCAGTAG
>JAKUQE010000119.1 GCA_022450395.1 Dehalococcoidia bacterium | reverse complement strand
TCAGCGTTGGAGCAATCTTCTGGCCCTGTTCGCGAAGCTCGCTCCCCAGGTCTCGCTCCTCCGCCAGCTCCGACGACATCAGCATGGAGATGGCATGCTCCACCACCCGGGCGTTGGCGGTACCGCCAACGTTGGTCAGGGTCGCCGCCGGAAGGACGGCTCGGCAGCTATCGGTGGCATCCCTCTGCAACCGAAGGTTATAAGCAGAGTCCCGCACCCGTTCTCTCTGAGGATAAGCTCCGCGCAAGTGATCTACACAACCTTCCACCAATTGATGATAAACCTGGAATAGCTCCCGGCAGGCATCGACAAACGCTTGGGCCAAGGCTGGTTCGTTTGCCAGTTCAGGAGGACGGAAAAAATAGCCGGAGGGCAGAAGCTGATATCTAGACGACTTTTCGGTGTACGATGCCAGCCGGTTATCTTCCAGCGTGTCGCAAGATAAGCGGGAGATGTCCTCCACCGCCAGATGTAGCACGGCGTGCTCCGCCACCGAAGCGTGGCCGTAGCCCACCACCCATCTCTCATGAAAGTCGGCTGCCTTCTCCTGGCTCACCTGCTCTGCGATCTCGTCGAAGGGCTCCGGGCGACGGGATGTCATGGCGAAGGCCACCGCGATCTGCTCTTCGGTCAGATCATGAGCGTCCAGCGGGTACACCCGGCGCCGAACTTCTTTTTCTATGGGTTCAGTCATATCAATCTAGGCATGGAGCCGCCAAAACCCACCGCATTAAGCTGGTTTACACACATTTCATGAAAGTGATCCAAGGATCAGGCCAGAGGCCAGGTTATGTTAACGAAGACCCGCCCGAATCCAGACCGGCGGTTTTCCTCCTTACCGGAATGCCCCGAACCCGTCAGGCGTTTGGACTTCGATCAGCTGAACCTTGTCTGATGCCACGGCGTCTTCCAGCGCCTTGGAAAGTTGATCCACCGAGGTAACTTTTGTCCCTTCAAAGCCGTAGCTCTCGAACAGCTTTACGAAGTCCGGGTTGACCAGATCGGTCCCGATGAACCGGCCATTGTGGTTCTGTTGCTGCATGCCTTTGAGCACGCCCCAGGCATTGTCATTGAACATCAAAATAATGGGATTGATGCCGTATTGAGCGGCGGTCGCCAATTCCTGGAAGTTGTATTGGAAGCCGCCGTCTCCGGTAACACAAACCACCGGACTTTTTGGCTTGCCAACCTTGGCGCCCAAAGCGGCGGGGAAAGCAAAACCCAAACCTACCCAACCGTGAGGGTACATGAAGGTCCGGGGCTGGTTGATCTTCAGGCAGCGGATGGCTCGGCTGGTAGGCACCGTGGCGTCAAGGGCGAATATCGTATCCGCAGGCGTGGACGCGCGGATGGCTTCAAAAGTGCGCATCTCGTTGCCCCACTTGTCCTTAAGATTCTCGTAGATCTGTTCCTTGACCGACTGGATCTCTTCCTTAAACTTGTCTCCTTTGTAAACGTCCGTACCCGCCATACCCTCAAGCAGTTGGCGGGTAACGGCCCGGGAGTCGGCGACGATGGGGATGCCCGTGGCGTAGTTCTTGCCGATGGCCTGGCCGTCCAATAAGACGTGTATCAACGTATCGGGCAATTTAAGCCCAACTCCGGACGTGGAACGCAGGGGAAGGATCGACCCCAGTACAAGGACCACGTCGCACGTGCTCAGCCAGTCATGCAACGGGTTTTCGCCCCAGATCCGCCCACCCATAGCCGGCCCTAAAGATAGAGGGTGATCCTCCGGAATAGCTCCCTTGGCCCCGTCTCCGGTGACTATCGGCGCGCCCAGCATCTCGGCCAGTTGGATGATCTCCTCGGCGCCGCCCAGGGATTGGACTTCTTCACCTACAAAAATGACCGGCCGTTTAGCCTCGATCAAAGTCTTCCGGGCCCGCTCAACCATTGCGGGGTCCCCTTGAGCGATCTGAGGTTTCCTAGGTCCCAACACCTCCACTTCGGCCTGTTGCCCCAACAGGTCGGTGGGTACCTCCAGTTCGATGGGCCGGGGGCGCCTCGATTGAAACCTCTGGAACGCTTCAACGAAGTAGTCTGGGATAGACTCAATCTGGTTGATGAGGGCATTCCAGTCGGTCACCGCTTCAAACATACCCAACTGGTTCTTGGTTTCGTGGGTAGACAGCTTCCCGGAGCCAATGAATTCCTGCTCCACGTTGGTGCAGATTTCCAGAACGGACGAGCTTGAAAAATAGGCCTCCCCCAGGGCGCCCACCGAGTCTGCCGCACCGGGCCCGGTGCTGGTAAGCAGAATACCCGGCTTGCCCGTGGCCCGGGAGTAACCGTCGGCCATGAAGCCGCAGCCCAGTTCCTGACGGCCTCCAATGAACCGGAGACTATCTTGATTGTCGAATATGGAGTCGAAGAGGTCCAAGGTGTGGATAGAGATAATCCCAAATATTGTGTCCACTTCATGTGCTTTCAAGGACTCGGTGATCGCCTGGCCTCCGGTCATTCTGGGCAAAATACATCCTCCTGAAGTTAGGTGTCAGCTATCAGCATTCAGCGGTCAGCAGTCAGCAGTCAGGGGGCCGAAAGCTGATAGCTGATCGCTCGCTAAATAATCAACGCCGCTGGTTTTTCCAGCAATCCTTTGATTTCCATGATGAATCGGGCGGCTTCCGCGCCGTCGGCCACACGATGGTCGACGGACAAGGTTGCCGTCATAATCTGGGCTACCGTTACCTGTCCGCCCCTAGCTACCGGCTGCTCCTTCACCCGGCCCACAGCCAGGATGGCGGCGTGGGGCGGATAGATGATGGCGGTGAAGCTATCGACATCGAACATTCCCAGGTTACTCACACTGAAGGTGGTTCCACTGTATTCTTCGTTGCGCAATGTGCCGGAGTGGGCCCGGTCGATCAGGTCCCGGCTCGCGACGGCAATCTCCACTAGGCTCTTCGCTTGGCAACCGTTGATGCCGGGTACGATCAATCCGCTCTCCAGAGCAATGGCGATGCCGATATTGATATCGGGATTCATCTGGAGATGGCCGCCTTGATAGAAGGCGTTGAACTTGGGGAACTTTTGCAGCGCCATGGCGCAGGCTTTGACCACCAAGTCATTGACCGAGACCCGGCTTTCGGTAGACAGGACCTCGTTCAGGTCACCCCGCATCTCAGTGGCCTTGGTCATATCGACTTCGGAGGACACGTAGAAGTGGGGAATGTCGCGCTTACTGTCGCTTGTCACCTTGGCGATGGTCTGCCTCATACGAGACAGGTCCACCCGCTCGGGCTCGGCGGACGCGCCGGTGGTGTCAGAATTGGGCTGGGACGCTGCTTCTAAGTGATTCAACACGTCCTGTTCGACGATTCTGCCGCCGGGACCGGTGCCGGTCACCACTGCCAGGTCGATTCCCTGTTCCCGAGCCAGCCGGCGCGCGATGGGGGAAGCCCGGACCTCACCGCCGGGAGCAGCCGCCGGAGGAGCAGACGCAACGGTGGATACCGGTTGAGCCGCCACCGATGTGGCGCCATTCCCGGCCGGAGCGTCATCCGTATTACCTGAACCTGTTCCGGGCAGAAGGCCTTCAGGTAGTGCTTCATCGGGTCCGGTGATCACGGCGATCAGGTCGCCGACCGGTATGGCGATCCCTTCCTGGGCTACGATCTTTCGCAGGATCCCGCTGACGAAGGCTTCAAACTCGACCGTGGCTTTGTCAGTTTCAATGTCGGCCAGAACATCCCCCCGGGCTACCGGGTCTCCTTCCTGTTTGTGCCAACGCACCACGGTGCCCTGTTGCATGTCGTAGCCCATTTGAGGCATGACGATCGAAGTTGCCAACGTGTCCTCCCAACGCCCGCCTCGCATTTGAATCTCGGGAGACTGGGCCTTGTTGGATAGATATTAAAGCACCGCCGGTGACCCGGCAAGACTGCCCGGTGTTTTATCGCGATTCCGAAGGAAGCCGTCCTGAGTCCAAATTAAAGGCGGCCTTGCGGCCGCCTTCTAAGTTCTATTCGCTATCGCTCCCAGGCTACATCATTCTCTCGATGATCCGCTTGGTCTGCTCCTTGTCCAACCCCAGGGTCTGTAAGCCCAATGGCTCATCGGGCTCGAGGACCGGTTCACTGCCACCCAGGGTAGGGGCTTGCTTCTGGAAGAACAGCCCGGTGTAAATCGTGTCGCCGAAGAGCATGGCTTTTTCGCAAGCGGTCTTCCAGTCGTTGGTGTCGTGTCCCTCGTCCTCCAGCTTCTTGATCCGTTCTTTGAAAAAGGCGTTGCTGTTGTCATGGTTGAAGGTGACGCAGGGGCTGAAGATGTCTATAAGCGAAAACCCGGAATGCTGTATGGCCTGTTTCATCAGTTCCGTCAGGTGCCTGACGTCGCCGCTGAAGCCACGGGCGACAAAGGTCGCTCCATTCATAATTGCCGACGTGATGGGGTTCAGCGGCGCCTCAACGCTACCGAAGGGAGTGCTTTTCGTCTTCATCCCCATGGTGCTAGTGGGGGAAATCTGGCCGGTGGTCAGCCCGTAGATCTGGTTGTTCATAACCACGTAGGTCAGGTCCACGTTTCGCCGGGCCGTATGCGTGAAGTGATTCCCGCCTATGCCATAGCCGTCGCCGTCGCCCCCGGTAACGATCACGTGCAGCCGGTGGTTTCCCAGCTTGGCGCCGGTGGCCACGGCCAGAGACCGTCCGTGCAGGGTGTGCATGCCATACGAATTAAAGTAGCCCGGGAGGTTGGAGGAACATCCGATCCCACTGACCGTCAGAATTTCGTGGGGCCTGAGACCTAGTTCCGCGCAGGACCGCTGGAGGGCGTTGAGAACGCCGAAGTCCCCGCACCCGGCGCACCAGTCGGGGTCAACCAGTCCTTTGAAATCCCTAGCCGTTAGCGGTATAACCGGCTTATCGTCGGTTGCCGGCATGGTGGTCGCCATGTGTTCACCTCTTTACGTGATTGCCTCTTGATAGGGCACAAAGCATTCGATCTTTTCCGCCAGGTGCGCTTTCACACCATCGACGATGTGATGGGGGATAAAAGGCTCGCCGTCGTATTTACGGATATGCCCGTCGACGCTGAGACCAGTTTCACTTCGCATGTAACGATAGAACTGGCCGGAAAAGCTGTTTTCGACCACGACCACCCGCTTGGACTTGGATAGAATCTCGGTGATTGCCTCACCATGGAAAGGAACGATCCACTTAATGGCGAGGTGATTAACGGCAACCCCTTGCTGGGCAAGAATTTCAACCGCCTCTCTGATCACTCCATAGGTGGAGCCCCAACCGATCAGAGTAATCTCTGCGTCGGCCGGGCCTTCCAGCTCGGGTGGTTTTATGTCTTCGATTGCCACCTTGAACTTCCGGGCCCGCTTTTCCACCATCTTGCGGCGCTTGTGGGGGTTGGTGAACTCGTCGCTGAGCAACTGAGAGTTCTCATCGTGCTCGTCGGTGGCCACCACGTGGACATAGCCTTCCAGACCAGGCAGTGCCCGGGGCGAAATCCCGGTTTCGGTGTCCTTGTAGCGCATGTAGCCATCGGTGGAGGACCCTTTGGTGATCAGTTCCCCGCGGTCGATGTGCGGGTGCATGTCTATGAGGTCCGGGGCGATGCTGAACCGGCCTTCGGACAGTAATAGGTCTGAAACTACAATGCCAGGGCACTGATATTTGTCCGTCAGGTTAAACAACTCGGGCATGGTGTTGAAGCAGTCGACGGGGGTCGTAGGCGCAACGATAAACCGCTCGAAGTCACCTTGGCTCGCTCCTAGGACCTGCCACAGGTCGCCCTGCTCCGTCTTGGTGGGCACCCCGGTTGAGGGGCCGGCTCGCATAACGTCGATAAAAACGGCTGGTATTTCCATCATTGCGGCGCTGCCCACGGCCTCGGTCATCAGTGCGAACCCGCCGCCCGAAGTTGCGCACATGGCCCGGCAACCGGTATGGGCGGCGCCAATGACCATATTGGCCACACCGATCTCGTCTTCAACCTGGCGCACCATGATGCCCAGGTTTCGGGCATTCTGGGCCATCCAGTGCAGCACTCCGGTAGCCGGACTCATTGGATATGCCGCATAGAACTTAACCCCGGCCGCCGCGCCTCCCATGGCCAGCGCTTCGTTGCCCGACCAAACGGCCAGCGGCTTGGGCCCGGTGGGGACGGTTTGGTCGAAGGCTTCAAAGTTGGCTACCGAGTGGTCGTACCCGGCCCTGGCAACGCTCACGTTTTCGTCGATAACCGCCTGACCCTGCCGCTGGAACCGCAAGGTCAAACTTTCTTCAAGGACCTGGAAGTCCAGCCCCAGCAGATGCGCGGCCGAGCCTACGGCCATGGTGTTTTGCGACAACCGGTTTCGGGTGACGCTCAGTTTCGTCACCGGCAACGGGCAGAGTTGTACCCCATCGCCCGCTTCGCCGGGCTTGATGTTGTCTTCGTTGTACAGTACCCACGACCCCGGCCTCATGAGTTGCAAGTGCCGGTCCATCGTATCCTGGTTCAGGCACATGAGTATGTCGAGTTTATCGCCGTGGGTGTATATCTCCTCGTCACAGACACGAAGGTACAGAAAGATATGTCCGCCACGGATGATCGACTGGTAAGCATTGTAGGTGTTCAGGTGGAGGCCGCGCCGAACGAATATACGAGCAAGAATATCGCCTGGGGTGGCGATGCCCTGTCCGGCTTCACCGCCGATAGCGATCGTAAAATCAAAACTTCCCACGGCCATCGATCCGCTCCTTACCATTGCTAGGTGAGACTTACTCAAAACCGCCCGGATTGGGACTTACGGCGCTCAGCCTATCACATCACTCAGATTAAACTACTGGTTGGTAATTCTGTAGGAATCACTAGAAAAGGCCCGTCTGACCACCCTCTCACATTGAATCCGCGGATTGGACTGAGTCAATTATTGTGTATCCCGGTCGAATCACACAAATCGTAGCCGCCTTAGCAACGATCGGCGCTATATCGAAAATTAGCCCTTTAAACTATTGCCCTCAGTATACCTTTGCCTTACGTTAGTCGCAAGGTGAGAGCTTTCTGACCTGGCATCCCTATCGATCAACTTATTTCGAAAATCACCGGACGTCCGATCGGATCCCGGACTGGATGGCTACATGTGGATGGCCCGGCCCTGGGCGCTGAGCGCAGCCTCTTTCAGCATCTCCGAGATAGAAGGGTGGGGATGAATCGCCCATCCCAGTTCCAGAGTGGTGCCCTCCAATACCTTGGCAAGGGACAGCTCGCCCAGCAATTCGGTGACTTCCGGGCCTATCATGTGCGCGCCCAACAACTCCCCGTACTTGCCGTCCACAACCAGCTTGACTATCCCCTCGGATTCGCCCATGGCCAGAGCTTTGCCGTTGGCCTGGACGTTGAAGGTCCCGATCTGTACGTCGTGTCCTAGGTCCTTGGCCTGGGCTTCCGTCAGACCGAAGCTGGCGATCTGCGGGTTGCAGTAGGTAGCCCTGGGTATCGACCCGTAGTCCAAGGGCTGAGTCTCCAAACCCGCCATATGCTCCACCGCGGTGGCCGCCTGGGCCGAGGCCACGTGGGCCAGGGCCAGCTTCCCGGTAACGTCGCCGATGGCGTAAACGTTAGCCACGTTGGTGAGCATCACGTCGTCTACTTGGATGCTCCCATCCTGAATAGTGATGCCCATCGACTCCAGACCCAGGTCCTCAATGTTCGGCTGGACCCCGATCGCCACCAAGACCTTTTCACAGTTCAGGGTTTCTTCGGCCCCGTCCTTGGCCACGGTAACCGCTACACCATCGGGCCCCGATCGTGCCCCTGTAACACCCGTGCCGGTCATGATATTTATACCGTGGCGTTCGAAGCTGCGCTCCAGTATGGGGCTTATGTCTTCGTCCTCGGTGGGCACCAACCTGGGCAGCAACTCGACGATCGTTACTTCCACGCCGTACATGCGGTAGATATAGGCGAACTCAACGCCGATGGCGCCCCCGCCAACGATGACGACGCTGGACGGGAGTTGGTCGAGGACGATCGCCTCGCGGCTGGTGATGATCTTGTCGCCGTCCACGGGGAGAGGCGGGATGGTGCGGGGGCGGGCGCCGGTGGCGAGGATGACGTTCTTGGCGTTGAGCCTCTGTCCGTCGGGGGAAACCTCAACCACTCCTTCGCCCGCCAACCGTCCGGCGCCCTGGATGTGCTCCACGTTATTCTTCCTCAACAGGAACGCAACGCCCCTGGTGTTGCGGTTAACCACTCTTCGGCTTCGCGTGTAAGCCACGGAGTAGTCGGCGTGGAAATTATCAAAGCTTAGGCCAAATTCATCAGCCCGGTTGATGTAGGAAAGTACCTCCGCGTTTTTCAGGAGAGCTTTACTGGGAATGCAGCCCCAGTTCAGGCAAACCCCGCCCAGGCTTTCCTTCTCTATGATCGCGGTCTTGAGCCCCAGTTGTCCGGCGCGGATGGCCGCGACGTACCCGCCCGGCCCCGACCCAATCACCACCAAGTCGTAATTCGAATCCGTGCTCATTATCTGGGTTCTCTATCCTCGGAGGACCGTGGGCCACCCCTGCCCCTACAGGCAAAGAATCCGGCCAGCTTACGGCTGTGTAGTATACAAGCGCCCCTGGGGGGATACAAGTTGAGCGTGTTCCATATTTAAATCGACAAATTATTTATGTGGCGTCGTAAGAGCTTAGGCAAATATTGTGTGACCGAGGAACCAAGATCAAAATAGACACGCCGAATTAGCTTCGATCTTGAGTTAGCAAATTCCAACTTATTGGTGGAAACGGGGAAGCGTTGAACTCCCCCAAAATCACGGGCTGGTGGTGTTTGTTTCCAGGCCGCTGAGGATTAGGTTCCTGCTTTCACCCGTGCCTTCGACTTTGTGAGCAAATCGTCGGTCGACTGGACATCGCCGAAGGTCACTAGAAACTTGCCAAGTGTGTGATTGTGCAGCGCATCCGTCTGGTCGGCGTTGCCGTCTGAGACCATGATAGTGCGGTAGCCCCACATGGCGGCGTCACGCGCGGTCGAGTCGCAACATGTGCTGGTGGCAACGCCGGTGATCAGAAGCGTGTCGATGCCTAGCTCACGGAGCAGGTCATCGAGTTCCGATGGGTACGGAATGAACGCCGAGTAGCGGTACTTGATCGCGATCTTGTCCTCCGGCAACACCTCGCAGGTGGAGTAGATCGGAAATCCGTCGCCGCCCTTTGCTAAAAGCGATTGACGACTTGCCCACCGTGCGGCGCTCGTTGCTTCCTTGCGGTTGGCCCAGTCCTGGGGGTCCGCGGAGAGCGCTTCAGTCTGGATCCAGATCACCGTCCCACCGGCCGTCCGCGTTGCCTGGGCCAGGCGGTTAATGTTGGGCACGATCGTTCGCGCCTGGGGCGCACAGGACGGCATGCCGTCGGCGACGAAATAATTCTGCATGTCGACAACGACGAGCGCCGTCTTACTTGCATCCAGAGTTTCATAGGCATTGAGCCTACCGTCGCGGGACTGCTTCGCCTTGTCTACGAACCAGGGATCGATGTTCAACTCATGCATATTTATCTCCGAGATAGGGAATCCAGTGGGAATTTGGGTTGAATTTGAGCCGGAGAGAGGCCTTTTCGCCGTCACCCATCAAGTGCATCCAGCGGCGTGCCGACTCGTATGGCGAGGCTTTCGCTGTTGCCGCCGCGATTATACACCTCGTTGCGCTTCAACTTCGAATCCCCCCTCCTTCGCGCTTCTTCCGCCGCCGCATCCCAGTAATACCCGCTAACCGAGCTACAAAAAGGGCGATCTCAAATGCGGTCAGCCAAGAGATTGAGCCTGCTACCAATCCTTGATCGACGGCCACTTGCCCCGGCCGCGTTGACCACTACGGTTCGTATATAGAATGTCCCAAGTATGCAACCTCGTGATAGCAATGCCTCTCTACAACGGGCAAGATTAAAGGGTGATAAACTGGTCCCCAACCTCTCCAGGCGGTTACGACCCCCTGATTCAAGCCTAGACCTGAAAGGACAAGATTCATGCGCGCAGCCGTTATAACCGAGCCCGGTGGTCCCGACGTTCTGAAGATAATGGAGGTCGATGATCCGGCCCTGGGTCCCGATGACATCCTGGTAGACGTAAAAGCTACCGCCTTGAACCGCGCCGACACTCTTCAGCGTCAGGGCGGCTATCCTTCCCCTCCCGGTAGCCCATCGGACATCCTGGGATTGGAGTTCGCCGGAGTAGTACTTGAGGCCGGCGATCGGGTGATCGGCATGGCGAAGGGGGACCGCGTTTTTGGACTCCTCGGCGGAGGCGGTTATGCCAGCCGTATCATCACCCATCACCGCATGGCTATTCATATCCCCGATGGCTGGGACTTTGTCCAAGCCGCCGCGACCCCAGAAGTATATTTCACCGCCTATGACGCGCTGTTCAACAGGGCCAATCTTCAGATGGGAGAGACCGTGCTGATCCATGCGGCGGGAAGCGGCGTGGGCACGGCGGCAGTACAGTTAGCCCACCATGCCGGAGCATTTGTGTTCGGCACCGCCGGTTCGGCGGCGAAACTGGCTGGAGCGGCCGAATTGGGCATGGACGTGGGCATCAACTATCACGAGCAGGACTTCGCGGCCGTGGTAAAAGAGAAAACCGCGGGCGCCGGGGTAGACGTGCTTATAGACTTCATCGGCGGCCCTTACTGGGACCAGAATATCGACTCCATGGCCGTCCTAGGACGTATGGTTGAGGTCGGCTTAATGGGAGGCGGCCAGGTCCAAGTTGACTTACGGCAACTGATGGCCAAGCGGCTGCAGGTGTGCGGAACCGGCTTGAGGGGCCGGTCCATTGAAGAGAAGCTGACCGTGACCGCCCAGTTCAAGCGCCACGTGCTACCCCACTTGACCTCCGGTAGCATGAAGCCGGTGGTGGACCGGACTTTTCCCTTGGAAGAGGTTGCGGAGGCTCACCGCTACATGGAGACCAACGCCAATTTCGGCAAGATCGTGTTGACCATAGACTAACAAGTAGCCAAACGCGCCGGCAAGCGGCGGGTGTTGGGGTACTGGTGGCCGGTATGGTGGGCCTTTAAAATAGGAAGCCGCACCATCTATCAACCAGAAACATATATTAGAGACAGCGTTAAGACGGGGTTAACGCGGCGCGATCCAATCGGCGGCGCGTTCCCCTATCATGACAACCGTCGCGTGGGCGCCCCCGGACCTGGGAACTCGCGGCATAACCGACGCATCAACCACCGACAACCCTTGAACTCCCTTGACGCTGCAGTATTGGTCGACTACCGCCATCGGGTCTGAATCAGGTCCCATCTTACAGGTGCCCGACACGTGCCTGGCGCTTCCCACGATCTGGCGTATCCACAGGTCCAAAGCGTCGTCGTCGGCCAAAATTTCTTGCGTCGGTTGGATCCGGTAGTCGGCCACTTCTTTATACGCACTGGATTCGAGGAATCCGACCGCTTTCCGTATGCCTTCCCGCACCCGGCGCATGTCGTTTGGATGCTGGAGATAGCGATAATTAAACGCCGGCTGCACTGAGGGATCGGCAGACGCAAGCCTGACGTATCCTGAGCCGTCGGGCAACCCGAGAGTACACGATATACGGACCACCTGCTCCGGTGGAACTTCACCGGTC
>JAKUQE010000118.1 GCA_022450395.1 Dehalococcoidia bacterium | reverse complement strand
TCGTCGTTGAAGTGTTGTATTCTGTCCAGGACGTAATCAAGACTATCCGCTTGCTCAACGAGGACTATATAAAACGCTTTGGCGTGATGCCCCTTCCGCCTTACATCCTCGACAGGCTAAAGGACCCGGGACGATACCAGACGGTGTACGCGCGTCAACCCGGCAGCGCCGCGGCGCCTACCGCCGGCCTGCACTTTACCCAAGAGCTGCTGGACGGACTAACGCGCCAGGTGGTGGAACTGGCCTTCCTGACGCTGCACGTCGGCCTGGACACGTTCCGCCCGGTGCAGGAAGAGGACCCCAGCCGGCACCGGATACACACTGAATACTACGAGCTAAGCCAGGAAACCGCTGATGTATTAAACCGCGCCCGGAGCGAGGGCCGCCGCATAATCGCCGTGGGGACGACCTCGGTGCGGGTGCTGGAGCATACGGCCCAAGAGATGGATCTACAAAGCCGGGAGCAGCTGGACGAGTGTCAGGGCCAGGCCGATCTATTCATCATGCCGGGCCACCGGTTTCGCATGGTGGACGCCATGGTGACCAACTTCCACCTGCCCCGCTCCACCCTGCTGATGCTGGTATCGGCCTTCGCCAACCGGGAGACAATATTGTCCGCCTACCAAGTCGCCATTCGGGAGCGGTATAGGTTTTACAGCTTTGGGGATGCGATGTTGATATTGTAGAAAACCACCGTTTATACTTGTACAATTGTACAACTGCGGACGTGAGGAAAACCATGGACATCGTTGTGGATACATCGGTGATTATAGCTGTGATTGCGAATGAGCCGGAGAAGGACTGGTTGATCCAGCAGACGACCGGGGCAAATCTGCTGGCGCCACCATCTTGTCATTGGGAGATTGGAAACGCGTTCTCGGCAATGCTGAGGCGGGGACGCATCACATTGTCGCAAGCGCAAGACGCCATTCAAGCATACCGGGAGATTCCCGTGCGGTTCGTTGATGTGGACCTAGTGCAAGCGGTGGAGTTGGCTAACCGCTTGGCAATCTATGCTTATGATGCCTACATTATCGCCTGTGCCTTGAATCAAAGGTGCGCGATTATGAGCCTAGACCGAGGGTTGGTAACGGCGGCAAAATCGGCAGGGGCAGATGTATTGGAGGTAAGCCGGTGAAGATTTACACTTATTCTGAGGCAAGGCAGAGTCTTGCTTCCGTCCTCGAAGAAGCCCATAGAGAAGGGGCGGTCGGGATTCGCCGCAAAGATGGGCGGATGTTTGTCATCCGGCCGGAGCCTTCCAACGGGTCCCCTTTGGACATAAAGGGTATGGATTTGGGTGTGACCACAGATGAGATTGTCGGATTCATTCGGGAAAGCCGTCGCGAGCCGTAGAGGTCCAGCCGGGCCGTCGGCGCGCGATCGCGGGCAACTCGACCGGGTAGCCGGGGCGCTGGAGAACGTCAACGCCCGCCATGAGAGGACGCTGAATAATCAGGCTGAATCGCCGGAGGGGTCACAGCTAGTTAATAGCAGAGGTCACGTAGTTGTGATCAGCGGCCCTCTACGGCAACTGCAACAACTGCAAAATATTCCCGTCGGGGTCTTTTAGGGTGGCGATCCAGCCTCCCCAGTGTTCCATCTCTGGGGGGCGGATGAATTCTACGTCTTGGTCGGCCAGGCGCTGACAGATGGCGTGGATGTCCTGAACGCCTAGGTGGGGCATCACCCGGTAGGGGTCGCGGGATGCGCCCTTCACTTCCCCGTGCAGGCCGATGTTGAACCGGATGTCTCCCAACTGGAAGGCGATGAAGTCTTCGTGGCGGGAATGAAGAGGCAGTTGCAACAGGTCGTGGTAGAAGCGGAACATCCGCTCCAGGTCATCGGTCCAGAGGGTTATTCCTACAACGCCGGTAATCATTTTAGCAATCAGCGCTCAGCTTTCAGCCGGTCGGGCCGCGAGTTTTGGGGAGGCCGGAGTCGTTCGCTAACGGCTATGCGGTCTGGGCGGCTCGTTTGGCGGCGGCGCAACTGGGGCACCACCCGTAGAAGTCTACCCGCTGCCAAGCGACTTCGAAATGGGACTCCTTGGAGATACGATTTCTAAGGCGAAGGACCGCGTCCTGCCCAGTGTCGGTGTCGATGACGGTTTCGCATTGGATGCAGACCAGATTGACGTGGGGTTCCATGTTTGCTTCGTACCGGGACATCTTCTGGAAGGGCAGTTCTTGAATCAGGCCGCTCCTTTGCAGAACACCCAGTGTCGAGTAGATGGTGGCCAGCGTCATGGACGGGAAATGGTCTCGCACTCGCTCAAATATCTGTTGTACGGATGGATGGTCGGTGGAGTTGAGTACCGCCTCGGCGATGGCGAGACGTTGCGGCGTTACCCGGACTTGCCACTCCCTCAATCGCTCCACTAGCTCTTGTTGGGTCAACATAAATACTCCAAGGCACTTGGCCTAGTAGTAGTGAATGGCGTGACAACGGGATACTGCCCAGTCAGGCCGAACTGTTCTTCACTATAACGGGAATCCATGGACCTGGCAAGCGAAATGCCGCAACCCATGGTCGCAATACGTGCATCAGGTGAATGGATTCGAGCAACACTCAAAGAGCTGGCAACGCTTCCTTAAGTCCGCGGCCTGGTGGCGTAGAGGCAACGGTTACCTTGAAACGCCATGCCGCCTGGGATATGCTGAGTGACTGTGGAGAGATGGCTGAGCGGACGAAAGCGCCGGTCTCGAAAACCGGTATATCTTCGGGTATCGTGGGTTCGAATCCCACTCTCTCCGCCAGCTTTGAGGCTAATATTTCCTGTAATGCGTTCACCCCGGTGATTGAGGTTGCGGACAAGTTTCGAAGGGTTAACGCAGGAGTGCCGCCAGATGCTCTTTGACCGCGGGCCACTCTGAATCCAGGATCGAAAACACCGCCGAATCCCGGATAGCGCCGTCGGTTGCGACTCGGTCTCCCCGTATCACGCCGTCAAGTTGGGCGCCCAGCCGCTCAATGGCGTTGCGGGAACGTTCATTACGGGCGTCGGTTTGTAGACGAACCCGATGAACCAGCCAAGATTCAAAGGCGTGGGTTAGCATGAGCAGCTTGGCCTCAGTGTTTATCCCCGTCCGCTGAGCATCAGAGCCAAGCCAAGTCGCGCCGATCTCCACCACATCCGGCAATTGCTTGCCACATTGCCGCGGGTTCCCGGCGGGCCAATCCCAGAACTGCACGTTTAGAAACCGGGTTGACCCGACGACGCGTTCAGCCCCGTGATCGATCGTTGCGAATGGGAGCACGGTCCCTGAATCTCTTCTGGCCAATGCGGTCTCTACATACAGACGCATGGCAGCCGTATCGGTCGGAACCGTTGTGAGGGTGAACGTTTCCCGAGATCCACTTGCAGCCTGAACCAAACCAGGGACATGGTCCAAGGAAAGGGGTTCGAGCCGTACATGGCGTCCTTGAAGTATGACGGGATTTAACATCTCCAGAAGTCCCCAAACAAAGGTGTAGCTTAGAGCCCTACTGCAGCCAGGGCAGACGTCCGGCCACGTGTCCTGGCACGGACCACAGCAGGTAGAGCAATCGCCCTCGTAGCGAGCATGCTCGGCTTACTGGGCCGAAACCTTGCCACGCTCCGATTCGACTAGACTACGGTTTTGAGTAGCCCTAGATACGGCTAACCTAGAAATCGCGCTGGCCGAACATGCGGATGCCCAGGGGTGGGAGGACGACCAGTGGGAAGAGGAGGGCAACCAGGAAGGGAAAGTGGAGGGACCACTGGAACTCTCCTTGCAGCAAGGCTGGAATACTCCCCAGGACCCCCGCCGGGGAGAACCCATCGGCCTGGATGGCCAATAGCAGCGTGATGGCGGTATACCACAATATGTAAATCATCGCCAAAGAGCCGGGGGTGTTGGTGACAACGGCACTGAAGGTAACGCTCAGGAACACCAGCACGGTAAAGAGCAGCCCGGTGTACATAATAGCAATGAGAATCCCGCTGGAAGCTAAGTCGTTGGAGATTCCGCCGCCCATCATGGCGAAGGCGACCGGAGTGATGACGAGCAAGGACATGCCCAGTACGGTAAGAGCCCGGGAGGTCAGCAGGGACAGCACGAACTGGGTGGGGGTGACCCCGTGGCTGATGATGGAGTCGCCCAAGGTCCTGGGGTCGATACCGCCTGAGGTGGAGCTGATAATCATGACCATGAAGCTCCCCAAAGCCACATACAGCAGCAGGAACCAGCCCAATATGAACGAGGTGCTTTCCTGGTCGAAGGTCGCCGCGAATACTACGCCTGCCAAGCCTCCCACGCCGCTGATAGCCAGCCACATCCACACCGTCCAGGAACGCATCATGGCCGCCAGGTCTTCTTCCAGTAAGATCATGAACGGGGTCATACTTTCTGCTCCTCCGCCACGTCGTGGGTTCCGTTGCCTCGCTCCTCCGCTACGTCGTGGGCTCCGTTCACTTGCTCCTCCGCTACGTCGTGGGCGCCGTTCGCTTGCTCCTCCGCCACGTCGTGGGCTCCGTTCACTTGCTCCTCGGCCGGAGAGTAGGCGGGCTTGGTGATTGTGGACCGGCTTTCCTGGTTTTGGAGGGAGGGCTGGTCCTCGAAGACCCGGCTGAATCCCTTCGCCCGGTCGGCCTCCAACCGTTTGAGGAATGCGTCCTCGATCTCTCCGCCGGAGCGGATGGATAGTAGTTCCACCGATGACCGGCAGACCAGATCCATCAACCGGTTAAGTTGTTGGGAGAAGTTCTTGTTGTCGCTGAAGTTGACCCGGATGACGTCCGGGCTCAGACGCTCCCACCGGATGATCTGAGGGTCGGCAGACAAGGTTTCCAGGAACTCTTTCACGTCCCCGGCAAGTCCCAGGTCCACCACGTTTTCCCGCACGAATTGCTTCATCTCCAGGACTGAGCCAGAGAAGACTACCTTACCTTGGTTCAACACCCCGATGTAGTCGCATACGTTGTCGGCGTCGGGTAGCAGGTGGGTGGAGATGATCATGGTCTTACCTTGGTTCTTCAGTTCTTGGATCAGGTCCAAGGCGTACTTGCGGCCCGTGGGGTCCAGGCCGGCGGTGGGTTCATCCCACAGTAGAAGGTCAGGATCGCTGACCATGGAGGCGGCGATCGCCATGCGGGTGGTCATGCCGGCCGAAAGGTTGCCGATTCGAGTCGATGCGGCGCCCAATAGGTCCACGGCGTGGAGCAGCGACGAGATGCGGCGGTGGCACTCCTTGCGGGGCATCCCACGTAGCTTACCCACCAGCTCGAGGTAGTTGATGGGGGTCAGGTTCCGTGGATAGTGCTCGCCCTGGGGCAAGTATCCTATGCGGCGGCGCAGGTGGCCGGTGGACAAGCTCATAGTCTCGCCGAACACCTTAACCTCTCCGGCGGTGGGATGCAGCAGGCCCAGGATGAGGCGCAGGGTGGTGCTCTTGCCGGCTCCATTGGGTCCTACCAGACCGAAGACGGACCCTTTGGGAATCTTGAAGCTGATGCTGTTGGCCGCTATCCAGCGCCGCTGGAATATCTTGGTCAAGTTGATGGTTTCAACGGCGTAGACCTCGCCGCTCTGACCGTTGGTCTCAACAGGCTTTCTTTTAAACACGTTGTCCCCCTTCCCCCGTTCAGGTGACTCCCATCCGCTCTGCGTTTCGTTGCTGTAGGGTGCGATTCCGCCACCCGGCTATTTCGAAAGTTATTATCCTCTTAACATAACGTTTGAGCAACATGCAAGGCCGTTTTCGAGCCGATTTTGATGCCAACGCGCCGATTGCCCTTTATAGGAGATGAAACAGCGCCTTAACCTGAATCTCATGGCCCATATTGAGACTCGCTAATGAATCGCAGCGGCCTTTGGCACGGGCCGGGAGAGTTGCCAGGTTCGCTCTGGCAAGGCGTTGTTCTTTACCAAGCTGCGGAACACCACATAAACCCGCGGCCGCCGTTCCGGAACGGCCATATTTCTGCCGGAGCTAGGGTGCCGCGGAGTTTCGGCGATCTGCCCGGATAGACCGATTTAAAATGTCGTAATACGGAACTTATTCCGCCTTATGGAGACTTACACATGGAAATATAGCTTGTATTCCTGATATAATTGTCTGAAAAGCGCATTTAGTTCAGAAATCCGCAATAGATCAAAACATCATTCCCTCCGATTGGCAGAGGGAATGATGTTAGCAAATCCTTCGATGTGTTGATAAGCGTTTGCAAAAGAGATGGTTGATGTGAACAACGGATCCCAGCGTCTCGGCATTCTGGTGGGCGGAGGACCAGCTCCGGGCATCAATAGCGTCATCAGCGCCGTAACTATCGAGGCTCAAAATTCCAATCTTGAAGTGATTGGTATTTACGACGGTTTTGCCGGTCTGATCGAGGGCAATACAGACGACGTATGCCGGCTTACTATCCCCGACGTGTCGAATATCCACTTTCAGGGTGGTTCCATCCTGCGTACATCCAGGGCCAATCCAACACGCAGCGAAGAGCACCTGCAGAGAGTGGTCCATGGGCTTAAGGAACTGGGAATCAACTACCTTGTGACTATCGGCGGGGATGACACGGCTTTCAGCGCCTCGGAGGTTTCCCGGGTCGCGTCCGGAGCTATAAGGGTGGTCCACGTCCCCAAAACGATCGACAACGACTTACCCTTGCCCGCCAACATGCCTACTTTCGGATATGAGACGGCGCGGCATGTGGGCACCGGGCTGGTGCTGAATCTGATGGAGGACTCTCGTACCACCAACCGGTGGTATTTCGTTGTCGCAATGGGCCGTTCAGCCGGGCATCTTGCCCTGGGCATGGGAAAGGCCGCCGGGGCCACGCTTACGATCATCCCAGAGGAGTTCCCGTCAGACCGAATCACGGTTGGCCTGGTGTGCGATGTGCTAGAGGGGGCAATCTTGAAACGCCGCGTGATGGGACGGGAGAGAGGATTAGCCATCATCGCCGAAGGTATCGCTGAGATGCTCGACCCCCAAGAGTTGGCCGATCTGCCGGGCGTAGTGGTTAACTATGATCAATACGGGCACATCCGCCTTGACGAGATACCGCTGGACACGATCCTCAAGCGCGAGATCCAGAGCCGTTTCAAAGAACGCGGGGAGGCTTTAGGCATAGTGGAGAGGACTATCGGCTACGAGCTAAGATCGGCTTCTCCGATTCCCTTTGACGTCGATTACACCCGCACGTTGGGACACGGAGCGGTAAAGTGTTTGCTGGCCGCATCCGAAGGCAATACGGGAACAAATGACGGCTTGGTGTGTCTAGAGGATGGACAAGTTAAAGTGGTGCCTTTCGAAGAGCTTAGGGACCCACTCACCCAACGTACCCGCGTCCGCCGGGTGGATATACACAGTGAAAGCTACCAAGTAGCCCGGGATTACATGATTCGATTGGAGAAGGAAGACTTGGCGGATCCGGATATGAAACTCCGGCTCGCCACGGCCGCCAAGATGAGCCCTGATGAATTCGAGAGACGGTTCGCGCCGGTGGTGGGACTTTCAGGCGCGGACGATTAGACCATTGTCCCTCGGATATCGGAACGCCTCGTCCTCCCAAGCCCTGGCCCGACCTTGTCTCAGTAGCCGGTGATACCTACATTGAGACACTCCAGTCTATGATATTGCTAATAGCCCTCATGCCGGTGGACGATTCCCAAGAGAGGCTGACCGTCAGCGAACCGGCGGATGTTTTCGATCCAGAAGTTTGCCATTTCGTTAGCTACGCCATCGGTAAACGCCGCGACATGAGGCGTGATAATCGTGTTGGGCAAGTCCCAAAGCGGACTGTTCTCTGGTAGAGGTTCCGCGTCTACGGTGTCCAGGGCTGTGCCGCCAATCATGCCCGTGTTCATAGCATTAACCAGAGCGTCCTCGTCTATCAACCCGCCCCGTGCCGTGTTAATGAGGAAACTCGTAGGTTTCATAGCCTCAAACTCTGCCTTGCCGATAATCCCTCGGGTTGATGGAGTAAGTGCGAGGCAGAGGGCTACCACATCGGCTTCTCCCAATGCCTCGTGGAGTTCGGACCGTTTGAAGTAGCGATCGACGTGCTTGATATCGCGGGTGGTACGGGACATGCCCAATACATTCATGCCGAAACCAACTTTGCACATCCGGGCCAGGTTCTCGCCGATCTGACCCACACCCAATATTGCTATCGTTTTGCCAAGCATCTGGGTTGATACACGAGGAACGTTTCCCCTGTCGTCCTTTACCCAGCGATGCTCTTCCTGATCTTTGACCAATGCAGGCATGTCTCTTGCCAACGATAAAATCAGTAGTACCGTATGCTCGGCTATCAGTGGCGCATGAGGTCCCTTTGAAGCTGTTATAGCGACGTGCTCAGCAGCGATAAGCTCTGGGGTCAACAAGTCATCGGTTCCCGCAGGGATAGAGTGTACCCAGCGGAGTCGGGAACCTTGGTGCAGCACTTCCGTGGGAATCCCAAACCGAATAACCATCGCACCGTCGGCCCGTGGCAATTTTTCGAAGAATTGTTCGGGATCGCTCGCAGTTTCGACGACGACGTTTGGGTGTGGATCTAAAAGCCTCGCCGTGGTCCCTTCATCAAATAGGTTCCAATAACCTTCCGGCATCCCGATCACCACGGATAGCTTTTCACCGGGCATGAGATTTCACCTTTAAAAGTAATGCCGCTGGTAGCCTAAAGCAGATGGCATCTACTATCAATGGCCCCACATCCTAATCCTAACCCGCCCTAGTTGCCCTGACCCGGCTTCGCGCGACCAAGATGCTAGAGAGTACAAGGGCGAGGGCTGACGGCAGGTAAAAAATCCCGATGGAGAAACTTCCCAAGATGCAGAACCCCAGGAGCAGAACTGCCGGGACCCACACCAGCACCCTGCGCCTGGTATGGCCGGAATTTGTTTTCAGGATGGTTATCAAGGCCAACCCAGTTAGCGCGGCGGGGACCAGCAGGATCGGCAGCACGCGCCATCCGTTGACTTCGATAAGCGTGGCGGTGGTCTTGGTGGACTCGTTGGCGGCGGCGCCAGGAGCCGCCGCGGTTACGGATTCTCCCTGGTAGACAGGGCCAAATACCAACCCGATGACAACCACCCAGGCCAGGACGTGGGCGATCCCCGCTGAGACGACCGCGGCATTGTGGCGTTTCAAACCACTTCACTCTTCAGAATATTAATCACTTAGGAACCAGCCTCGGCTTTTGACTCTTCTTCGGGAACCAAAGCCCATAAGCCCAGACGATTCCGGCGGGCCTCATGCTCAAGCTCCAGGAGTTGGTCCGCATACAGGGTGTCGGGAGGCAGGATAGCGGCCCTGGCGTAGCCTTCGGCCACCAGCACGGAGTTGACCATCTTACCGTCTTCCAGCCAGACATATCTCAGCAACCCATCCCGGCCATCGGTCTCGCTCACGTCCTTTTCCAGGTAGACGGTCTGGCCGCCTACAAGCTCTTTGTTGCGTTGCGACGCTTTGGCCGCGAAGGACCCGTCTCCAAGGATGTCGCCGGGTTTGGCGTTGCCTAGAGTTTCGGGAGCGTCGATTCCCAGGTAGGTGATCAGGTAGTCGGAGTCATCCAAACGAACTTCGATGGTGTCCCCATCGATGACCTTGACTACCTTCGCCGGAACCAGGGGGCCGGAGTCCAAGAAAACCGGCGAGGCCGGTTTGCAAGCCACCACTTCCAGCAACAACAGGGCGGTCAGCAGGAGCCATCTGTAAACGTGGGCGCTCTTATTCATAACCTACGATGCCGGCCGGCGTAAGTAAGTTGCTCAGCGAAGAACTATTCGGGCCGTCTCTTCCAGATCGGCCAGGAGCTCTGCCTGGTCCGAACCCGCCAACCGCATCAATACCCGGTCTGCTCCAGCCTCTTCAAACTGGGCGATCAAGTCTTTGTCAGCCGGTTGGCTATGCACTGTTATGTTGATCGAACTGGGGTCCCGTCCGGCCGCCTCGGCCAGCTCCGAGAGAGAGGCGCGAGCCTTGACGATGTCTTCGGGGGTCGCGCCGGTGGGCATCCAACCGTCGCCCCATCGCACCACGCGTTTGAAAACGTTGGCGGCGTTGCCTCCCAGCATCACCGGGGGATGAGGTTTTTGCGCGGGCTTGGGCTCGCAGCGGACTTGGGGGAAATCGACGTACCGACCGTGGAATTCGGCGGTGTCCTTGGTCCACAGTTCCTTCATGGCCAGCACGTGTTCCCGAGCCTGAGTCCAACGATGGTCGAAGTCCGCGCCCATTATTTCGCTTTCCTCGCGGAACCAGCCGGTGCCGATGCCGAAGATGAACCGGCCTCCCGAATAGTGGTCCAGGGTGGAGATCTGCTTGGCCAGGTCCAGGGGATTGTGCTCGGTGACCAGGCAGACGCCAGTGCCCAGTTTCAGGGTTGTGGTGGCTGCGGCGGCAAAGGTCAGGCCGATGAATGGGTTGATCTGGTGGCTCATGAACTCCGGGATGGATCCATCGGCGGTCCCCCGGTATTTGGTGTTGTGATTAACGGGAACTACTGGATGTTCAGGTAGCCAGATGGATTCAAATCCTAACGCCTCCGCCTTCCGGGCCAGTACGCCTATGTCTCCATGCCGGCTGGATGCGACTCCGCTAACTCCGATCTTCATGGTTCTTCCTTTCTACTTCGGATTAAATCATCGAGCGCGATAGCCCGATCGAGCTGGACCGGATGCTAGATCTGTCCAGCTCAGGCCCGGCCAGAGAACGTTGGAATCGTCCAAGCTAGGTACGGTTGTTAGCTATTATACCCTTGCGGATACATCCAACAATCGGGTGGGAACCTAAATAAGTTTGCCCCCGCAATCAGCCGGCTGACTCTTGGCCGGGATCGAATCGGCCACGGAAATATCGAAACCCGGCTACCCCTTGATAGTGTCCGGGCGCTGGGATTACCATGGGGGTGGAATTCGTAACAATCGGTGGGACTTGTTATTTTGGGTCCGGAATGACCCTGGTATCTTGAACTAGGAGTGCCCATGGAGCCCGAGATTATCAAATCCGGAGATGATGCCGGCAATCGCATGGTGGTGAAATTCACCTATCCCGACGGGGTCGTGATTCATGGTATCGGCGTGCCACAAGCTTGGGACAGTCCTCTGGGGCCCACATGGGTCTACGTGGTGGAAGGAGATCATCTGACCCTGGTGGACACCGGTAGCAACGGTACCGTGCAACACTTGGAGGAAGGGCTGCGGTACGTTGGATATCCCTTGAGCGCGGTGGACCGGGTTGTGGTTACCCACGGCCACCTGGACCATGACGGCAACTGCTTCGATGTCGTTGCCCGCAGTGGCGCCGAGCTTTGGGCCCACGAAGTCTATGGCAAGCTTTTGGGCGTGGGCCGCCGGGACGCGGATACCGACTGGCGGCAGCGTTTTATCGATCTCCCTGAGTCCAGGGACTCGGAGTGGGACGATAGGATAAAGGACCACCAGGAGTTGAGCCAGAAGCTTTCGCTAACCAATCCGGTCGTCGACGGGACTGTTTCCGAGGATTTCACTTTTTATTACACGCCGGGCCACTCTCCCGACGAGTTGTGCATTCTGTACAACCGGGTCTTATTCTCCGGCGACCATATCCTCCCCCTGATAACGCCTCATCCCAGTGTGAGCTTAACCTATGAGATATTCCGGGACGAGCTGCCGGAAGGCTACCAGTACGAAAACCGCTACTACGGATTGAAGACGTTCATCAGGTCCCTCAAGCGGGTCGCCACTCTGGGTAGCGACATTATCGTCATGCCGGCCCACCGGGCTTATTTCCGGGGCAAGTTCAACCCCATAGGCCTG
>JAKUQE010000117.1 GCA_022450395.1 Dehalococcoidia bacterium | reverse complement strand
GTACCCAGACCGCCATTCGCTACACGGCCACTGGGTCACCCGACCGAAACGACATGCAAATCACTGCATCGGCTTTCTCTTCACCCATCGGAGGGGCCGATCCCTTTGACTCCGAAGGCGTACGGTTCAATTGCATCCTGGAGTTCGCGGACGGTGCGGGTGAGGTGAAACTCTCTGCTAACGACCCGAATGTCCAACCGGCGCTCAACTACCGGTACCTGGAGCTCGATCGCGATGTCGAAAGGCTTAGGGAGTCTGTGCGTATCACCGTAAAACTCTTGGAAGATGAGGCCTTTGGGCCGATCGTGGCGGAGCGCCTGCAACCAACGGATGATGACCTGTCGACCGACGAAAACTTGGATAGATGGATGCGAAAGACGGTTTTCAACACCACACATGCCTCGGGAACATGCAAGCTTGGGCCGGCGTCGGACCCGACGGCGGTGGTCGATCAGCGTCTAAACATCCACGGTTTGGAAAACATCAAAGTAGCCGACGCTTCCGTTATGCCGAACGTGATCCGGGCCAACACCAACGCTACGACTATCATGATCGGGGAACGGGCGGCGGACTGGCTGCGCAACCCATAGCGGCGTCCAGGAGTGTGTCTCGTACCCGGGTGGACTAAATTTGCCTGCTGTTGAGGGGGAAGAAATGGTTACAACCTTCGCGAACTTGGAATCGGACATGACGCAGTATTCCGGGCCGGATGGCACCCAGATCGATGCCTACCTGAGCCAGCCGGCGGTCCCCGGGAATTATCCGGGCGTGATCGTCACCATGGAGGGCATGGGGCTTGAGGACCACATGAAAGACTTGTGCCGAAGGTTCGCGGAGCAAGGTTACATCGCAATCGCTCCTGACCTGTACACCCGAGAGGGCCGCCCGGTGCCCGACAAAGTTTTGGAAACCCTTTTCTCAGTCCCCGACTCCCAGACCATGGGGGACCTGGAGGGCGCTGCTCTTTTTCTGAAGGGTAACCCGCACGCCAACGGCAAAGTGGGAATAATAGGCTTCTGCTCCGGTGGACGGTATACGCTCATGTTCGCCTGTACCAGCAAGAATGTGAATGCCGCAGTGGATTCTGCTGGAGGGCACATCATCCCGGACGATGGGCCGACAGCCGCGCGACCCGTGGCCGTGATCGACATGGTGGCCAACCTGTCATGCCCATTACTGGCCCTTTTTGGGGAGGAAGACGCCAACCCATCTCCAGCCCACGCGGCCCGGCTGCGGGAGGAACTAGACAAGCACCACAAGACTTACGAGTATCAGATATACGCCGATGCCGGCCACGCCTTCTTCGCCGATTACCGGCCCACCTATCGCGCGGGCCCCGCTCAAGATATGTGGCATCGGTTGCTCCTATTCTACGAGAAGCACCTGAAGGACTAAGCCTAAGCAGGTTCTCCAAGACAAGGATGCTGGCAGGGGGGCCAACTGCCATGCCAGCGCCTCTTGGTAAATCGGTCCGTGACCAGCGATGGTCACTCCTATCCACTAGCTTCTGGCTAACGCACACAATGTGCCAACAGTGTTTGCGAATCCCTGAAGATGTGGTTGACTTCAACTCATCGGATGCCTGTTGACGCTCTCAGGATACTGTTTTATAGTTCCCGACATCCCGAGGGTCTCCTTTTCAGGGAAATCAGTTAAATCCTGGGAATCAAGGACAGAGTGTGTTATGGAAGAGAAGAAGCGCATGACGACCAGACTAAAGGAGCTGTTTGAGCGCCCGGAAATTTTCGTTTTGGCGGGTGGGATGAATGCTATGGGCGCCAAGATGGCAGAGGTCCTGGGATTTGAGGCGTTTTACATGTCTGGTGGAAATACCTCGGCCCAACTGATGGGTTGGACAGAGGGTGGAACCAGTATGCGGGACATGGTGGATAATGCCCGGCGCATCGTAAATACAGTGGACATCCCGGTGTTTGTTGATATGGACACCGGCTATGGGGACGCCATCACGGTACACGAAACCGTAAAAGAATACATCCGAGCCGGGATAGCGGGTACCCATCTAGAGGACCAAACCTACCCGCCCAAGTCAGGGCCCCGCCGCCGATGTGTTTCGATCGAAGAGATGGTAGGCAAACTAAGGTCCGCCATGGACGCCAAGATGGAGTTGGACCCGGACTTCGTCATTGTGGCCAGATGCGATTACGCTGGCGTCCCGGGGGCGACTTTTGAGCAGGTAATGGAGCGCTGTTTGGCCTATAAGAGTCAGACCAATGTGGACGTGGTCTGCCCCGCGGTAGCATCTTGGGAGGAAAATAAGGAGAGTATCCAGCGAATTTCTGGTCCTGTTCTGCCCCTATTCACCCACGGGAGCCAGACCCATCCGAGCTTGGAGGAGTTGCAGGATGCAGGGGCCGCGGCGGCTTGGTATCCCTCACTCACCACCATGGCGGCGCTTCAGGCATCCTGGGATTTCCTCAGTGATTTTCAGGAACGAGGCACTGGCGCAATCGACGAATTTCTGGCGAGTGCAGCCCAAAGTAAGTGGGGCTTGGCCAGCAACGGCAACGTCTTGGGTGTGCAGCGCATACGGGAGATGGAGGACAAGTACCTGCCCTAGCGCGAGGTCGGTCATCAAATCTCTGCCGCTCGAGAATATAAGTTTCTCAAGGCTTGCGTTTGAATACACATTTAGGCACGAAAACGCCCCCCGACGGGAAATCGGGGGGCGTTCTGTTTGGGCTGTCTGTGCAACTTCTATTTTTCTATGTCACTAGAGCGGCTGACCTATCATGACTTGATGTCACGAACTGGAGGGTTTTGGTAACTGTTGGCGACGTTGGGTTTTAGGGTGGGTTGAGCAAACGCCACCTGCATCCATCTTAGCATCAGGCATTGGCGTACTCTCAATCAGCACTTGGCTCGACCAGATACCCAGAGTAGCCTAGATTATTGTTTATGGCGGAGACGTAGTAGAGTCGAACCGCCCAGCAACTAACTTCCCAGGAATCCCGGCGGATGCAAATCGGGTCGATTGCTTGGTTGAAAAGGGTGATTTAGTAACGGAGGTTCACCGGTGATGGCCCAAATCAGTATCACAGACCCGATCTGGGTCACAAAGATAGATCACCCGGATCAACCGGGGAAAATCGGTGTCTCGATATGCCTGTCATCTATGCTTTGGTTGGAATCCTGGGTCGTAGAACGCAAAACGAGTGACTCAACGTTCACCCCTTATCGTTACCGAGGTGCAAAGTAGGTAGTGCTTTAACAGAACCGGTGAATCATGGGAAATGATACGCGCTATCATTGCCAGTATTCTCTATTAAATACACATGAGTTTCATATTGTAAAACGAGACTGCAGCGATCCTGGCAAGGATGAAAACCATTCCTAAGGGCTTTCGTGCCTGGAAGTGCCCAATATTGGCACATTACCGGCTCATTATCGGCCTAATATCGCCCATTTAGTAACTATCTTTGTCTCATTAAGCGACAACTCCGAAACGCACCTTTCCACCGGCCGGGTCCGACAAACGTTTGCGTCGAATGGAAAACGCCGTGCCGGGCGGGATGGCTTGGGAGGAACACGGGGCCTCCGGGCCTTCGGTTCGTTTTCTACAAGCACCAGGCCCGACCGATGCCCGAGCCACCTCCCGTGACTAACGCTACTTGGCCGTCAAGCCACCCCATGGCGGTCCCTCCTTCGCGTTTGCTGGCCTTTATTTCTTAGAGGGGTCCAAGATAACTGCGCCCAAGATGTGGCTATCATCCACCAAGAGATGAGCAGCAAGGGCGCCGTGGCGTAACATCACTCGGTCCCCTTCCCGTCCTTGGCCGAGGCCACTAACGACCAGAGGCGCCGCTGGCACGACTAAAGGCTATAGAGGGCCTTGGGATTATAGTGGAGAATTTTGTCCTTGATTTCCTGGCTGATGCCGGGTAGGCCTTGGAATACAGCAATCGCATCTAGCTCACTGGACGTGTCGGTGTGGCCGTAGTCGGTGCCGATAACCAGGCTATTCTCGCCCGAATATTTGAGTATGTAAGGAAGGTCGTCGTCGGTCTGGCAGGTCACGAAAATGTTGTATTCAGTGAATGGGTCTTCTGGAAATTTATTGGCTTGACCAGCGGCGCGTCGAGCTGCCTCGTGGTACACCCAAGGCACCCATTGAGCCGACGCCTCGATGAAGCCCCACCGAAGGTGGGGAAACACCTCGGGAAGCTCGCTCATCAGCAACATGGCGCAGGAAGCTACGGTGGGGACCCGGAACGTATAGAAGCCACCGGACCCTCCTGGAAATGATTTAACCAGCTCACAGTTGGCCGGGTTTCCATTGGCGATGTGCACGGCGATGGCCATGTTTAGGCGGCTAGCCTCTTCATAAACCGGATAGAAATATGGGTCCAGCATCGACCGGTCCCCTTCCAAAGGCCGCATGCAGACCGCCACGGCGCCGTGTTCCTTGGCGGTGCGCATTTGGACCAAAGCCTCGTCTAGCATCAGGGTAGGAATGACGCATGACCAGCGGAGGCGGCCCCGGCCTTTTCCCCACACGCCGGCCAGCCAGCGGTTCCAGCTTCGGCATAGAGCAGCGTCCACGTCGGGCTTTTCCGCCACCGGCTCTATCCACAAGGTGTTATGGAGCACCTGAACATCCACCCCCAGCTCATCCATGTGGTTCAATCGAAGCTCCACATCGTCCAACTCCCGGGCCGCCTGAGGTGTTTCAACGTTCCTGCCCGATCTTTGAGACCTCTCTCTGAGCTGCTGTTCCGTCAGCGTTTGGAAACGAAGGCCCCTGATTTTATCCTCGATAACCCAGTACTGCCTGGTGGGATCGGCGGGCGAGGAAAACAGCTGTGGACGGTACTTCTCTTCTGCCGGTTCCAGATAGTCCCACGTACGTTCGGTCTCCAACACATGGGTGTCAGCGTCTATGATCTGAAGCTTAGTTTGCGTTGCCATTCTAGCCTCCCAGTTTTAGTTAGACGGCCACTATAATCGGACAGTAATTCCCTATTTGTCGTGGATTCAGTGCATCCAAACCCCACCGTCCACTACGTCGTCCAAGTCTCCGGCACCCAGAACTACACCTTCACCCCCGCAGAGTTTAGCGCAAGGCTGGAGCAGCGTTTCGGGGGGTGACCCTAGCCACCGGGCATCCTAACCTTCTTAGTCACCGGGAGGTTGAAGGCGCGGGCGGGGCAGTAGGCAGATCGCGAGCGGCCCGGGTCTCCGGCGACCAGGACCATGATATTCTCAGGTTTGCGGACCACTGGTACGGTTATGTTTGGCTCGTCAACGTTCAGCCACTTGGGCCAGTCGTAGGAGTCGGTATCTTCAGCGGGCCGGCCATAGCGAAGCTCCTTGTAACGCCTGACCCGCTCCACGGGCACCCTGGCCCTTTCGAACAGGTAGGACTTGACCTCATCTTTCGTCCAGCCTTCCTCGCTCAACTTATGGGCGATCAACGGGCTGATCACCACGGCGGCGTGGCCGCCGCCGATGATGTTGTGGTTCAGATTGGACATGGAGTCGGCCAGGATCCAGAGGGCGAACTCCATACTGCCGGAGCCAGCCGGGTTGTTGCCCCTGGGCCCGTCGGCGGCGTAAACGGTGACGCAACTGTCCTGGGCGTCGAACCCTATCTCGGTGTGCAACGGCGCCCAGGGCGTGTCCACGTCGACGCCGACACAGTACGAATATTTGGAGGGTGAGCCGAGGGTGGACTTATCGCCCGTGTCCGGATGACCGCCTCCCAGGTTCACCAGGACAAGACGCAGGGCTCGCCCGATAGTCGCATTGGCCCGGGAGCCGTGGCCGAAGAGACCGACGCCGTGGTTGATACCCACCTGTTGGATCACCGGTCCGCTGACGATGACCATCGGAGCCGCCGGGTCGCTGGTGGCCTGGAGCCCCTGAAGGTCGAAGGACTCGTCTACCAGAGCCTCCACCGCCGCGATAACGACCGTTATATAGTCGGGACGGCACCCGGCCATTACCGCATTGGTAGCCACCGCCTCCACCGTAGCCACTCCCATACGGGGCGGGATGATGCCCAGGACCTCCATGGGGTCCCGGCCCGACGCTTCCAGCATACGGCCGACAAGTTCTTCGGTGGGGGGTACTATCGGCAGACCGTCGGTCCATCCGTTATCGAAGTATCGCTCGATGGTGTCCAACGCCCCTTGGACCGTGTCCAGCCCATCAAGCCTGGGCGTTTCTTTTCCAGCAACCATATCTACTCTCTTTAGTGATTACCCTTTGAACGATCCTTACCCCGATATCGCCTTCGCGATGTCGGCCGCAACATCACGAGCCTGCTGTCCGGCGGCCAGTTCCGCTCCCAGGGGATGGGTTACGACCACCAAGGGCAGGTCCTCCAGATTCATGGACGTCTTGATCGACGTGGCCAACCTCACGAAGCTGCTGGTCGCCACCACGACCGTCGGCTTACCCCGTTCTTCAAAACGTATCGCGTCGAGCATACTGCCCGAAGTGCAGGACCCTCAAAGGGCGACGCCGGCCACCACGAAATCGACTTCCTTGGCCATCTCATCCAACATCTCGTTGGTGGCGGCCTTGGAGGAAGCCGGTTTGGTCTTCAATATCACTTTACTGACGCCGTGGTCCTTCTCCAGGGATTCCGCCAGGCTAAGGAAGAAAAACCTGGAGGTATCGTTCCCATTGTCCATCAACCCGGCTACAGTGCCCTTGATGTTCCCCAGTCTAGGCGTCAACTGGCGAGTCTCACTGTGGATGTGCCCGGTAGGGTCAAGATAAGAAACCCTGCTAACCGACTGTTCGGTAATCGTAGCTGTTTGCATCGCTGACCTTCCTTTCGCTGGCTGTGGAGTCCGGTGGGTTAGTTTTTTCTTATGGTCTGTTCAGAGTACATTTCCATGATGCGGCGAGGGCATAGCTATATTACCCGGGATTCCCCAGATCAAAACGACTTTCCCGGATATATCTCCCACTGAGTGGCCCTGACGAATTCCTACTCGTTAAATTTACCGCAGATACGGCACTAACTATCCAGGCAAATCTGTAATCGAAACCCAAGCCGGCCTGTTTCCCAATGGATAGGTCTCCAGCGGGGTCAACTCTCCTGAATCCGGGTTGACGCTAAAGGAGGCCATGCGGCCCGATTCCTGGCCGGCGGAGAAGAGAAACTTGTCCTGGGGATCCAGGCTTAAGGCGTTGGGTATGGCCTCGGAGGCAACCCTGCCAGTGGCGGTCAATTGCCCCGTGGAAGTATCTACCGAAAAGCAAGCGATGCTGTTGTGGCCCCGGTTCGGAGCGTACAGGAACCTCCCCGAAGCGGAGACCTGAATCTGGGAGCATGTGTTCCTCTCGGTATAACCTTCCGGCAGGGTGGTTATGGTTTGAAACAACGACAGCGTTCCCGTGGCAGTGTCCAGACGATAGCCGGATACGCTACAGTCCTGCTCGTTGGAAAAGTAGAGGATATCCAAGGATGGGTGAAAGCAAAAGTGGCGAGGGCCCAGAAACTCTTCCGGCTCCACCCTGGCTGGCGAGTTAGGGGTAAGCCGGCCGGTGTTTTCGTCGAACTTGAATTGGAAGATGGCGTTGGGCCCGTTGCCTGCGATGTGGGGCACGAATGCGTAGGTATTCGTCGGGTCGGTCTGCATCGCGTGGGCGCCTGTCGCCGTCTCCAGCCATTCGATGGGTGGTCCACCTACCGATCCATCATCACCAATAGGGTGTACCGCGGCATGTGCTCCCTGGTAATAGGCCGACAGCACGAACTTGCCGTTGCGGTCCGTGGATACCCAGACAGGCCAAGCATCAAGCGGTACCGTCCCATTCTGCGTGAGCCCTCCGTTGACCTGGTTGATCTGAAAGCTGGATAATTGCGGATTGTCCCGGCAACCAACGTAGAGGAACTTTTTGTCCGGGCTGATCGCCATCGTGAACGGACCACCGGGTGCTGGTACTTCAACTTGAGGCGTGAGCTTACCGGTCTGGGGGTCTATGGTAAAAACCGATATCTTGTCATCCTCTTGCAGCGCAACGTACATGTAGTAAGGCACGATTCCTCCTTCCGTTGGGTCCTTTCCGGCCTATTCCAATCCACTCTAAACGCCCGGTTCAGCCCGGCCAATCCATTCGGTACCACTTTGAGGCCTACCCGGAACCGGATGTTGCCGGCGCCGTTGATCTATTTCAGGAGTAAAACCGACGCCGGATCCTGCTGACCTTGGGCTTGGCCGGCTATGGATGACGCTAGGATTAAGTTTTCCCCGAAGCCGCCAAATCTAGCCAGGTGATCCCAAGCCCGGGTGAACACGACCAGACTACATCTGCTGGAGTCAACCCATCTTTTGATTCATCCCTTGGTCCGATGAACGCTGAATTACATCCAGCAACCGGTGTCTCCGCACAGCCAGGTCAAAATCTGGTTGCACACCGTTGCCTTCCTGTATCCCCTGGCTTAGACGACGGTACATCTGAGCCACGTTAAAGGGTGCGCCTAGGGGCACCTCTCCAGGTACCCAGGTTAGACGCTCTGGTATGGGCAACTCTTTCAACTCACTGTCCTGGCCAAGACCACCCTGTAACCGGATCTGCGCATATTGGACCATCTGCTCGGACGAGGCTACCAAGGTTCCCTCCCGCCCATAAACCTCCATCTTCCAACCAGTGCCGTGCCAGGGCACCGTAGCAACGTGTACTGAGGCGACTGCTCCGCTGCTAAGAACACCGTTAACCAAAACGTTGTCTGGAGCAGTGACGTCAACGGTGTTGGGAGAATCTGCGACTTCCCACACCGGCACCCGGATCGCGGATTGAGCCGAAAGCTGCTGGAACTCCCCGACGCAGAAGCAAAGCGCATCGGTGGCGTGTCCGGTGGCAATCGTCAAGGTGTTGGCTCCATTGTCCCGGTCGGCCATCCATGCCCGGTCCAGACCTCTTTGGAGTAGTCCGGGCAGGAACATCGTCATATTGCAGGCGAGGACCTCTCCCACGTATTTCTCTGCCAGCAACTCTTGAAGCCGAAGCAGAGCAGGGTCGGACCGGGCCTGCAACCCCACCATGTGGCATACACCCTTTGCCTGGGCCAGACTGGCCATCTCCTCTGCCTCAGCCAGGTTGGCGCCTAGGGGCCACTCACAATAAACATGCTTCCCTGCGTCCAGAGCAGCCATAACCATACGGTGGTGGAGAGGGACTCGAACAGATACCGATACCAGGTCGATATCTGGATGGACGACCATTTCCTGATAGTTGTGGAACGCCAGCCGCGCTCCGTAGTGCTTCGCAGACTCCTCCGCCGTTTCTTGGTGGGCTGTACAGACCGCCGTCAGTTGGTACTCCGGTAAGGCAAGGAGGGCCGGAAGGTGTGCCCTCATGCTCCACCCAGAGTGAGCATTGGCGCCGATGATCCCGACACGTATCTGCTCCCCTGCCATTAGTAACCCCCATCCAGGTCGCTGAGTGATCTACTACAGTGAACCGATACACGGTTCAATGGGCTGACCGAAGAGCGACAAATTCCCGCACCTGCTGGGTACACCACTCCGGGTAGATGGCGTTGATGCCGTGGCCCAGCCCAGGATAGACCACCAACCGGGAGTTTGGTAACTGCTCGGACATAAATTGTTGCTGATCGAGAGTTGAGCTAAGAGACTCAGCCCCCGTTAACAGGAGTGTAGGAGTCTTAACTTCCTTCAATTGCTGGCTGAAGTCCAGAGTCTCAAGGTATCCTTGGAGCCTGCGCCCGATGGAGGGAGGAACTCGGTCCATTTCGGCAATGTACCACTCTTTCATCCCTTTCGGCGCCACCCTGGTGTCCAACCGCCTATCGATGGTGGCAGTGGACCAGGCGCCTATACTCCCGCCCATGGTGGAGTCCAAGTCCCCGGCGGAACCGGACGGCTCCCTTCGAGGCAATCGGCAAGGGGTGTTGCACAAGACTAAGGAGCGAATCCGATGGGGGTGTGTGTGGGCGAACTTCAGGCCGATGATACCGCCAAAAGATTCCCCTACATACACAACTTTGTCTACGCCCAGATGATCCAAGATGCTTAGCAGGTCATCAACGAAGATATCCAGGGAAGGGTCGTATCCATCCTCAGTTATGGTGGACTCACCCATGCCACGCATGTCCGGACGCAGGATGCGGAACTCATGCGCCAGCAGGGGCACCCAGTTATACCAGAATTTGCCACTGCGTGAGAATCCGTGTTGCAGAAGCATGGTTGGGGCGGCCCCCCAAGGCTCGGTGAAATCGTCGTCGTAATAGTGGAGTTCCACATCTTGGTTCCTGCGCAGCGTGGCCATGACATCAACTCCCCAAGCCTATACCTTTAGACCCAAAGACGGTAACATGACCATGGTCATCTCCTGTTTCGCTGCCGCTTCGCCCCCAGTTCCCACCCTCAAATACCTGCTATCCTAATTCCCGTCTGTGTTCCGAGAACCAATGCACATTTTAAGTTACTGAGTTAAGTAGAAGGGCCGTAGCCAGGGAGCCGGTCCCATGTCAGGCTGTTGGCGTCATGCACTAGTTCCGCTTTTTTGCCCTTTGAGTCTTTCAACCCCAGAGGGTGTTGCACCAGTTCGATCATGTTGCCATCAGGATCATGAATATAGGTTGAGTGTCCGCCGCTATACTCACGATTTGCCGGCGGGGAATAGGGGACGGCAAGCTCGTCCAGGTTAGCGATCATCTCTTCCCAGTCATTAATCTCTAACGCGAAATGACCCGATGGAACTGGGTTGGCAGTATGACTACTATGTATCTCTCCACTTCCTATTCGCAACTGTGGCTGCCCTCTGTTTAGCTCCGGGCCACGGTCCAGAAACTTCGCCCCGAGCACCTTCTCATACCACTCTCGTGTCTGCTCCTTATCGCTGATCTGGATGTTGATGTGTTGTATCATCGTGACACTGGACGTAGATGCCCACCTATCGCCCCAGCTTCGAACCCCTTGCCAGATTTCTCGACCAGGGTGCTTTGGGCACGATTATAGCACCGATATAGCAGCGAGCATTTAGATCGTCAGTAACTGCATTTTTAAGACCTAGAGGACTCTCGGACCCACCACGAGGATAATAAGCCACGTCCTTCACCCCGTCGGTCAGGCAAGGGTATTCCTCTGCAACTGCGCCACATCGGCTAACCCCCGAACCCACGATTCTATTCCCGAAACACTAACGCCAGAAGGGAGTAAAACTTGGGTATGGGTAGCCGAAGTAGAGTCGAGCTATACCGAGAACGCGGGCTGGCAGTGTTGGTAGCGGCGTAGTTTCACAAGGGTAACTGGCAGTGCAACAGCCTTAAGATACCTGCCTCGCCATGGAAGCCCTCTACTTGAAGAACTTCCGCATCGCCTTTCCGGTGGTCTTTCCTGCCACCCGGCGGCCCACGCGTTTGCCCACCTTGCCTTGTTTGCCGGAGTTATAATCCCCCATAAGCTTGGCCAGGGAGTACAAGATCCCTCTAAATCTTGCCATATCTGTTGGCAACCAGCAAAAGTGTCCCGCTTTGGCTGGTTGTCAACACAGTAAAGACAAGAGACAATGCCGTCACAATCCACCAAACGCCGTCCGATTATAAGCCGTCCGATTATAAATGGAGCAGTTCCTTTCACCATAACCGGAAGAGTTGATCGACGGGATGGAGTAATGGTATGAGAGATTCCATAGAGCAAACATCGGCAGACACGGTCGAGGACATTGATCAGTTTGACGCGATTATTATCGGCGCCGGTGTAACCGGTCTTTATCAGTTGTACCGTTTGCGTCAACGTGGTCTCTCGGTCCGGATCTTCGAGGATGGTAGCGGCGTGGGCGGCACCTGGTATTGGAACCGCTACCCAGGGGCCCGCTTCGACTCCGAGAGTTACACCTACGGTTATTCGTTCTC
>JAKUQE010000116.1 GCA_022450395.1 Dehalococcoidia bacterium | reverse complement strand
GGCCGCATCTGCCTGGAGAATGGGCTTATCTTGAGCGTGCGCCGGCGGGGATCGGTGTTCCGTTTCGTGCCCCCATTTACTACCACAGAAGACCAAATGGACTTGGCGGCCGATATTCTCGACCACGCATTTTGTCAAGTGACCGGCCCGGCCTAGGACATACAGGCGGACGTCGAAGCCAATCCTTAGTTTTGGGCGTGGTGATGACACCTGTTGGAGGCATCTGACTTGGAAAGTTTGAAGGACCAGGCCGCGATCGTCGGAATCGGCGAAACCGTGTATACCCGTGACTCGGGAAGGTCCGAGTTAAGCATGGCTGTTGAAGCGGCCAAAACAGCGATTGCCGATGCCGGCCTGGAGCCTAAGGATATTGATGGCATCGTCAAATTTACCGCGGATTCCACCCCCCAAGGAGAGTTAGCCGCCTGCCTGGGCATTCCGTATCTACGGTACTACGGCGAACTGGGCCCCTTGGGTGGCGCCGCCTGCGGCTTGGTGATTCAGGCCGCGATGGCCGTATCCCGTGGATTAGCCAACAATGTCGTTATTTACCGTTCCGTGAACGGACGGTCCGGGGCGCGTTACGGTTCGGGCGTGGTCACGACTCGGCGGGGCGAGGGTAATGCCGCTTTCACTGAACCCTATGGCCTGCTGGTGCCGGGCCAGTCTAGCGCTCTCCGCGCCCGCCGCCACATGCATGAGTTCGGAACTACCGAACGCCATTATGGAGCGGTCGCCCTGGCGTTTCGTAAACATGCTTGCCTCAATCCCAGGGCAATCATGTACGGCCGGCCCATCACCATGGAAGACTATTTGAACGCTAAGATGTTCTTCGATCCTCTGCGGATATTTGACTGCGCGCTGGAAGCCGACGGGGCCAACGCCTTCGTGGTCACGTCGGCCGAACGGGCTTCGGACATCAAGCATCGCCCGGTTTACATCATGGGTTCCGCCCAAGCTTTGCCCGCAGCCTCAGGTGGTAGTGGCCGGTCCTGGGATGACAGCGGCGCGTCATGGTTGGCCCCGGAGCTATTCGGTGGAGCGGGGGTAACGCCGAAGGACATTGACGTCATTGGCTTTTACGACCATTTCAGCACGGTCATCATCACCAAGTTGGAAGATTATGGCTTCTGCCAGCGCGGGGAGGGGGGACCGTTCGTGGAAGAGGGGCGCATCGAACTGGGCGGCGAGATACCGGTTAACACGTCAGGAGGGCATCTTTCCGAGGCCTATCTTCAAGGCATGAACCAGATCATTGAAGTTGTTAGGCAACTTAGAGGCGATTCACATGCCCAAGTGGAAAACGCCGAGTTGGGCTTGGTGGATAGCGGGGACGGGGCCGGAGCCCTGATATTGAGGAGGTAGGATTGCCGTGACATCTGCCCAATTCCCGCTTCCCGTTCCCAACCTGGACAACCAAGAGTTCTTTGACAAATGCCGGGAGCATCGATTGGTTCTCCGCCGTTGCCGGGACTGCGCTCTCTTTTCTCATCCGCCCCGGCCCAACTGCCTGAATTGCGCGTCGGACAACCTGGAGTGGGTGGAATCTAAGGGTAGAGGCGTGGTCTATACCTTCACGATAACCAGACAGCCGGTGAGCCGAGCTTTCGAAGGGCGCCTCCCCTGGGCCGTCGTCGACGTCAAGTTGGAGGAAGGTGTGCACTTGATCAGCAACCTGGTGGACTGCGACCCTGAGGAGATCGAGATAGGCATGGCGGTGGAGGTGGTGTTCGAAGAAGTGAATGCCGAGATTACGCTGCCTAAATTCAAGAGGGTAAGCTAGAAAAAATCCCTTGGCTTTAGCCTCATTTCACGAAGAGGAGCCTGATGGAATTTGACATAGAACAAACCGATGAACTCTTGAGCACGACTCGGGCGGTTCGCCTTCGCCTTGACCTGGAACGTGATGTGCCGGACGACTTGCTGCTACGCTGCATAGAGCTGGCGGAGCAAGCGCCGACCGGAGCCGGCGTATCCAGCCGCCGCTGGCTCGTTATAAGGGATCAGGAGACAAAGTCCCGGCTCGCCGAACTGTACCGGGCGGCTGGTGGCAGCCGGATGATCGATAGATCTCAAGAGCGGGGCAAACCGGAGGACCTTCAAGAACGAGTGGCGGATTCGGCGGCCCATCTAGCCGCAAACTTGGAAAAGGTTCCGGTGTTGGTTCTGGCCACGATCTGGGGTGTCCATGACGGCAGTGGACGGCCCGGACTATTCGATTCAGTGATACAGGCTGCCTGGAGTTTCTGTCTGGCGCTGCGGGCGCGGGGCCTGGGTTCGGCTTGGACCACCCTTCATCTAGGCAAGGCCAAGGAGTTCGCGGAGCTACTGGGGATTCCCGACGGCGTCACCCAAGTCGTGCTGCTCCCCGTCGCTTGGACCATCGGCACCGACTTTAAGCCCGCATCGCGCCGGAATACTTCGGAGATCGTTTGGTTCGACCGGTGGGGGTACACTAAAGAAAATCCGGGCGAAGTAAGCTCACTCATTGCCGCCGCTCCGGGAGTTACCGTTGAGATCGACATCGCCGCCTCGCCGGAGCGTGTCTGGGAGTTGGCGAGCGACATAAACATTTCTGCTCGATTCAGCGATGAGTTCCAAGGCGCCGACTGGATCGATGGCGATGGCCCCAGCGTAGGCGCGTCATTCCGAGGTAGAAACGAGCGGGCAGACGCGAACCGGGTGTGGGAGACGACATCATACGTTGTCGAGTGCGAGCCGTCCCGGGTTTTCGCCTGGAACGTGAACGACCGTGACCAGCCCAGCGCCCAATGGCGGTTTGAACTTGAAAAGATACCCTCAGGCACCCGGTTGCGCCAGAGGCTGATCATCGGACCCAGTCTGTCAGCCACCGGCAGAGCGATGGAGGCGAATCCTGACCAGGCGCAGCAGATCCTTACGAGCCGGCGGGAACAACACCGGGGCAACATGATTCTGAACCTTCAAGGGATCAAACGCCTCGCGGAGGCCGATGCCTGACGTCTTGAGAAAGAATCTCCGTTGGTCAATCCTATCCGAGTCAAATACAGGAGGACGAAATTGCCATACGTAGATAGCTCAGGTGTAAACATCCACTACCACGTCGAGGGAGACGGCCCGCCGTTAGTGCTGCAGCACGGCCTCACCAGCAGTCTGCAAAACTGGTACGCCTGCGGGTTCGTGGAAGAACTGGCCAAGGACTACCGGTTAATCATGGTGGACGCCCGGGGCCACGGACGCAGCGGCAAACCCCACGAACCCAAGGACTACGACCTGAAACTGCGGGTGAACGACGTTCTGGCAGTGATGGACGACCTGGGAGTGGACAAAGCCCACTACATGGGATATTCCATGGGAGGCCGTATCGGCTTCGGCATCGTGTTGCACGCTCTCGACCGGTTCCACTCGTTGATCCTCGGCGGGATTAGTGCGGACACTGCCAATACTGACATCCGTCCCGAAGACCGGATCTCGTTGCTGCGGCAAGGAATGGCTAGTTACGTGGCCGATGCCGAGGCGAAGGAAGGTCCCATTGAGCCGGGACGCCGGGAACGGTTGCTGGATAACGACCCTGAAGCATTGATCGCGGCCACCACCGCGCCCAGAGGAACCGATGGTGTAGAGGCACTGCTGCCCCAGCTCAACATCCCTTGTCTGCTCTATTGCGGCGAAGCCGACGGGTTCTTCCCCGGGGCCAAGGAAGCCTCCCAGATCATACCCAACGCCCGGTTCGCGTCGTTCCCCGGCTTGAACCACGGCCAAACATCACGAGCCGCGGAAGCGGTGCTGCCCCACGTCACCAAGTTCCTAAAAGAAGTTACGCAGAAAGTGGGAGCGGGCCGTTAACGGCCCGCTCCCGGATGACAGTGTTGAGGCCGCCTAGCGATAGGCGGCTAAGAACTAAGGGGCTAGGCCTGCTGTGCCAGTCCGGCTACCCAGGGCGCCGGCTTTGCCCTTGGACTCGTAGGGTTTCAACTGGATCTCGTGAATGGCGGGAATGACTTCCTTGCCCATTAACTCGATAGACCGCATCACGTCCTTGTGGTCCATCGCCCCCTCGTTGCCGTAGATATGCAAGTATCCGGGACTCAGCCGGTCCATCATCTCGGACAACTTCCGGATCACGGTTTCCGGGCTGCCCACTATGATATTGTTCACGCCTTGTAGTTGCTCGTAGGTTAGCCCAACACCCAACCCGCCGGCGCCGGCGACATTGCCGGTGGGGCGCTGCGCCTTCACCTGCACCGCCGCCCTGGACTGGTAGCCAGGGGGGTCGTTGTGCTCAATAGGTCCCCGTTGGCGATGCTCGATGGTCCACATGAACTCACGGCCTATCTCGATAGCCTTTTCGTCAGTGTCGGCAACTAGACAACGCAACAGGTATCCAAAGTGCTCCGGGCCGGCCTGGTATCCCTCTTCTTCGGCCGTGTCGATGTACACCTGCTTTAGCCATTCGGTTGTGTCCACCAAGGCGCCTAGGTTCATGTAAGGATGGCGGTGTTTGGCGGCCCAGACCACGCTTTCGGGGCTACCGGTGCCTGGAAACCAAATGTCCGGGTGGGGCTGCTGCATTGGCTTCACCCACGGATTTACCACCCGGTATTGGTAATGCTTGCCCTCATAACGGAAGGGTCCCGGCTCGGTCCAGCACTTTATGATCAGGTCGTGGGCTTCTTCGAAGCGGGACCGGTTCTCCGTGGGATCGAGCCCAGCTTGAAGAGTTTCCACGGCAGTTCCCCGGACGAAGCCGGAGATGATCCTGCCGCCGGAGAAGCAATCGAGCATGGCGATCTCTTCGGCCATGCGGATGGGGTCGTTGACGGAGATCACGTTGCCCAGTATGGCGATCTTCACTCTGGAGGTGAGTTTGGCGATCACCGCCGCGTCCAGGTTCACGGCGGGCTTCATGCACCAGTAGGAGGCGTGATGCTCGTTGGTCATGATCCCGTCGAAGCCTACCTCGTCCGCCAGAATGTATTGTTCATGGTACTGGTTGTACAACACATGAGCCTTTTCAGGGTCGAAGTGTGTGTTGGGAAAGAACAGCCGGCCAGAGTCATACTTTTCCAAGTCTTCGTTCCCAACGTGCCCGTAGGCCTGCTCGGAAAACCAGTACACCTCGACTTTGTCTTTGGGCCGGGCTAGTTGATCAACCATGGATACTCCTCCTGTGTTTCAGTTGATATGCTCGTGGCCGCGAGATTAAACCGAACTCCGTTTTGTTCGGCCATTGTCTATGGTATCGGCGTTAGTCAGAATTATAGCCACGGTGGGGTTTCTCAGCAACCGGTTCAGCACATGTTGCAATCGTACAAGCTCATGGCGGCTAGCAATGCCGCTAGACGATTTTGGGACATGGGCCAGAACCCCCTCTTTAATCCCGATGTAATCGGGAGACAGATCCCTTTCCCTTCTATGGGGCAGGTTAGAGCCTGCCCTGATCCTTCGGTGGAAGGACGAAGGGATGGGGGCGATTTGCATCCATCACGATTAACTCGATGTTGTACTAGCCAACGCGGCAGTATTTGAGCAGGCGCTGGCCTTCAAGGTTCCGGTTAACGTACATGTCGCCCTTGGAATCCACCCACACGGCATGGGCGCCGGTCCCTACTTCCGCCTCCGTCGGCGGACCCCAGCGAGCCAGCAGCTTTCCATCCATGGTGACGATACTGACCAATGCGTTCAGCTCGACGACGTACATGGTGTTGTCGGCGTCCACGTAAATGTCGCACGGGCGGGCAAAATCGGTCCATTGCTCAATGAATGTCCCGTCCGCGGCGAATACCTGTATCCGGTTGTTCTCGCGGTCGGCCACGAATACGCGTCCATCGGTGTGCACCCACACACCATGGGGAACGTGAAACTCTCCGGGAGCGGTCTTGCCGGGTTCCCCCCAGGAGAACAGCAACTCCCCGCCGGCCGAGAATTTGTGGACTCGGGAATTTCCGTACCCATCGGAGATGTACAGGTCGCCGTGAGGGTCAAGGGCGACGTCGCTGGGCCGGTTGAACGGCCCGGCGGCCCGCACCGCGGGTTCGTTATAGTTGCCCGACCAGCCCGTGTCCGATGGCTGGTCTCGCACCCCCAAGGTCATCAGCAGGTTGCCTTCCCGGGTGTATTTCAGCACAACGTGGTTGTTCTTCACCGGCAGATACAGGTTGTCATCCGCGTCGATGAACATGCCGTGGGCGTCGGTCAACACGCCCTCGCCCCAGGAGTTCAGGTAATTGCCATCCCGGTCCAGGACGATCAAGGGATGATCGCTCCGGTTAAATAGGTAGACCCGGTCCTGGGAATCGGTAACGATGGCCGTCTGACCCAGGACCCAGCCGTCGGGCAACTTCGCCCAGTTTTCCACCAATTCGTATGTGTGCTTTCCCGTCCCAATAGATGCCATGTCTAGCTCCTTCGCCGAGATTCTTGACCGGCCCGGCCGTTGCCCAGATGCCTACTATATCGCATCGGATGGCTGCCGGCTTGGATAGAACCCGGACCGCACACCCGGTATCGGACAGGGGCCAGTGTTCGATCGATCCCGGAGTAGGTCGGCATCCAGAAGGAACGTGGTTCGGTAGGACCGAAGCCCTCCAGGTTGTTGGCGTGGACCGTATGATACGGAGGATACTGCAGCGTGTCACGGTTGATAACATAAAATATATGTCTGATACGAATTGACTGGCGTGAATGTATGTTGTAGCGTGCCAATCAACGAATGATGTCCAAAGCCGGGGACCGGCACAACCCACACCCCAGATGGTGTCGGAAATTTCATTTTAGCGAGGAGCGATTATGTTGCAAGAACTTATGTGGATCACAGTAAGCATGGTGATCGCGACGGCGATACTCATGGGGGTCTTGTGGGTCACCATACCGGGCAAAAAATCAGAGGGAGAATCTGATTAGCACGGAACCTGCGGCATAGTTTGTCACCTTGTTACCGCCTTGACCGGTGGGGAAATGAATACACATTTGGGAAGGCGGTTCAATCCTTTAGGTGAAGAGGTCTCCAATATGATCAGGGTGATGCCGAGACAAGTCGTTGATTTGATCGATTCGCTATTCCCCTTCGCTATGACTGAGCAGGCGGGAACTTCGGGCGCGCCCACTTTGGATTGGCGAAACAGGTATCAGCTAGTGAGCTTGCTTGAGTTGGCTGGTAATATTCCTGAGCACTTAGTGATTTTGGATGCCGAACTGGTAGCCAAATTCGTGATAGCGATGGCGGTCCTCCGGACGGCTGTTACAACCTGGGAAAACAATATAAATGCTCCTAATAGCGGTGTTGCGGGCATGCCACAATTCGATGGGCTTCATCCAGTCACCGCAATCCGGTTAGCGCTGTCTAACTGCCCTGACGAAGCGCCTTCCCCCGACACCACGGGGCTTGAATTCATTGAAGACCCGGACCTCCGCGAAAGCATTAGGTTAGACATCAGCACCGCGAATATTGACCTCGCGAACGGAGAGTCCAAGGCGGCAACAGTCATGGCCGGCGCCGCTGTTGAAGCATTGCTTCTTTGGGCCTTACAGGAACACCAGCGGCCAGCGGCTCGCAACCAAGCAGCAAGAGATTTAGTCGACTCCAAGAAAACATCTAAGAAACCTAACTCACAGTTAGAGCGATGGGACTTAGCCGAATATATAGAGGTGGCAGCCCATCTCAATGTCATAAACCCTGAGACAGCAACCGAGGCTAGATTAACCCAACTCTTTCGGAACTTGATCCACCCCGGGAGAACAATCCGTCTGGGCCAAACCTGCGACCGGGGCACGGCGTTAACAGCGGTGGCCGCAGTCTAGCACGTTAGTCGGGACTTGGCCCAACGATACATGTAAGATCGGCAGGGGGAATGTGCTAGCAGTTTGGGTATGGGATCTTGCAAGTATCCAGGCGGTAGGCGCCGTTGTCTTCGGCGCTGGCACCCTGGCCGTGGTCATATGGGCAACTCGAGTGGCGCGGAGTCAAAAAGGTGTTAGTGAGAGCGCCTTAAAAGTAGCGGCACAGCAAGCAGAAGCATCCTTTCGCCTCGCCAAAAGTCAGATTCGACCGGTACTTCAACTCAGTTGTCAGTTCCAACAAGTGTTAAATCGAGGCGATCAGATTATATTGCGTGCTGAGAATTTCGGGGACGGATCCGCTATAAATCTTGAGGTTTGGCTGGATTGGCATGAGTTCCCGGACGTATCCCACCGAGACTTCCGGCTAACGGAGATGATTCTACGCCCGGAGAAACAAACCCAGGTGATTGTCTCTCAAAAACCCTATCATGGTGAAAATGGGGCGTTTGATCCCGGAGCGGGCAACTTACCCACCAATGCAGATGGCCTATGGGCTTGCGCTCAATACGAGAACATTGACGGAGACTTGTTCGAAACGAAAACCCCGATTTTCCCAGGCGACCCATTCAAGCTTTGGTCGTCTCACAGTGAGATTGACCCATCTGAGGATCAGCGCATCACACAAATGCGGTTTGAGAGGAATAATGGGGAGAGTCGGGATCAGGTTATCTCGGAGGATTCACCTCAAGTGCGCGATCTCAATCTGGCAAAGGATAGCTTCGGCCAGCTTGGCCTCATTGCGTTCGTTGGGTTGGGTTTATCTTTGATAGGCCTCATCACATCTGGAAATTCCGCTGCAGACTCTCGGTTTGTACCGGACTTTCTTGAAGTCCGGCTCCCGCAGGTCGGATACGCTCCACTGGGCATTATTTTTCTTGACAGCTCGCTTTTATCTTTTTCTGCCGCACTAGCGGCGATGGTATTCCGACGGGTTGGTTACATTATTACTCGTTGCCAACCAATCGTTGACTGGTCATTAACGGTCTTACGTATCGTTACCATCGGTGGAGTTATTATTAGTTGGCTGGCTATGCAAAGAATTCTTCCATCCGGCCTCGTTGGCCTCCTCTTTTTCTGGGGCGGTTTTATGGCGATGGTCCTTGCGATAATAGTGGTCGCGGCTGATGCGCCTCCATGGAGAGAGCAGAGATCTCGAATTTCGGCCTTCGGTCGTAAAGGAATTGAGTGAATTTCTCTCGGGCTCCCGTGGGACAGACGCCGGGACTGGGCCCGAGGTATCTCGCAGCTCTTTAAATTGAGTCCAATTAGTGCGCCGGATGGAAGTCTGGTGGCCCACCGAAACAGGCGCAATCCAAACCGGCTATTAACTAAGGAGCACAAACATGGAGTTCGATGGAAAGGTTGCTATCGTTACTGGGGGGGCGTCGGGTATTGGCGAGGCCATCACTACTGAACTGGCGGAGAACGGGGCGACGGTGGCCATCGCCGACCTGCTGGAAGACGTAGGGCGGGAGACGGCGCGGGGGTTGGAAGCCCGAGGGCTAAAGGCGAAAGTTTTTCCGGTGGATGTGTCCGACGCCGCTCAGGTGGAGTCGATGGTCAAGAGCGTGGTCGAAACCTATGGCGGGGTGGACATCCTGGTGAACAACGCCGGCATTGGCCAGCGTTGCGCCATCCTGGAAATGGCGGTTGAGGAGTGGGAGCGCGTGTTGGCGGTGAACCTGAGGGGGAATTTTCTGTGCTCCCAAGCCGTTGGCAAGGAGATGGTGAAGCAGGGCCGGGGCGGGCGTATCGTCAGCATCGTTTCCACCGCCGCCGAGAACGCCCGGGTCAACGCGGGGGCCTACTGCGCCTCCAAAGCAGGCATCCTGCAGTTCATTCGGGTATTGGCCCAGGAGCTGGGCCAGTACGGCATCACCGCCAACGCGGTGGGGCCAGGTCTGACGGTCACCGGCTCTCCCTTGCGGGAACCCGTGTCTGAAACATATCTGGGGGCCTTTCTGAAAGAGGTCCCGCTGGCCCGGCCGGGCAGTCCCAAGGACATTGCCCAGGTAGTGGCGTTTCTGGCCTCTTCCAAAGCAGATTACATCAGCGGACAGGTGATATACGCGGATGGGGGCTACTCGGCGGGTAAGCTTTCCGTTCGGGATTAAGACCCCAGCGGTGGGCCTAGGGCAGTGGGCCGGCGCCGCCGTTCGCTGTCACGGCGGTGGTGGATAACGGGCCTTCGGGTTCATCAGGAACAACACAGGAAACCAGCGAGTACGACCGATGCAAGTTGACCTTCGGATCCCCTCATCCAAACCCGTCGCCGAGATTGTGGATTTCGCCCGGCGTTGTGAAGACGCGGGCTTCTCGGGCTTGGGCTTCGTCGACTCCCATACCTTTCTTAGAGACGTCTACGTGGTCATGGCCCAGGTGCTTCAGAATACCGAACGCATAAGAGTGCGCCCGGCGGTCACCTGTCCGGGGCCGCGCCACACCTCGGTTATCGCGTCGGTGGCGAAAACGGTTCAGGAATTCGGGCCGGGCCGCTTCGAGTTGTGGCTGGGCCGGGGAGGCTCGGCTAACTTCCTGATCGGCCTGTCCGGACTCCGTCTGGCCGAGATAAGGCAGGCCATCGTCGAGATCAAAGCATTCATGGCTGGAGAGTGGGATGTTTACCGGCCCACCGGCTCGGTGCAGAAGTATGGCTCCGAAACCGGCACCTCTACCCGAGCGGAGCACGTCCGGCTGTACCACGGCGGCGGTGAGCCCGTGCCCGTGTTCCTGACCGCCAGCGGGCCGGTTAACGCCCGGCTGGCCGGGGAGCTGTGCGACGGCGTTCTCATCCATCCCGCCATGGCCAACGGAGAGCAGATCGGAGCGCTTCGAAAGTGGGTGGGAGAAGGGGCGGCCTTGGCGGGGCGCCAAGCGTCTGAGGTACACGAAGTATTACAGATGGAAGGGCTCGTCCGCGACACGCTCCGCGAGGCGGTCCGGGCCTGGAGTCCCCGGCTGGTCACTCCCCTGGCCAAGCCTAGCGGCCAAGAGTGGTTGGAGCAGCTGGGCATCGACTACGATATATCGCCCATCAAGGCAAACCTGCAGGAAGCAGCCGCTAAGTTGCTGACCTTTTATCCCGACAACAACCATATGGAGGACTGGCAAGGGGCGGAGAAGATAGCCGAAGTCGTCCCTTATGAGCTTCAGGAAGCACTGGTCGACAAGACCGCCGTGGTGGGAGATCCAGACTCGGTCACCCGGCGCATGAAGGAGTTGGAGGACCTGGGAGTAGACCATATCTATCTATACCCGGCGGAGAGCTTCAGCTTGCCGGAGCACGAGCTTCGCGCTTTCAAAGAGGTAATCGGCCCAGCCTTCAACCTTTCTCCATAGCTAACTAGCCGAGATTTAGTGTAAGAGTAACAAATGGCGGAACCATACCTAACTCGTTTGGCACAGATCGTTGCCGAAATTGGACCTCTGCCATCTGGCGGCGCGACGCTGGAGTCCAAGCATTTTTTCAGTGGCGCCGCCCTTTACGTCAATGGAAAGATCTTCGCCTCACTAAGTCCTGCAGGCTTCGCTGTCAAGCTTCCCGAGGATACTAGAATAAGCCTTATTGAGGACGGCAAAGGTACGGAGTTTCGGTTCTTCGCCAAGGGTCCGGTCAAGCGGGAATATATCGCTCTTTCAGATTCGGTCATTGCCGATGACGGATTGATCCGAGAGCTGATTGCTTTGAGCGCCGGTTATGTCCTTGATATTCCGGACCAGAAGAAAGCTGCCGGCAGGTAGAGCGATTTAATCCAAGCGAAGGAGAGGGTTAGAAGTGACTCAAGCATCGGACAGACCGACCGGCGATTCTCGCGAGGCCATCCGGGCCAGGCTGGAGGCGGCGCCATCCCACGGCGATCTTAGGGACTTGATCTTCGGCGCCATCGACGGGACGGTTACGACATTCGCGGTGGTATCGGGTGTATCCGGGGCCGGCCTTCCTGCCGGAGTGCTCATTATCCTGGGCGTCGCTAACCTGGTCGCCGACGGGTTCAGCATGGGGATCAGCAATTTCCTGGGCACTCGGGCCGAGAAGCA
>JAKUQE010000115.1 GCA_022450395.1 Dehalococcoidia bacterium | reverse complement strand
CTGGCCAGCCCGTTGAACATCGAAAGTGACAGCTCCTGGGGCCTGGCGGAAGAGAATTTCCACCCCGTAACCGGCGAGAAGAACGCGCCGGCCCGCACCGAGATGCGGATCAGCTCCGTCAATCTGGGCGAAGAATACTTCCACCCCGTCACCGGTGAAGTACAGTAAGATCAATCAGTGTACCCGGGCTTCCACTAGGCCGAGACGACCAGTGATTGCCCCCACCAGTCGTACGGTTAGCGGCAGCATCAAAGGCCCCGGGGAGATCCCCCGGGGCCTTGTTAATATTGGGTTAGTAAGTTCGGCCGGAGTTGAAACCGGGACATTCCCGAGGACCCGCCCCGGCGGGAGATATCAGGCCGTAGTGGCAATCGTGATCAAAGGCTGAATCAATCTCTTCCTAGACTCAAGCGTCCGACTGCCCTTGTTCAACATAACGCCACCAACTCTGAAGGTCCGTGTTTCTGGTGGAGTTCAAATTTCCCCCGTATCCACCAGGCTACAGATCGGTGCCCCAGCTTTCAGCGGCTGGGGCGTTTCTTTCTGTTTTGTATCTGAAAATGTGGACGGGGAGACGGGTACCAGCCGGCCGCCACCAACTTAAAATGTTGCCGTGCTCTTGGCATCATTTGCCCCTCGGCTCGCCTTGCTATCCATCGGTTCGATTTTTCTCCCGCCATCGAATTCAAGATTTTAGTCCTCGCGTCCGAGCCGGGACTTCCGAGAGAATCAACACGGCCTGCCTGCTTTTACAGAATGGTGCTGTTCCGTTATAAAATAGGGCTAACTTTGATATTGGGCAGGGTCTATGACCTTCTCAACTGCCTCCCAACCTATTTTTGTGGGCCGTCAACGAGAGATGGCCGAACTTAATGCGCTCTTGGACGACTCTCTATCTGGCCACGGCCAGATGGCCATGGTGGCAGGTGAACCCGGCATTGGCAAAACCCGTGCTGCCGGCGAACTGGCCAACTACGCCCAGGGCCTAGGCGCTCAGGTAATATGGGGTTGGTGCTACTAGGGAGAAGGCGCGCCACCTTATTGGCCCTGGATCCAATCAATCAGGTCATACGTGAGAGGTGCCATCGCCGCTCAACTTGCCTCTGAGATGGGGGTGGGTGCCGCTGACATCGCCACGCTGGTGCCTGCGGTCCATGAAAAACTCACTGATCTGAGACCATCACCCCAACTTGAGCCGGAGCAGGCCAGGTTCCGGCTTTTTGACTCCGTCGCCACGTTTTTCAGGAATGCATCCACCTCTTCCGCCTTGGTCATAATCCTCGAAGACCTACACTGGGCCGATCGTTCCTCTCTTTTACTGGGGGAGTTCATGAGCAAGGAGATATCCGAGGCTCGAGTGATGCTGTTGGGCACCTACCGGGATGTCGAGGTGGACCGAAGACACCCTCTCTCCCAATCTATAGGAACCCTGATCCGGGAACCCAACTTCCACCGGCTTCTGTTTGGTGGATTGAGCCTGCAAGATGTTGGCAAGTTCGTAGAGCTAAGCGCCGGTGTTACCCTTACCGGTTCCAATTTAGAATTGATCTACGCCAGGACCGAAGGTAACCCTCTGTTCTTGAACGAGCTTGTTCGCCTTCTTGCCGACGAACGGGAAGGGGCCGCTGATTCGTGGACCGCCAGGCTACCAGAGGGAATCCGGGACGTCATCGGCCGGCGGGTCCTCCGGTTGCCGGAAACGTGCCAAGAGGTGCTGACCGTGGCCTCGGTCATCGGCCGAGAGTTTACGTTGGGGCAACTGGCCCCACTTTTCGCCAACTTGACGGACGAACAGTTGATGGATGTTTTGGACGATGGTCTAACGGCTCGCATCATTGAAGAACCACCAAATATTTTGGCGCGGTACCAATTTACCCATGCCTTGATTCAGGAATCTATGGCCGGGGAGCTGTCCACCAATCGCCGGGCTCGACTCCATCCTCGTATTGCCGAGGCCCTCGAGGAGTTCTACGGCTCTGAAGTTGAGAGCCATGCCGCAGAATTAGCGCACCACTTCTTCGAAACCCAGAGCGTCTTGGGGACTGACAAGCTGGTACATTATTCGTTGTTGGCTGGCGAAGGCGCTCTGGTTGCTTATGCTTGGGAAGATGCGCAAACGCATTTCCGCCGTGGGTTGACGGCCAAAGGCATCGCATTGACCGGTTTTGAGCCCGCTGCGGATGGAGAGGCCGCAGCTCTGCTGTTTGGGCAGGGGCGCGCTATGTTGTCCACAGTCGACAGGTATGAATTCCATGAAGCGGTGGCTTCGTTGAGGCGGGCCTTCGACTACTTCGTTGACGCTGGGTAGGTAGACGAAGCCGTATCCGTTGCGGAGTACCCATACGACTCAACGTCTGGTTTTGACACCGGGATTTCCAACTTGATTTCCCGAGCCTTGTCCCTGGTATCACCCGATTCCCACGCTGCGGGCCGGCTGCTTTTTCGCTATGGGCACGTCTTGGGCTTGGAGGCTGGCGATTACACCGGCGCTCAGAAGGCGGTAGAAGCGACATTGGACATCGCGGAGCGGGGAGGAGATTTAGGCCTAGAGATGAGAATCTTGGCCGATGCCGCCAGGGTCGACAGGTACAATCTCCAACTTGACGAATGGCTGAAGAAAAGCCAGCGGGCTTCGGAGCTAGCCGCGGGCTCCGAAGACCTCATGGTCCAAGTTAGGGCCGAAGGTGACATCGCGTTAGCCCTTTATTGCAAAGGGGACATGGAGGGTGCCCAGCAACATGCCGCCGCAATGCTTATTGGCTCGGAGCGGCTTCGCGGCGGGAACTCCCAGGCCATGTCGTTTCACTACAACATGATCTTGCACCATTCGATAGGGGACTGGCAGAAAGTGCGGAACTTCGGTGAACAGGGCTTGGCGGTATCTCCGGGATTTCCCGGACTTCTCGACCACTTTACGGCGCTGGAGCACGAGATAGGGAACATAGACCAAGGAGACCAGTACCTGGGTGAACTCTTGAAGGTTATGGAAACTACCGCTTCGAGGGGTAGCACGGCCCAATCACTCCAGTCCGTGATCATTCCCTACATCGCCCGCATAAACGGCGACGTAGGCCTGATCCCGACTGCTCAGAGAGCGGCAGAAGCCGTTCTATCCGACTCAACTGCTGCCCCGGTAATAACCGTCATGGGCCAAATCAGTCTAGCGCTAATTGCTGTAAACCAGCAAGATGCTGAGACCGCTGCGGATATGTACGAATTCCTAGAATCCGGGCATCGGGGAATGCCAGTTCAAGGCATAATGTGCTTCGAGAGGCTACTGGGCCCCCTCGCCCACACCATGGGCAACTTGGACCAAGCAGTGTCCCACTTTGAGGACTCTTTGACGTTCTGCCGCGCCGGCTATCGCGTCGAGCTGGCCTGGACCTGCCGCGACTACGCCGACACCCTTCTCCGGCGTAACGGTGAGGGGGATCGGGCCAAGGCCATGTCTCTGCTGGACGAGTCCCTGGCCATCTCCAGCGAACTTGGTATGCGGCCCTTGATGGAGCGGACTATCGCACGTCAAGAAGGCATATCCACTACGCTGAAAGATGTCCCTGCGTATCCGGACGGATTGACCGAGCGAGAGGTGGGCGTAATGCGGCTAATAGCTTCGGGCAGGACCAACCAAGAGATCGGCGATGAGCTCTTTATCAGCGCTAGAACTGTGGCCAATCACGTTGCCAGCATCTTCAATAAGACGGGCGCCGCCAATCGGGCCGAGGCCGCAACTTACGCGTCGCGAAACGGTCTAGTATAACCCGAGCCCGGCCTAGCCTCTCGGCTGAGAGATAACCGCCCAACCCTTTCGTCCCTCTGAACTCACTTCTTAGTAATTCTGTGCAACCCTATCCCCAACCCTCTCCATCCAGCTAGTCACTCTGCGCAACCCTGACGTCGATCAAGCAGAATTTGCTCCCTTCATAATCAGTCATTTTTGTCGATGTGGTACTCCATCCTCCAGAACTACCATGACAGCACTTCAACCTAAAGGAGGCCAATCATGGCAACTCAAGTAATCGCCAACCCGGAAATCCAGGTCCCAGGAACACTGGTATCCACTCAATTGTCAGAAGTCATACATGAGAAAAAGGTCCGGTTATTCGATCGAGTGGTTGACGCTCTCTGGAGGATCTCGGTGGTATTGCGACCCTACGGCGCCTGTTTCATGTCCGGCTCGGGGATGAATTTCCGCCAGTCCAAGATGCTCTCGCCGCGGGAGCAGGCAAAGCTGGAAGGTTATTTGATCTTAAGCTTGTAACGCCTTTGGTTTTACCTGTTACCGAAATAGCGTAGCTTGGTGGCCGGTCCATGCCCACCGGTCCGGTCACCAGGCTTATAGTCTCTTTCGGCAACCCCATTTAAAACCCGACAACCAGGCCGTTCCGGTCGGCCAGCAGCTTCGAAAATGTTTTAAGTAGGTGGAGCCCACCCCTCCCCGTCTCCCCATACCGATGAAAATTCAATTAGAATATGCGTTACTGATTAGAAGTAGAATCCCAGCATTGGGATCAGTTAGCCATTCAGGGATGGCTCACCGGTTCCGTCCAGATACCTGGGACCGCTACGCTATTTCCGGGCCGTGGGACATTGTATTACTGGAGGAAGGGCAATAGACAGGACAATTCACTCGGATGGATCCGGTACTCAATCCGTGACCCTGCTGGCAGTCCGGCCACACCCGGACGATGAAAGCACCTCGACCGGCGCCATGCTCGCCTATTACCACGGGCGAGATGTGCGGACCGGGGTTGTGATCTGCACCGGTGGCGAAGAAGGCGAGATCCACGATTCAGATCTGGACCCAGTGGCGGATAGATCGAGGTTGGGGGAACTCCGAACCCAGGAGGTGAAGAACGCCTGTGCGATTCTGGGTGTAGCTGAGCTACGCATGCTCGGCTTTCGAGATTCGGGGATGGCGGGCACGCCGGCCAATCAACACCCCGAAGCGTTTGCGAACGCCGAACGCGTTGAGGCTGTGGGCAGATTGGTCCGGATCATCCGAGAGCTTCGGCCAAGTGTCATCGTCACCGATCCACCTGGGGGAATGTATCCTCACCCAGACCACGTCATGTGCTATGAGATCAGCGTTGATGCCTTTCACGCCGCTGGGGATGCCCAAGCGTTTCCAGACGACGGGCCGCCGTGGCAGCCAAAAAAGTTGTATGGCGTCGCGCAGATCGACGACGGAGCCTGGGAGAAGTTGACGCCCAAGTTCATCGATGCGGGATTTGACATGGGCTGGATGGAGCGGAGGCCACGCCGTTCCCGGGGACCTGGGCCTGAGACGGCCACCGTGGCGCTGGATGTCCGGTCTTACAGTGAACACCAGCGCCGAGCTCTGCTCGCCCATCGCACTCAGATCCCACCGGAGAGCTTTTTGGTCAGCTTGCCCCCAGAACTACGCAGTCTTGCCTTTGCAACTGCCTACTTTGTTCGGCTTTCTCCTCCCTCTACCCCAGGGGAGCACGAGGCGGATCTTCTCGACGGGTTGGACGAGACCCCCGGCGTGGTTTGAAGTCTGGAAGCGTTTACGGTGCGGTTTGCCAAAAAAGAATGGATATGGATCCAGTGGCAGATTCCGCATAGCGCTTTTAGACGAGGTTTGAAGCAAGCGCAAAATCTTCTTTTCTTCGGACTGCTCTATCTAGCATGGTGGAACTTGCCAACCCACCGGGGGGAATATGTTTGCAAATATAGTGGCGGAAGGTGACTTGGGCAGGGTTTTAAGACTCCTAACCTCCCTCGGCCAGGCTTTCAATAGAGTGATGTCAACTTAGCGGTATCCAGATTCCCTCCCTCCTAAATCAACCGGCGACTCAATAAAAAGTCCTTTTGTTGCGACGAATTCTCCACCTGATGTGGTGAGGGTGTACCGGAGAACGGTTTCGGACCGAGTTTAACCACGTATAACATACCCCACACCTACTGGGCCAACCGGTAACCTGCCTCGAAGACCACGTCTTTTGTTGGAAGCGGTTTATCATTCTGGTTAAAATAGGACCATGAGCCAGCCAGCGCCCAGACCTCACCGAGCCGAACCCATTGCGCTTACGTTTAGCGAGTTCGTGGGTCGCCGCCATGAGATGACCCAATTGGAGACCACCCTAGCCGAAGTCCTGTCCGGCCAGGGCCGCATGGTCTTGCTTGCCGGAGAACCCGAGATAGGCAAGACCCGCACCGCACAAGAGTTGGCTTCTCTGGCCGAGTCGCTGGGCGCTAAAGTCTTCTGGGGCTGGAGCTACGAGGAAGAAGGCGCGCCACCCTACTGGCCCTGGGTTCAGACCATCCGCGCTTACGTCCAACAGTGTGACGCCGAGCAATTGCGGTCCGAGATGGGTAATGGCGCAGCCAATATCGCCGATGTGATTCCCGAGATACACGACAAAATTTCCGGGCTCAAGCCGCCGCCGATCTTAGAACCTGGGGCGGCCCGGTTCCGGCTGTTCGACTCTATTACTACCTTCCTGAAAAACGCCTCCCAGAGTCAGCCATTGATGCTCGTGCTTGATGACCTGCACTGGGCTGATAAGCCGTCTTTGCTACTCTTGCAGCTTGTGGCCAGAGAGTTAGCTGGGATCCAGCCGGGAGGGTTGTTACTGGTGTGCTGCTTCCGGGACGTCGACCTGTCTAGACAGCACCCTCTATCCGAGACGCTGGCCCAGCTATCCCGGTCATCCTCAGGAGAGCTCCAGCGTGTTCTTCTGCGAGGCTTGGACATTGACGAGACAGCAAGATTCATCGAGGCGAATGCTGGCATCGAGCCCACGACAGGGCTGGCGGAAGTCCTTTACTCGCACACTGAGGGCAACCCCTTTTTCATGACCGAAACCATCAGGCTGCTTTCGGAAAGCGGAGAGTTGTCCGCCGGCCACACTGGCACTCCACAAGGTCTGAAAATACCCGATGGCGTCCGGGAGGTGATCGGCCAGCGGCTTAACCGGTTATCGGATCAATGTAACGAGGTGTTGACCACCGCTTCTATCATCGGAAGGGAGTTTGATTTCCGCCTGCTGAATATTCTCGGCGGCGAAACGTCCGAGGATCAGCTGCTCCAGGCGGTGGACGAGGCCGTATCAGCCCATTTGATCGAAGATGTACCCGGCCATATGGACCGCTACCAATTCCGTCGTGCTCTGATTAAGCAAACGCTGACTGAGGAGGTAACTACCAGCCGGAGCGTGCGGCTGCACGCGCGGATCGCGGAAGGCCTGGAAGAGTTGTACGGCGACGATGCTGGATCCCACGCCGCTGAGTTGGCCTATCATTTCGCCGAGGCTGAACCTGTCGTGGGATTGGATAAGCTGGTTAAGTACAGCGTGCTGGCCGGGGAAAAGGCCCTCGAGGCTTATGCCCAGGAAGAGGCTCTTGCACACTTTCAGCGGGGACTGATTGCCAAGGGCCTCGAAGTAGACGGAGCGATATCGGTGGCCGACTCCGAAACTGCGGCACTCCTGTTCGGTCTTGGCCGCGCCCAGGCGGCTACGCTAGGTAGGCAGCAGTTAGATGTAGCATTCACTAGCTTGACGCGAGCGTTCGACTTCTACGCGGAGACGAAAGACGTGGATGCCGCGGTAAGCGTCGCGGTATATCCTATGCAGCCATTGCCGGGCCACCGGGTCGCCGTGGAACTTGTGACCCGGGCATTGGAGCTCGTACCTTCCGATTCTTCGGAAGCGGGCCACCTTTTGTCTAGATATGTCCTTGTGATGGGCTTGGAGGAAGGGGATTATCAGGGTGCCATGGATGCTTGCGACAGCGCTTTGGCCATTGCCCAACGTACCGGGGACGTAGAGCTGGAAATGAGGACCCTAGCCTACTCTTCGACCGTGGATTACTGGCACCTGCGATGGCAGGGGACCGTAACAAAGGGCTTACACGTCATTGATTTGGCCCGTCAAGCCGCGGATCAGTTGTCGGAAGTTTCCGCCAGATTTTGGGTCGGGATCGCGCTACTTGGTATAGGAGAGCCCCAGGCGGCACAACCACATGCCACAGCCATGCTTTCCGCGGCGGAAAGTCTGCGTGATCGCTATTGGCTGGCCACTGCCCTTTGGCTCAACGAAATGGCATGCAGCTACACAGGCGATTGGCAAGCTGCCAGAGAATTTAACCAGCGTGGTTTATCGGTGTCGCCGTCTGACATCCGTCTCCTCGGCACCAGAATGCTACTGGAGCACGAGATCGGCGACGGGATAGAAGGTCACGGGTATCTGGGCCGGCTCTTGGAGGCCCTTCGTCTGGTAACTCCCGGACCGAGATACGATTACGCATCAGTAGCTCTGATGATACCAATGGTTGGTATTATCACCGGCGCAGTCGACCAACTACACACCGCTGAAGATGCAGCGGTGACGGTGCTTTCAGCGGAATCCGCAACTACCCTAGTCTCCAGATTCGCCGGGCTCGGTCTAGCGTTGATAGCCGTACTAAGGGGAGATAGAGAAAAGGCAAGGCACCAATACGTTATCTTGAACTCGGCCGCTGGGTCATATTTGCGGATATCTGGAGACCGGGTTCTGGGGCTCCTAGCTCAAACCATGGGCAACCTGGACCAAGCTGCGGTCCATTTCCAGGATGCCTACTCTTTCTGCCTTAAATCTGGCTACCGGCCCGAACTGGCATGGACTTGCTACAACCACGCTGCACTCTTACTGCGCGCTGAAATGGGCGATCGGTCAAAAGCCGCCGCGCTTTTGGAAGTGGGTCTATCCATCTCAACCGAATTGGGAATGATTTCATTGATGGACAAGGCGGCCGCCCTCCGGGAGGAGTTGGGCTCCCAACCGGCGAAGCTCCCGGCCTACCCCAACGGTTTGACCCTGCGGGAAGTAGAGGTTCTGCGCCTTATCGCCGCCGGGAAAACAGACCGCGCTATAGCCGAAGAGCTGTTCATAGGTGTGAGGACTGTTTCCTTCCACGTAAGCAACATCCTGAACAAGACAGACGCGGCTAACCGGACCGAAGCGGCGCTTTTCGCCAACCAGTGTGGCCTGATCTAGGCGGTTGGATATCCATCATGATCTATCAGATCGATACCTTATGCAACCACTCTCCAACCTCTTCACAAACGACCCAGAAGTTGCATCTAAACTGCCAGTAACCCTCGCCCGCGCGCCCATCACCGCTGCCAGGCACACTCTCAACTCCGATCGCTTTACGCTTGTCCGATCGGGCTAACGGCTGGGATTACATAGCCTGCCCCGTAAGAATACGGGGAGTCAGCCAGAATCGGGTTTTTTCCGCATCAAGAAATCCCGTAATTCTCGGGGCGCTCCATCCCGCCACCTTGACTTAACATTCCGCCGTCCCATCTCAGGAACGCACCAGCGGATCGGGAAAAATTACCGCCTGAAAGTTTTTTAACTTGGGCGCGATTGGCGGCTGTATGGGGGGGCCTTAATTGAAGCAAAGTGTACTGACCCGCACTGCGGGGCTGGTAAAACAAATAGCACTGGGGGGCTTTCTTGCCCTTCTAGTCGTCTCAGTGGCTGCCTGCGGAGATGAGGTCACCCCAGCTCCGTTGGCGACTTTGGCGCCAACAGCTATTCCAACCGTAGCCCCTACCGCTATTCCCACTGCCACACCGGAACCCACGGCAACCGATATAGCGATTCCAGATCCGACGGCTATCCCCACCGTTATCCCGACCCCAATACCGACGATCGTCGCCACCGCATCGCCAACCACAGATCCTACAGTTGCGATCAAGGCCGAGGTGGAGGCAGCAGTTCGCCAATTCGGACAGGCCCTTAGCACGGGGGATTCCGAGTTGCTGGCTTCCTTGTTCCTACAGTCTGAGAAGACGAATAGTTTTTCCAACTCCGAGCCTCTCCGGATCAACGGCTGGCCGGAGGTGGGAGGGAGTTTTAAGGGGCTCCTAAGTCTTCCCCCCGGGAGTGTCTCTCTCCTTCACCGGCAAGGACGCATCGACTTACTAAGCGATGAAGCGGCACTTTGGACCGGGCACTTCATTCTTAATATTCGGCCACCAGAACAACCGCGGCAGACAGTCGAGGGCAGAATCACAGCGGTCCTCCAGAAAGTCGACGGATAGTACGGTGAGAATCTTTATGAAAAGACAGATTTCTAGTCACCGAGGTCGAACCGGCTTGATAAGTAGCAGAAGTATCCTGCCGGCGAAAACAGCATGCGATTCCAAGGAAGCCGGGCATTCCTAGACATCAGCAGGCAAGAAATGGCAAATCGCCCAACGATCCGCAAGGCTGATCTACCAGACGCCGAGGGAATCAAAGCATGACAGAGAACATAGGTCTGTATGAATCTTTGGGATACGTTGAAACAGACCGGCGGACTGCAAGTGGGTACCGGAGGGTATATATGCGGAAGGACCTAACCCAAGAGCTAGGCCAGGCTGATACGAAGATTTGAATTACGCTCCAAGATTGGAGACCGCCGGAAAAGTAGAAACCACGAAAATTTGCCGGAAGGAATTTCCATTGCTCAGCGGAGCCCAAGTAACTCCACTTCAAACTTCAGAGTTGCGCCCGGAGGGATGAGGTTACCGGCGCCCTGGTCTCCGTAGCCCAGATCGGCCGGTATGATCAACTCCCGTTTTCCTCCGACTTTCATCGTCCCGACACCTTCGTCCCAACCCTGGATCACTTGCCCGCGGCCAAGAAGGAACTCAAAGGGCGTGCCTCGGTCCACCGAGCTGTCGAACTTGGTACCGTCCAATAGCCAGCCGGTGTAGTGAACGATAGCGGTCGCCCCTGCGTATGCCGCCTCGCCTTCTCCAACGACCAGATCTTTATATTGCAACCCAGATTCCGTGGTAGTGGTATCGTCAGAAGCCATTTGAACCTCAGCTTTTGGAATAGTAGTCGCGGACTGGGAACAAGCAGCTCCCAGGATAACCAGGAAGGCAACAATCAAACAGCAACGCATATTTCCAGCCTTTGCCTCCCTTTTTCGAGCGCACGATCGACGAGCGCCCAAATATAGTAGCACACCCTCAAGATTTGGCATCGAGGGGCATTTTCTCAATAGACTCCCAAGCCTATGTCACCTTGAGCATAGCAAAGGGTCTGGGGTGATGGGCATAGACTTATGCGACTGGCCACCTCCCCAGATTTCCCGACTATGTCGAGGACTTGCGACAGAGTCGGAGCTTCGTCCCCCCGGTCCTCAAAATGACATTGTTGAGGCACGACCTCATTGAAGGCATTAGGGGAGGTCTCTTCATAGGCGCAGGAGACGGTCGGCGTTGCCGCTGAGAATCTTTGTCTTGTCTTCAGCCGACAGGGGGATGGTGGGAATCCAATCGACGGCCGGCTGGTTCAAAACGAAGGGATAATCCACCGAAAATAGGATCCTGTCGACGCCCATCTCCATCACGCAGCACAGCAAAGCCGGATTGGAGAAGTTGCCGCTGGTAGTTATCCAGAAGTGCTTGCAGAAGTAGTCTCGAAAGGAGAACGACGTGTTTTTGTTGCCCTGCCTGGCAAGCGCTTGGTCGATCCTCCAAAGAGAAAAGGGCAGTGATTCCCCCAGGTGTCCGAGGATGATTTTCACCTCCGGATAAGCGTCGAACACCCCAGACAGCACCAACCTGATGCCTTGGGTAGCTGTTTCCACGGTGAATCCCCAGGCGGCGGTAAGCAAACCGGGAAATTCGTCCAGATAGTCCTTGTAATAGGCCTCCACCACCGCCGGATGGGGCACGGCCGGATGCATGTACAGCGGCACGTCCAGCGCCTGGGCCCGCTCGAAGATGGGCCAGAACCGTTTGTCGTCGAAGAACAAGCCGTTGGTCAACCCGTGGACCATGGCGCCTTTAAATTCCAGCTTGGTAACACAGCGCTCCAGTTCGTCGGCGTCCGCTTTGGGGTCGGGGGTG
>JAKUQE010000114.1 GCA_022450395.1 Dehalococcoidia bacterium | reverse complement strand
GTTGGGCTCGAACCCGTCCATCTCCACCAGTATCTGGTTCAGGGTTTGCTCACGCTCGTCATGTCCGCCGCCCAAACCTGCTCCCCGATGCCGCCCAACGGCATCGATCTCATCGACAAACACGATACATGGGGCGTTTCGCTTGGCTTGGTCGAACAGGTCCCTTACACGGGCCGCGCCTACGCCGACGAACATCTCTACAAATTCGCTGCCGCTGATGTGGAAGAAGGGAACACCCGCTTCCCCAGCAACGGCTCGGGCTAGCAGGGTCTTACCGGTGCCTGGCGCCCCTACCAAAAGCACTCCCTTGGGAATCCGGGCTCCAAGAGAAAGGAATCGCTCAGGGTACCTTAGGAACTCAACAACCTCTTCCAGTTCGGCCTTAGCTTCTTCCACCCCGGCAACATCGGCGAAGGTAACGCCAGGCCGGTTGGGGGCCGCCATGCGCGCGCGGCTACGCCCAAAGCTCATCGTCTGGTTATTGCTTCCCTGGGCTTGGCGCATCATGAACAGAATCAAGCCGCCAAAGATGATTAAAGGCAGGAAGTTCAAGAGGAGCCCAAACAGACTGTTTAGACCGCTGGAACCTTCGAAGGTGACCGAGACTCCGCTTGGAGGGCCGATCTCAACGCCACTCTCAACTAACAGGCCGATGACGTCCGTGTCAGTGCCGATGCGGCTGTATAACCGGTCGCTCCCGACCCGGCTGCTAACATTGGGGGTTATGGTAAGTTTTCTGCCGTCGACGGCAATCTCACGAATCTCGCCGTTCTTGGCCATCGCGACGACCGTGGTTAGGGGCACGTCGTTGCTGGCCCCAAAGCTGGGCAGGAGCGTATAGAAAATCACGATCACTCCCACAATTACCAGGAGGTAAACGACGCCATTTCGTAGCCAACGGTTCTTGCCCATTCTTACCTCTTAATTGTCCCCGGCCACACTTTGTATTTACCTCTTACTATCATAGTGGAGACAATATAGAATTGCAAAGTATATCGGTTAGATACGTTCAAGCACCATTGGGGTTCACCCGATGTGATTAAAGTGCTGTCAGGACTGATAGGATGGTGTAGGATGCGAGCCGGACGAATCAGGGTCAAGTTGGCGGTGATGCGGTGAACCTCTCTGATGGTTGGGCGCATCTAAGGTGACGTCTTATCCCGGTGGTTCAACGCCGCAGGTTAGACCGGAAAATTCATTTGATTGAGGTGCGCTATGGCAGAGTATTCTCACCCCGAATCCCTGGTGACCACGGATTGGGTTGCCGAACATGGAAATGACGCCAATGTTCGGTTGGTGGAGGTAGACGTTGACACATCGGCCTATGACGAAGGACACATCGCCGGGGCCGTTGGTTGGAATTGGCAGTCTCAGTTACAAGCGTCATTGCGGCGGGACCTGATCAGTGGGCCGGAATTGGAGGCGCTGCTGGGTGTCGCTGGGATCGACAACAATACTACCGTGATACTTTACGGCGACAACAACAATTGGTTCGCCGCCTGGGCGTTCTGGCAGCTTAAGTACTATGGGCATGGCGACGTGCGCCTGATGAACGGCGGCCGGGCCAAATGGGTTGCCGACGGGCGGTCTCTAACCACCGACGCTCCATCCCATGCCGCCAAGTCATACCGGGCAAGCGAGCCGAACCAGGACATCCGCGCTTACCGTGACGCCGTTTTGGGCGCGGTTTCCGCCAGCAGCGTTGCATTGGTGGATGTTAGAGCGCCCGCCGAATATAGCGGTGAGTTGCTGGCGCCGGCCAACCTTCCCCAAGAGGGTGCTCAGCGTGGCGGCCACATCCCGGGCGCGGCCAACATTCCCTGGGGACAGGCCGTAAACGAAGATGGTACCTTCAAGTCGGCCGACGAGCTGACCGCTCTTTACGGTGGCAAGGGCATAGACGGCAGCAAGGAAACCATTGCCTATTGCCGCATCGGTGAGCGTTCATCTCATACCTGGTTCGTTCTGACCCAGCTACTTGGACACCGGAACGTGCGCAACTACGACGGCTCTTGGACCGAGTGGGGCAGCATCGTCAACGCCCCGATAGAAAAGCCGTAGGCTAGTCGTTGCGAGGTGTCCACATCGGGACATCCTCGCATGGATCCAGATCACGAAGAGGGCGGGAGTTTATCCCGCCCTCTCTTTTCGTATTCCATGTAACATCAGTTTTACAAATTGGCAACATTGCCGTAACAATTCGGCAATCTTTGCGTAACAAGTATGATCTAGGATGGGGGAAATCCATTGAGGAGATCACAATGTTGCGCAGATTGTTACCAGTAACGGTGGCCGGGTTGTTGGCGGCGGGTGTCCTTGCCGGATACAACGTCGTTTTCGCCCAGGAAATCACCTCAGACGCGAAGAATCTTGACCAAAGCGCTAACACTATATGGATGTTCGGCGCTTTTTTGGTGTTTTTCATGCAGGCCGGATTCGCTTTTCTTGGGGCCGGCTTGATACGTGGCAAGAATACGGTCAACTACATGACGAAGAGCTTCTTGGACTTTGGCATGGCGTCTCTGTCCTTCTGGGCGTTTGGGTTCGCTTTGATGTGGGGAACGTCGGCTTTGGGAATCGCCGGGACCACCAATTTCTTCCTAACCGACGCTGCCAAAGGCCAGAATTACGTTGATTGGGTATTCCAGATGGTGTTCGCCGCGACCGCCGCGACCATCGTCGCCGGCGCCGTGGCCGAACGAACGAAAACCCAAGCTTATCTCGCGTACAGCTTCATGATTGGGGCAATCATATATCCCGTCTACGGCCACTGGGTTTGGGGAGGCGGCTGGCTGGGTGCAGACGCGGGTTTGTTGGTTAGCATTGGACTCCCGGCAGCCAAGGATTACGCCGGTTCCGGCGTGGTGCATGCCGTTGGCGGCTTCGTGGCCCTGGCCGGGGCGGCCGTGGTGGGTCCCCGCATCGGAAAGTACAACGCCGACGGCTCCGCCAATACGTTATTGGGCCACAGCGTGCCTTTTGTGGTAATCGGCACGTTCATCCTGTTCTTTGGCTGGTTCGGGTTCAACATCAATACCGGTGACTCCATCGGGCTAAACGCTATCAATACTCTTCTGGCGGGCGCCACCGGGTCAGTTGTGGCAATGTATATCGTTCTGGTGCGCACCGGAAAAACCGATGTTCTCGTCGCCTGCAATGGCGCTCTGGCGGGACTGGTGGGCATCACGGCGCCGGTGGCCTTTGTGGAACCCTGGTCCGCTGTAGTCATCGGTGCTATCGCTGCGCCGATAATGCTGACATCGGTCAAGGTAATAGAAAAGGTATTCAAGATTGACGACCCGGTTAGCGCTATCTCGGTGCACGGCACCACCGGCCTATGGGGCTTGCTGGCTGTAGGGATTTTCGCCAACGGCAACAACGGGGTGTCCGGCCTGGTTGCGGGAAATAGCCTGCAGATCGTCTCACAGCTGATAAGCATGGGAGTGGTGTTGGTTTGGGCCCTGGGCACCGGCTTCGCGCTCTTCCTTGCCCTGAAATACGGAATGGGCGTTCGGGCAACCAGGGAGGAAGAACTTGAAGGGCTGGACATGCCTGAACACGGCCTGCAAGCGTATCCTGTAGATACCCAGGTAGCTGGAGCGGGCGGTGGTGGCTAGCGCCATCCGGTCTTCGTGGCCGGCATGAGATAGTGAAATCTGTAACAAAGATTTAACAGATTCGCAAAGTCTATGTAACACCTTTGAGTAAAATAGAAGTTAGGAAATGATTAAGAGGAGGGTCCAACCTATGGAGGCAATCATCGCGGGAGCAGCGTTCTTGGGACTGTTCAGTCTATTCGTGGTGCTTCCAAAGAAGTTTCTCCGCTAGGTAACGATTCTTCTGTAACGATCTTTAACAGAGACTAGTTAAAGCCCACGCCAGCGCGATCATTCGCCGGCGTGGGCTTATTATTTTCGGGGAGTGAGAATCAAGCCCGGGACATCGGTTCCGATACGATCTAGCTCCGTCCTAACAAGACGGCGTATCCGTTTGTGATTCGCACCCCGATTTCCTAAGCGAGGCGGCGGCGCGTTTTTGTCAGGTGGTTTTCTCGGGGCGGGGAAAATAATACAATGGAGATATCAAACGGTACATCGGGGAGGGACACCATGATTGAGGACCGGGCTGCCGAGCGTGATTTTGTGTTACGTAGCGCCCAGGAGAACGATGTAAAGTTCATTCGGCTCTGGTTTACTGACATTCTAGGCTACCTGAAGGGCTTTGCCATTACGGTGGAGGACCTACAGGACGCGATGGAGCAGGGTGTTGGATTTGACGGGGCCTCTGTGGAAGGATTCGCGCGGATAAACGAAAGCGATATGAGGGCCTTCCCGGACCCTACGACTTTCAGTCTCCTTCCCTGGCGCCCCCGGCAGAACGCCGTGGCTCGAATGTTTTGCGACATCCGCACCCCCAACGGCGACCCCTTTACCGGTGACCCTCGATTTGTCCTGAAACGCAACCTGGAACGCTTGGCCGGCATGGGCTATACCTACTACGTCGGTCCGGAATTGGAGTTCTTTTTCTTGAAAGACGCCGATACCCCGGAGCCCCTGGATCGCGGGGGCTACTTCGACCAGCTATCCAGCCAACCGGCCGCCGACCTTCGCCGGGATATAGTTCTAAATCTTGCGGATATGGGTATCCCCGTCAAATACTCTCACCACGAGGCCTCCCATAGCCAGCACGAGATTGACCTGCAATACACCGATGCGCTGACCATGGCTGACACGGTGATGACCGCCAAGTTGGTGATTAAAGAGCTGGCCCAGATAAAGGGTGTCTACGCGACCTTTATGCCCAAGCCCATGTCCCACTTGAACGGTTCGGGAATGCATACCCACCAGTCCCTGTTCCAGGGCGACACTAACGCCTTTCACGACGCAGATGACGAACACCATCTTTCGATCGTCGGCAAGAGATTCATCGCCGGGTTGATCCGCCACGCGCCGGAGATCACGCTGGTAACCAACCAGTGGGTCAACTCTTACAAGCGTTTGGTGCCCGGCTACGAGGCTCCGACGTACATCTCCTGGGCCCACGTGAACCGGTCTGATCTGATTAGGGTTCCCGCCTACAAGCCAGGATACGATAGTTCGGTTCGCATCGAATACCGCGCGCCGGACCCGGCATGCAATTCCTACCTGGCCTTCAGCGCTATGTTGGCCGCGGGCCTTAAGGGCATTGAAGAGGAGTATCCAGTGCCCCCGCCGGTGGAAGGCAACGTGTTCGCCATGTCCATCGAAGAACGGGAATCTCGCGGAATCAAGACCCTGCCCGGAAGTCTAGGTGAGGCGATCGGGTTGGCGGAAGAGAGCGCGTTGCTGCGCGAGGCATTGGGGGATTACACTTTCAATAGTTTTATAAAGAACAAGAAGATCGAGTGGGAAGAATACCGGGCCGTTGTCACCGACTACGAGGTTTCCCGGTATCTGCCGATGCTATAGACTTCTTATCTCGTGGCGCTGCCTGGCATTTTGAATTATCCGGATGGCGCCGCGCTGATGGTATAAGTGGCCGGTTGAAGGGTCTTTCGCGCCAGGGCCGCCACTGCCACCACCAGCCGGTTCAGATCTTGGGGAGCGTTGATCAACAACTCCCCATCGTTGGAACCGTCCAGCTTCATGACACTTACCCGGTTCTGCTCGTCCATCTCTATCACCTGAACGATGTAGTCTTGGGCCACGCGGTTGTCGATGAGGATGAATCCCTTGGCCTCCCACTCGCCGGATAGCGGACCGGGTTGGACTTCAGGAACGAAAATCCGGCGGAGGCAAAGACCCGCGCCGTTCACTGCGTCGTCGGTGATGTATTGGAACCGCAACAGTATCTCCTGCCCCGCATAGGGCGTCAGGTCCACGGACTCTTCTATCCAACCACCGCTTTCTCCGGTGTAACCCATTCCAAAACTATTCCCCACCGGATTTTCCGCCGAAGTGTGTGGGGCTTCCAGAATGATCCATTTTTGACCGCCATCGGTGGACACCTCCAGATAGGCGTAGTCCCACAGCTCCTCCAGGCTATACCAAAGCTCGAAGTTCAGCCTCACCTTGTCCAGTCCTCTCAGATCCAATGATCGGGTCAGGGTGGAATTTATCGAGTCTCCCGAGTTGCTCCACCAGCATCCTTGAGGCCCGGCGTCCACCGGTAACAGAGCGGTCTCAGTGTTCCCTTGGAAACGCAAGCGAAGCGGACCGGAAAAGGACGTGAATTCGACATATTCCACCGCGTATTGAGGAATCTCAGAACTGAATTCCGAGTAAGAATCAACGATGTTTTGAACCCTGGGCGCAGCCTCGAAACCGGTGTGCCCGTATTTTCCCTCGGGTTCGTCCAGCAGATTTGCCACCACCCAATCGCCGAATACTTCCCGGAAGGTGACACCGAAACCCGAGGCCGCCAGATAGCTATCGATGCCATCGATCCCGTCTTTTGGTTCTTCAAGCAAGGGCCGCAGCCCCGACGGCGTGGCGTAATGCTCGTAAAGGTAGTGCATGAACAGGGACGATGCCCCATAGTGGACGCCGGCCCGGTCCGGGGTCAGGGGCCAGTTTATCAGAGACGTCGGCCCCGCCCGGAGGAACCGTCCTACCGAATCCTGACCGTATCCAGCCACGGTGACGGCCAGTTCCGACAACCCTTCGTTCATCCATGTTTCCTCGGAAGGATCACCGTTCCAATGAATCGCGTGCTGTAGCTCGTGGGCCAGCGTACGGTTATAGCCGGAGCTGCCCACGGAATACGCGCTGGTATTGATGTAAACGATTTCCCTTTGATTACTGAACGGGAACACGGTGTTTGGATACTCGTCGGTAGAAGTGTAATAGCCGCCGGCGGCCCTGAGTTTGGCGTTGAGGATATTTAGGTGAGGGTCATCGTCTACGCCCGGCGACCATTCGGCGCCGAACACGTGGGTGATCCGCGGGTAGATCTCCTCTTCGAAGGCGGCGGCCGACCGTTCCAGATCCTCCTGCCGGATCGATTGGCCTTCTTCTACGTACCAGTAGGCATGGCCGGTGATCAATCGCAGTTCGAACTCCGACTGGTAGACCGTCAATGTGGGTATATCTAGCAACCAGAAGGTGTCGACGCGCCCCTTCTCGAATTCAGGCGGACTGGCTGGTACTATCCGGGGAAACCCCACCGATAATCCGGGCACCAACTCGGCCGCCAGTTGGTAAATGTCCCGTTCCGGGGCTGCGGTCAAGGTAATCGGGTTCCCTCTGCCGGCAGGGTTGACCTCCGTTGAACGGCCGGCAGTGTTTGGTGGAGCCGACAGGGGAACGGCGGCGGGGGCGGCTGGGGTTTCCGTGGCTAAGTCTGGCGTGGTAGAGGGAATCTCGAGGACCTTTGAAGGGGGTGGCGGCGCCTGGGTCGCGATTGGGCCGGAAGTTGGAGAGTCCTCAGTCGCGCAAGCAAGTAGAGCGGCGATCAACAGGACAGTCGTGATTAATAGAGTCGGCCTCACGCTCTCAATACACCACTGGAATGGATTTGGCCCGGATTGATCGCCTCAAGATTGCTCCGATTCGGGTTCTACCGCCGTATTGAACCGATTCATGGCGATGTCGAGGTTGGTTTCGAGGATGCAGTCCACAGCCTCTACGGTCCTTTTTTCCGCTTCTATCATGACCGGAGACTCTTCCGCGGAAAAGGGGCCGATCACGTGTGCGATCGGGTCCGCTCCTGGAGGCGGGTGGCCGATCCCCACGCGGAGTCTGGGGAACGCCTGGGAGTTTAGCGCGGCGATGATGGACTTGATACCGTTATGGCCGCCTCCGCTGCCGGACGCCCGGATGCGGAGCCGCCCCAAAGGCAACTCCATCTCATCGTAGACGATCAACAGGTCTTCCGGCTGGGCCTTGAATCGGGCCAACAGATAGAGCACGCCTTCCCCGCTGTTGTTCATAAACGTCCGGGGTTTGGCCAGAACAATCTCCTCCCCGGCTCGGGTGCCCACTCCAAGCACCGCCTTGGCCCTGCGGTCCCAAGGACCGATATCCCAACCCTTGGCCATACGGTCCACACACCGGAATCCCACGTTGTGGCGTGTGTCCCGGTACCGCGTTCCGGGGTTGCCTAGTCCTACTATTAAACGCATGGCAGATTCATTGAAACTTGGTGATCAGACCAAAAGCTGGCGGATGAACGCCAGAAGGTCTTCATTCAGCGTGTTGGATAAGGCCGACAGATCGCTGGCCTGAACGATGGCGATGAAGTCATTTAGCCGTTGGTCGTTGTTGCCCTCCAATACCCGCTCCACTAACAGATTGCTCAGCCGCCGGTTCTTGTCCTCCAAAACCCCATCGATCGCCGACGCCAGACGCGCCAGGTCCCCACTAGGTATCGTCCAATCCAAGCTTAAGTGGCAGGATGGGCATATGGGTGTGGCTTCCAGATCAATGACGGCCGAGTCAGCTTGGCACGGTGATGGTCCGGGGTCGATCTGTCCGAGCTTTTCGAAAAGGCCGCCCCCGGTGGGTTCGCCAAGTTCGGGCAAGGCATTTAAGAGCGAATGGGCGTTCATTTTTCGCCGGGCCGCGGCCAAGTCCCGAAGGTATGCCGCCAGGGATCGGTGGATGTCCCCATGATGGTCTCGGTATGCTAGAGCGTACTGCGACTTGAATCGGGTTATTTCTGGCGCCAGGCCCTCCCACCCTCTTGGAGATCGCAGCAGCGGCCCAGGAGATATGGCTTCTTGAAGAGCTTGATGTTGAATGGAGAGTTCGGGCATGGCCAGGGGGACGGCGGCATGATCCAAGTACACTTGGGCCGAGAGAATATCGTCCTTACGATCGCTCAACCGGGTCAACCGGTCCAGAGCGGTGATATCAGCCGCCAAATCTTGGTGGTTTTGGTATGCCCTTTTTATCGACCGGAAGATGGATGCAGAGTCATTCCCGGAGATTTTCGCCAGGCGCCCCACGGCGTTTCCAGGCCCCTCGGCCTCGTGGTCAGTCGCTGACATCCTCAAGGATCGCAGGAAGTTGGTGGCCTGGCTTAGGCGCACTTCGAACTCCGCCTTATTCCTTAGAAGACTTGCTTCTTGATCCTCAACAGCCTTGCCCTCGGCGATGGGTGTTAGCCCCGGACAAAGAACGGATAAGTATAGGAGGGCGTCGTTCCACTCTGGCTCAGTCACTGGGCCGATGGTGTTGGCCCAGCGGCCGATCTCATCGTCCCATTTGAGATACGGGATTAAGTCCGCGGTGAGGCGGGTCCCTAGCAAAGGACTCCCATCGGCCAGCATCATCTGGTGACCGGCACCTAAGCGCACTTCCATCCTGGGCTGCTCATGATGAATGTAGAGGAGGAGATAGAGTATCGCCAACTGTCCGGTTAGCCCGGCCTCGTGAGACAGATAGTTGTGGACCAGAGACCACTGAACCGGCGATGATAGCCGGGCCAGCCTGTTCCGGATAAGAATCGCTACATTCGAGGAGGGAAACTCCGGAGGGTCGGAGAGTTGAGCGGCGGTAAGACTTAATCCCGGTCCTAATTGGGACACCAGGCTGGCTCCGGATCCCGGTTGGCTGAAGATTTCCCGGAAAAGTTCAGGTGGATCCGCGGAGGTCACCGGCCTGGGTAACGCGTTCCCATCGATGGGAAGATCTGGGTATGCGCCGGCCAAAAGACTCCCCGCTAGCCGGGAAAACCAGGGTTCAGGGGTGAGACCGGCGAATACGGCGGCGGGGTCCGGTTTTTGGGATGAGTTGGTGATGATTTGTCCCTGGGAGAACCTGACCGACTCTTCGCCCCACAGTTGTTCTTCCGTTTCTTCCAAGCGCCGCTGCAGCGTGGTGCGGATCAACTCCCCTTCGGTGTCTCGTTGAATGCGGTAAGCGCCCAGCGTTTCTCTGATGGTGGCCATTTCGTTGGAGTATTGGCTTCGGCGGCGCGACAGCCCGGTCGCTGGGATACACAGGGCGATCCGGGAGTCTTGTATCTTGGGAGCCTGCTGACGGCCCCGCTGTTGCAGTAGGATGATTCGGAAGAAGGCGTCTTGGCCGAGGGGTTCTCCCCAGGCGGGAAGCCACCGGTCGGCCCGAATCACCTCTCCCTGGTATCGCAGGCCCAGGTGGTCGCAATAGAAGGGCACTGCCTGTCCCAGCGGAAACTCCTCCAGCCAAACTCTAGGCTCGCCGTAAGAAGTCACGCCACCGGCTCCGTCAACGGTTGGTCCATCAGTTCGAGAAAGGCGGCTTCGTCGAGTATTTCCGTGCCCAGCCGGCCTGCGGCTGCCACCTTGGATCCCGGCGACGCGCCGGCGACCAGGTAGTCAGTTTTGCGGGTCACTGCTGAAGCCACGTTGCCGCCCAGGATCTTGATTCTATCCTCGGCTTCCCGGCGAGTGAGCCCCGATAGGGTGCCGGTAACGACGAAGCTTTTCCCCGAGAAGGGCAGGTCATCGGCGGCCTCTTGAATATCCTGGATTTCGTGGTGAAGAACCACGCCGGCATCCCCTAGAGCTTTCAGAACTTGCTGATTCAGAGCGACGGCAAAATAATCGACCACGCTTTCGGCAATCTTGGGGCCGATACCCGGTATCTCCGTTAATTCTTCGGGGGTGGCCTCGGCCATTTCGTTGAGACTGGCGTACCGTTGGGTCAGAAGTTCGGCGATCTCCGACCCAACGTGGATTATTCCCAAAGCGAACAGGACCCGGTGCAGGGGCCGCTGCTTGCTGACCTCGATGTTGGTCATTATCTTGGTTGCCAGCTTATCGCCCATGCGGTCCAGCTTTAGGAGTTCGTTTTTGTCCAGCCGGTAAAGACCGGCGACATCCTTTACCAGACCGTTTTCGATCAGGATGTTGCACCATTGCTCTCCCAGGCCGTCGATATCCATCGCGCCTTTGCTGACAAAGTGTTTCAGGAGCTCGAAAAACTGCACCGGGCAGCTTGTATTGGGGCAGCGATGCATCGCTTCGGATTCGGGTTTGACCACCGGCGTTCCGCACACCGGGCAGTTGGCCGGCAACTTAAACACTTGTTCCTGGCCGGTTCGGCGGTCCAGGATGGGGCCAACGACTTGTGGGATGACGTCTCCGGCCCGTTCCACCGTGACCCAGTCGCCGATCCGAATATCCTTGCGGTTGATGTCTTCTTCGTTGTGAAGAGAGGCCTGCCTGACGGTGACGCCGCTAACCACCACCGGCTCCAGAATGGCGTAGGGATTGAGGCTGCCGGTGCGGCCCACGTTGATGCCGATGTCCAACAACCGGGTTACCGCCTGTTCCGCGGGGAACTTAAACGCGATGGCCCATCGGGGCTCCCGGCCGGCAACTCCCAGGGAATCCTGGTAGGCGAATGGGTCTACTTTGATCACGACGCCGTCTATTTCGTAGGGTAGATCGTGGCGCTTTTCCATCCAGGAGTGGTAGTAGTCGACGGCTTCCTCCAGGGTATGGCAGATCCGGTTCTCGGGGTTGATCCTGAACCCCAGACCGTTGAGCCATTGCAGGCTATCCCAATGGCCATTGGGCCGGTCCGTCTCGCCGATGTCGCCTAGGCTGTAGACCCAGATATGCATGTTCCGCGAGGCGGTCACTTTGGGGTCTAGCTGGCGAACGCTCCCGGCGCCCGTATTCCGGGGATTGGCGTAGAGGGGCTCGCCGCGTTCGGCTCTCCCTTCGTTCAGAAGCCGGAATTCTTCCAGGGGCAGGTAAACCTCGCCCCGCACTTCCAGGTACGGAGGCGGTTCGTCAAGTAACGACATGGGAATGGTGCGGATGGTGCGCAGGTTTTGGGTTACGTCCTCTCCGGCAGTGCCATCTCCCCGGGTGGCGCCTTGAACCAAGACTCCGTCCTGATAGGTCAAACTCACCGCCAGGCCGTCGATCTTCAGTTCGCAGACCAAATCGAAGTCGGCGTCATCCAACAACCCCTTTACCCGCCGGTACCAGGCTTGCAGAGCATCCTCGTTGAAGGCGTTTCCCAAGCTGAGCATGGGCAACCGGTGCTGAACCTGGTCAAAGCCGTCC
>JAKUQE010000113.1 GCA_022450395.1 Dehalococcoidia bacterium | reverse complement strand
CAGCCGTGGACTGAGCCGGGCAGACTCATACCCCACTCACTTCAACGGAGTACACCATGTCCTTGGCGGCCTGGAAGGTTAACCTCACGTCACCTTACTGAGATGGGTCAATTAAGGAGTAAGAGCTTGTCCAGTCCACCGCCGTACCAGCGAAGTACGTCACAAAAGGAGATTATTCCAGATATAACATGCTACAGGACAGGGAACCATACATTTGGGATGCGTTATTAGATCGTTATAGTCCATCAGGCGGCCGCGCCAGGCCTGAACAACATTCAAATCATCTCGCTAAGGAAGCTAATTCTTGGGCGGTGCGCGTCTTACTAAACCCGTCTCTTAATAGTCTCGATCGATCGCAGCCTCCCTGCCCGACTCAACGCGACCAACACCGCCAGTCCGTGTTTCTGGTGGAGTTCAACTCTCGAGCCCGTCTCAGTAGTCAAACGTCCAGACGAAACCGGAAGTACAAGGGCTTTTTGTACGATATCAGCCTTTTAAGCACCTAATCTTATCTATGCGCATCGCTTGCCGACATTTTTCGTCGGAGCGAGGGCTTTCTGAGACAGGCTCTCTACTCAGGCCCCCCAGCAGTTAGATTCTTTCCAGGCACGAATCGCTCGTACAAGCACCGTCGCTTGGTTGTTGAAGGCCGCCTGACGACGTCGGATGTGGACAAGCCAAGGGCCGCGACGTAATATTCCACCATCATGGCCAGCGAGCCTATGGCTAAAGAGCGATGTTGCGAAGATTCCTAAAATGGTTGGGCATCATAGCAGGTGGGCTGCTCGGGGTTTTCCTCTTGCTGCTTGTTGTACTATTCTTTGTCGGCTCTCGGAAAGTGAACCACACTTACGATGTTGAGATAGCATCGGTGGTGGTCCCCACTGATGCGGCGGGCATTGCTAGAGGGAAACACTACATAGAAGCCGTCGGGGTTTGTCAGGTGTGCCACGGACAGAATCTAGCGGGGCCAAATGCAGATCGGTGTCAAGTCACATCCTGCATCGGCTTCTCCGACGACCTCTTGTTCGGTAAAGCGATGCCCAGAAATCTAACATCTGGACGCGGTGGGATCGGTGGTGTCTTCACTGATGAAGACTATGTTTGAGCAATCCGACACGGAATAGGTCGAGATAGCAAGGCGCTGCTCATCATGCCTTTAGCGGCCTTCAACAAGATTTCCGATGAAGACCTTGGAGCCGTAATTGCCTATTTGAAAACTCTCCCTCCCGTAGATAACGCGCTGGACGAATCTGGGCTGGGCCCATTAGGACGCATTCTGGCAGTATTTGAGGGAGGCTTGCTACCAGCGACACTAATCGACCATAACGCCCCGCGTACGACGCCACCAGTGGCCGCAGTCACCACCGAATATGGCGAGTACCTTGCTCAAATTTGCACTCTTTGTCATGGAGAGCGACTGTCCGGAGGGGTTGTCCCTTCTGCTGAATTTGGGCGAAACGCCCCCAACATTACTCCTGGTGGCGCACCTGGGGGTTGGACGAGGTCCCAGTTCGTAGACACTATACGCAGCGGTAGAAATCCAAAGGGAAAATTGCTGGATCCCGAATTCATGTCGTGGAACAGGTTCACTCAGATGACCGACGACGAATTGGACGCTATTTGGTTGTACCTGCAATCGTTGCCCGCCAGAGAGTTCGAGAAGTAAGTCACGCCGTAACGTCCCGACGCGAAACTCCCGCCAACCCTGAGATTCCCCCACTCCGGTGTTTGCCACCAAACCCAACCGAAAAACAGAATCCACGGTATCTGGAAATAGAGGAGATAGAGGTCTGGTGGCCTTGGCTGTTTAGCGGAGGACTGGAGCGAGGCCATTCGCCTTGACCCGCAAAATCCCGATTTAGATACCGGACGGGGGCTTTCCTACGGCAGCCTGGGTCAGGATGAGAAGGCCATCCAGGACTACCACCGGTTTATAGACCTCAGTCGCCAGGATTACTTGCCCTGAGGCAAGAAGGCGTTTACGGCTTATTCTGCACAAGTGAGCAAGCCAGATCCGCGTACCATGGAGCCGGAATGGCCGGGAGGGAACCTCAAGGGTCGTGAGAACGATATGAAGAACGTGATTGCTTCCTGCATCGTGACTGGCGATCTATTTGTCAGGATCCGAGAGACCTTGGGCCGATGATCGGTGTCCCTAGGAAAACCGATGTTGTCCGTGGGACGTATAGAATCGAGACGACTGTTCGAGAGCCCCGGAGTTTGTATGCGTTGGAGGACGGCTGTGATCGAAGCTAAGGGCATATGCAAGGCCTATGGCCCCATCCTGGCATTGGAGGATGTTTCATTTCAAGTTGATGCCGGGGAGGTAGTTGGGCTCCTAGGACCCAATGGCGCTGGGAAGACGACGCTAATGAAAGTGCTCACCGGCTACCTGCAGCCTGACGAAGGTGAGGTGTTGATCGATGATTTGGACGTTATGACCGATACGCTCGCGGTTCAGGAACGTATCGGTTACCTGCCAGAGAACGCGCCGCTGTACCCGGAGATGTCGGTTCAGGCCCACCTCAAAATGATGGCTGGCCTTCGCCAGATACCGGCCTCCGACCGGCCCGCGCTTATAAGTAGAGCAGTGCGCGCAACGTCGTTGGAAGACCACTTGACCCGGCCCATCAGCGAGCTAAGCAAGGGATTCAGGCAACGTGTGGGCCTCGCTCAGACTATCTTGCATGAACCGAAGCTTTTAATTCTCGATGAGCCGACTGTGGGGTTAGACCCCACTCAAATAATAGAAGTTCGTCACCTCATTCGCCGTTTGGCGGAGCGAAGCACGATATTGCTCTCGACCCACATTCTCTCTGAAGTAGAAGCCGTTTGCGACCGGGTGATCGTCCTGCTTAACGGAGAAGTAAAGGTAGATGCCCGTTTGTCCGAACTCTCTTCCCAAGCGGCAACAATTCTGGTGCTTCAACAAGGGTTCACTGACGTCGCGGACGATTTGTGGAATCTGAATGGCGTGCAGGAGCTAGAGTACCGTCAGACAGCCGATGGCCAGGAATACCGGATCACAGGTAACAATCCGGAGGATCTACGGCCCGCGGTTTTTGACATAGCGCGGACCCATAACTGGCCCTTGCGGGAACTTCGGCGTGAGGTCCGAACCCTTGAATCCGTATTTAACGAACTGGTCTCCGAAGGAGGAAACGGGATAAACGAAGCAGATGTCGAGGATGAACAATGATTGGAAACTGGAGACCGATGATCGTACTTGCGCGCAAGGAGACGCTCACCTATTTCGGTTCGCCTTTGGCGCTGATCTTCGTTGGGGTCTTCCTTTCCCTTACATTATTCCTGTTCTTTTGGGTCGACACTTTCTTCGCCAGAAACATCGCCGACGTACGTCCGATGTTCCGCTGGATGCCCATAGTGATGATTTTCTTGGTGGCAACCTTGACTATGCGTCAGTGGAGCGAGGAGCAGCGGGTTGGAACTCTGGAGATCCTGCTTACCCTACCGGTCCCCCGGCTTCAACTGGTCCTGGGTAAATTGATCGCGGTAATGGCCCTGATCGTCTTGGCCTTGGCTTTGACCCTTGTCTTGGTAATTACCGTCAGCATTCTTGGCGATCTCGATTGGGGTCCAGTATTAGGGGGATATCTTGCCGCTGTCTTGATGGCTTCGGCTTACACCGCCATAGGACTATACGTTTCCTCACGGACCCAAAATCAGATAGTGGCGCTGATCATCACGGTTTTGATCTGTGGGATTCTTTATTTAGTCGGGACCGGCGATCTAAATCAATTCGTTGGCGACAGGCTGTCAACGGTTTTCCAGGCGGTTGGGATAGGCAGCCGGTTTCAAAGTATTGAGCGCGGCGTAATCGACTTAAGGGACCTGGTTTACTATCTCTCCCTAACGACGATCTTTGTCCTGCTCAACGTTACGTCCTTGGACATGAAGCGTTGGGGCCGTGGCTTGCAAACGGCGAAGTACCGCCGCAACACCATCATGACGGTTGCATTGGTCGCCGGGAACCTGGTGATTTTGAACCTTTGGCTTTTCCCTCTGTCGATCCTACGCGTCGACCTAACTTCCCAGGGGCAGTTCAGTTTGTCCGGCGCCACTAAAGATCTGGTCCGCAACCTGCAAGAACCGCTGGTGTTGAGGGCGTATATCAGCGATCGGACTCACCCGTTGCTCGCGCCCCTAACGCCCAACATCAAGGACCTGATGCGAGAATACGAGATCGCCTCGGGGGGCAAGATTAAGGCCGAGGTGGTGGACCCTAGAGATGAAGAGGAGTTGGAAAGAGAGGCAAATCAGGTTTATGGAATTCGGCCTACGCCATTCCGCATCGCCGAGCGCTATGAAACTTCGGTGATCAACTCCTACTTTGACATATTGATCCGGTACGGCGACCAGTTCGTCACGCTGAATTTCAACGACCTGATCGAGATAGAGGACCAAGGTAGAGGTCAGCCGAACGTTCGGCTGCGAAACTTGGAATTCGACCTCACGAGCTCCATAAAGCGTGTGGTCTCCGGCTTTCAAAGTCTGGACTTGGTCTTGGCTTCTCTTGAACAGCCGCTTAGGCTCACCTTATACGTTACTCCTGAGACGCTCCCTGATTCATTAACGGAGGCCGTCCGGCAAATCGAAACCGTCGGCGACGAAATTGAGCAGGGGGCCGGAGGAGGCTTCATCTTTGAAGTCGTGGATCCCGATGCCGTAGGGATTGGAATCACGCGACAATCCCTGGCGGAGAAATACGGGCTACGCGCCTATCCAGTGTCACTCTTCTCTCCTGATTCCTACTATCTTCACATGGTGCTCGACACCGGTGAGGAGAGTTTTCTAATTTATCCCACGGGTGAGATGAGCGAAGCCGATATCCGCTCTTCCATCGACACCTCCATCAGACGCGCTGTCCCTGGTTTTCTCAAGACCGTCGGTCTGTGGCTGCCGGCACAGGAACCTCCAGCAGGGCCCGCCGGCGGTTCCCCTCGCTCGATTTCCAGCTTTAACTTGGTGCGCGATCAATTTGCTCAAAACTACAATGTGTCCAACGTTAGCCTGACCGATGGCCGCGTACCAGCCAGTGTCGACGTCCTCGCGGTTATCGCCCCACAGGGAATGAATGACCAACAGCGATTCGCTATCGACCAGTTCCTCATGCGTGGCGGCGCGGTCGTCGTGGCCGCTGGGCGTTATAAGCTCTCTCCCGCAATGTTTAGAGGGGGTCTGGCCATAGAAGATTCGAAGGACGGACTCCAAGAAATGCTGGCTAGCTACGGCGTGGAGGTAGGCGATGCCCTGGTGATGGACCCCCAGAACGAGCCTTTCCCTGCCCGTGTGGAACGCAGGGTTGGAAGATTCAGCGTGGAGGAGATTCAACGAGTCGATTATCCATTCTTCGTGGACATCCGCCGGGACGGCATGGCTAAGGAGAGCCCAATCACTTCCGATCTTCCGGCCATCACTCTTCAATGGGCGGCGCCTTTAGAGATTGACCAGGTGAAAAATCAAGATCGAGACGTGGTGACTCTGTTGCGGTCAACAGACGAGTCCTGGCTCCGCAGCTCTATCAACGTACAGCCGAACTCGGCCGCCTACCCTGAATTTGGATTTCCAGTGGAGGGTGAACAGAAATCCAGGGCTTTGGCAGTCAGTATTCGGGGATCCTTTGACAGCTTTTTTAAGGGTCAGCCTCCACCTTCGCCGGACGAGGAAGGAGGTGAAAGTACAGAGCAGACTGAGCTTCAGACGCCGATCGAAGCATCACCCGAGTCCTCGCGCCTGGTGGTCATCGGTAGCGCCGAATTCTTGGACGACACCGTTTTGAATTTTTCGCGCAGCCTTTCCGCCGACCGATACCTCCTGAATTTGCAATTCCTCCAGAACTCGGTGGACTGGCTGGCCGAGGATGAAGACTTGCTCAGCCTTCGCTCTCGGGGAACAAACACCCGGCTCCTTAAGCCACTAGATGAGAAAGAGCAAACGATGTGGGAAGCGTTGAACTATGGCGTGGCCTTGTTGGCCCTAATTGTTCTGGGCGTGGTTTGGAGCGTGCGGCAACGTAGTGAAACGCCGATGCTTTTAGTCGATGATGGAGAAGCGTTATGACGACGAAGAACAAAGTCTTGGCGGGGCTCATGGGGCTGCAGGCCGTTCTCCTCATCGTCGTTTTTTGGCCAGCGTCTTCCGGGTCGGGTATTGAAAAGATGTTCCCCGGACTCAAGGAAGTCGACGTAATAGGCGTCACCATCACCGACTCCGAGGGCCGTTCCATCCGGTTGGCGCGAAGCGCGTTGGGATGTGTATTGCCGGACGCAGATGACTATCCGTGCCTCAAGGATAAATTTCCCGACTTCCTAAGCCTGGTTGTTCCTATCACCACCGCCTCACTGGTGGCGGAGACTAAAGGGAGCCATTCACGGCTTAAAGTAGCTGATGACGACTTTGAGCGTGTTATCGATGTGGAGACCGTCGGTGGGAACCGCTACAAACTCTACCTAGGGACATCACCTCGGGGCCGTTCCGCGCATGTGAGGGCCGACGGGAGAGACCAGGTATATGTGGCTGCGTCCCTCTCCGCCTTCGACGCCTCAGCCGAAGCGGCAGCGTGGGTCGATCCAGTGTATTTCTCAGTGCCTCAGGACCGTGTGTTGGCCTTTACACTGGAAAACGGCAGCGGAGGGTTGCGGCTCGAAAAAGAAGAAAGCGGAGATTGGACATTGGTGGGAGATGGCATCCAAGGAACCTTAGACCAGACCAAAGCGCAGTCGTTGGCGAGGAGAGCCTCTTCGTTGCGTTTGTTACGCCCGCTAGGCAAAGAAGAGCTGGACTCATACGGTCTCAAAGAGCCCATCGCCGTGCTAACGATAAGCACCAAAAATGACGACAGTGGCTCAGGTGATTTCGTCCTTCAAATCGGGGCGGAATATGATCAAGAGAAGGGGTTTGTGGTGAAATCCTCCAAATCCGACTATTACGTTGTTATGGGCGAATCTTCAGTGCAGGATTTCATCGACAAGGGAAGTGACGACCTGCTCGAGTCGCCATCTACGGCAATTCCGGAGTCCACCCAGTAGGCCGTTCAACCCAACAGTCCGGCACTATAGCAAAGAAAACGAGGGACTCAGAAGTCAAGAACAAATTCGGAGGCCTCAAGATGACGAAACCATTCATATTATTCATAGCGGTCGCTCTGGTAATGGGAGGCGCATTTGGTGGCGTTTTTGCCGGTGGAGTGGCATTCGGCAAGACCCAGAACGGGGAGGCGCTACCTCAGGAGGCATACTCGGTTCGCCAGGACTTTGGTAACCGATCCCATCAAGGTGGCCTGAACGGCGTCATTGCGGAAGTGGACGGTGACATTATGACGTTAAATACAGCCCAGGGGTCGGTAAATGCGGCTATCCAGGCGGACACTAAGATCCGGAAATTTGCGGAAGGAACGCTGCCTGACTTGCAGCCGGGAATGCGGGTGACAATAATCGGAGAACCCGGTCTAGACGGAGCAGTCGAGGCCAAGTCGGTTCTCCTGAATCCTGAGGACGCATACGGCTTTTTCACCGCAGGCTTCTTCTCTAGAGATCGCCAACAGTGGGGACAATCAGGGGACTCCAACCCTACGGGTCGCGAAGGCCCAGAGCATGGCCCAAGCCCAGGTGGTTTTTTCTTCGGAGGTGGCCAGCAACACGGCCCGAGTTCCGGGGGATCTGGTGGGGCTTCCGTTCACCCATAGGAATGATCGCTTTGCCGGGCGACGACGGTATCAACTACTACCTCCAGTTCGCACGTTCTCCTGTGCAAGATAATTCATAAAGGAAATCTCGATGTCATTGTCGAAGCGTTTCAACAAGCTTCCTCCAAAGACAGAGTATCTGGTTGCCGTAAAAGCCGCCCTCGAAGGGGATGCCACGTTAGGCCTCCGAGGTATTTCTCGACGAGCTCAGCTCACCGAGACCCAAGCATTTGGTGCACTGGAATTGCTCACGTCGTCGGGAGAAGTTGTGTCGCGCCGCCAAGTGCAGTCGCCTACCGTCCTTTACCGCTTGGTCGCTCCGTCCCATGTGACATCGGTGGTGAAGGCCTCTTCCTCGAAGTAAGAAAGCGGCCATAGTGTTGGGGTCTTGCGGCACGAGATGCAGGGCATTGCCCAAAATCAACTGAGTGACTAAAGGGTGATGTTTCATCGCAAGGGGCCGTCGTTTATTGAACTAGCCAAGCAGTGGCTATCCTCAACTGAACGGGGCTACGACTTACTGGCGCGGAAATTTGACTATACGCCCTTTCGTACTCCCGGATCGGTTCTTTCGGTGGTTAACGAGCAACTTCAGCGATCTGCGCCAATCAGTTCTCTTCTTGATGTTTGCTGCGGCACGGGCGCTGCCATGCAGTGGTTGAGGCCGCTTTGCTGCGGCCGCATGGTGGGTATAGATATGAGCGCGGGCATGCTCGAGGTTGCGCGCTCTACTACCCCGTCCGCGCCGGGCGATGCTCATCTTGAGTTTGTGCGAGCCAACGCGCTGGATATGCCCTTCGGTGCCAATTTTGATCTAGCCGTGTGTTTCGGCGCATTCGGCCATATCTTACGTCAAGATGAACCGCAACTGATCCGTCAGATCGCCGGGGCATTGAAGCCCGGCGGGAGATTCGTATTTGTAACCCGCGAAATGCCTCCCAAGTGGTCGAAAGTCTACTGGTTCAGCCGTGCGTTCAATGCGGCGATGCACCTGCGAAATTGGGTCATAAAGCCGCCCTTCATTATGTACTACCTCACGTTTCTTCTACCGGAAGTCCAAACACTCCTGGAAGACGGCGGCTTTAGCGTCGAAGTGCACCAGCCGTTCGATACGCCGTTGAAGCGATTGCGGCTGGTGATCGCGACCCGCGAATCACCCTAACGATCCGGATGCACTAGGTCGTCGGGAGAAGTTGTATTTCGCCTCCAAGTGCAATCGCCGACAGTCCTTTACCGCTTAGCAATCTAGCCTCAGTTCTACTGTTCTGGTTCATAGCTCCACACGCTAGGCTACTGTCTCTTTGTCAGCGTACTTCTGTGTGAGGAGTCGATGGACATCTCTAGAGAGCTGGGCATGCGGCCCTTGGTGGAGCGGCTGTCCCGGCGGGAGATCCTGCAGCCGTAGGAGTTTACGAGATGAAATTAATACCGGCTGCTGAACGTCCCAAGCGTTCGCAGTCCCCCTGCCCAACTAATCGCAACCAACACCGCCAGACCGTGTTGCTGGTGGAGTTCAACTCTGCTCCATCCCCCCAGTAACTAACTCCGAGTCTCCCGTTGTGACGGGTTCACCCAGGTTGAAGAGCGGTAGAAACTCGGGCTTGGGTTTAAGTCCCAGTACCAGGCCCTGGGTCATGTCCACATAATTCAGGCGGCCACGGGTCGCTGCCATTTCTAGAGTCGTGGGCGGCTCTCGGCTACCGCCCCTTTGCCTCCTACACCGTTATCCATAAGAACTGCCCTCTCTGGCCGGAAGCCTGGTTTACAGGACGGTTTAACACGGTATACCCTGGCAAGGCCAGAGACCCGGCCAGCTAGAGGAGGTCCGAGTTGTACCCCCAGACACAATCAGCCACGCTGATCGACGCTTTGCTACCGGCGAGCCAACTCAGCCGCCGGATAACGCGGGACATCTTGCTCATAGTCGGATTCAGTTTGTTCACCGCCCTCATGGCCCGGTTTGTCATTCACCTGTCCTTCACTCCGGTACCCATCACCGGCCAGACATTGGCGGTGCTACTGACCGGGGCAACTTTGGGTAGCTGGCGGGGCGCGGCGGCCCTTGGCCTGTACCTAGTGGAGGGCAGCGTGCTTCCTGTGTTCGCCGGCGGGAGCGGCTCTGATTTTATATTTCAGGCTAACGCGGGCGGACACATTCTTGGCTTTTCCACGGGTTCGGCCGGCTTGGTCTGGAACCTTGCCTCCGGCGGATACATTATCGGCTTCATACCGGCGGCGTTTGTCGTCGGCTACGTGTGCGAACGAGGCTGGGACCGGAGGGTATGGATCTTACTGGCAATGGGCGCGGGCAACATCGTCTTGTACGTTCCCGGCCTGCTGCAACTATCCTTTTTCGTGCCCAACGATAAGGTGCTGGAGTTCGGACTGTATCCATTCATCCTAGGAGACTTGGCGAAATTGTACGTCGCTTCTCTGGTGATGCCTTCCGCTTGGGCATTAGTTGGCAAGTGGGGCAGCAAGCCTTGACCAGACCGCTCTGATGGACCCAGAGCAACGACGGGTTGGCGCCGATGCCGCCGGCCACATGGGCTCCGGGCGGCGCCCCCGTCTTCACACTTTCTCTTCGCTGAAAAACATCGACTTCCGGTTGCTTTGGGCCAGCAGCATCTTCGACAATCTGGCCTTATGGCTTCAGTTCATCACCTTGAGCTGGCTGGTTTGGAGCCTGACCGAATCGGCTTCCCTCTCTGGGGCCGCTGCTGGATTGCGAGGCTTACCCACCCTGGTTATCGGTCCTTGGGCGGGAGTTCTTGCCGACCGCGTCGACCGGCGCAGATTGGTGATAACCCACCAGATCTTCCTCGCCGTGGTGGCCGTATTCTTCGCCAGCCTGGTGGCTACCGGTTCGGTCCAGGTTTGGCATGTATTTGCCTACGCCTCGGTATCGGCGGTTTGTTTTAGCCATTATCATTCCTCCCCCGTCTCCACCAACCTGTTAGTTCAAACTCCGAGCCTTTTTCAGGCTCGGAGTTTCTGTTTCCCAACGACACATTTGGGTCTGAGCCAGTGCCCATAAATTTTAAAATCCCATGAACTGCGGCTTGGGCTTGATCCGACCACCAAGGCAGGCTCCTTCAGGTCGGCGTAGACACATTCTAAGAAGCCGCTAAGGATGGCATGCCGCTCCTCCGGCTTCGCCTTGGCCCATGGCGTGGGGATGTTCTCCAGAAGGTGACCGTTTTCGGCGTCGGGAGAGATTCTGTTAAGGGCGGCGGCCTGCACGGGTGCGCTATATCACATCGAGCTGTACCTAGTGTGTGGTGACCTGCCTGGTTTAAAGGCCGGAGTCTATCACTTTGACTCTGGGGAGCTGGTCTCTAGAATATCCAGCAAATCCCCCACGGCTATATCCTTTAAGAGTGGTCCAGGAAGGGGTAGTTCTTGGTTCACAATATAGGTATTGGTCCGGCCTTGTCGGGTCCTGGTTATGTAGCCTGCATCGTCCAAGTCGGCGACAATCCTTAGCACAGCCCTCTCGGTAATGCCAAGCTGCTGTGAAATCTCTCTAGCGGTGATCTTCCGCTGCTGGGACACGATTATCAGAATAGCACCGTGATTGGTGATGAAGTTCCAAGACGGCATATCAGCAACTCCTATCAACCGGTTGTCATACCACCATATATATGCTATATTTTTCATGCTTTATTTTTCAGGAATATATTGTCACCAGTATATCACATAGTCCCGAAGAACTGATGAGGCAGACACAACTCATACGGGTGATAAAAATAGGCGAATTCGAGTGGCCAGCGGTTCCTTCGGCCATTCGGGCCGTGGTCTAGGTTTAGATAAATGTAACACGACCATAGGTTATGTGTCAGCCGTGGCCTGGGAATAATGGTTGGCCTCCACGTAGCGCATTCCAGTTTGGTCGCATCATTTGGAACATTCGGTAGCGTACTACTGAACGCTCAAACCTATGGAGGATTCGCATGACGACACAACATCGCTTGCCCGGCGCCGTAACCGAGCTGCATCGGCGACAGCAGGACCTAGGAATGTCTTGGGCAGATGGCCATCTCGGCGCATTTCGTTACATCTGGTTGCGGGACAATTGCCCTTGTTCGGACTGCCGTCACTCCAGCGGCCAACGCATTTTGGACACCGCTTCCATTCCACGGGACATTAGTCCTAAATCTATAGCATTGGCGGAAGATGGCGGCGTGGATATCGTGTGGGCATATGATAGCCACGCTAGCCGTTTTAGCGCGGAATGGCTGCGCGGCCACTCCTATTCGGACAAGCGGCGAGAAAATCAACGGCGACAACCCAGACTTTGGAACGCCGAGAGGTTAAGGTCATT